>JAJQBC010000023.1 GCA_021203465.1 Lachnospiraceae bacterium | reverse complement strand
TCTGAAAATAAACCCTTTTAAACAGTTAAATTCTAACATACAGGAAAGCCACACGCAATATCGACAAATTTCCAGTTCAGGGCTTCCCGGACCTCTGCATCACCCTGCAGAAAATCACTCCCGCCGCCGTACTGGCCGCGGTTGCGATGATCGCCGGGCCGACGACAACCGTCGGATTCACACTCCCATACTGGCTTCGATATGCAATAACATTGACCGGAATCAACTGCAGAGACGAAATATTCAGAATCAGGAAGGTGCACATCGCGTCGCTCGCTGTCCCGGGCGGAACGCTCCGGCGTTCCGTCTCCAGTTTCTTCAGCTGCTCCATCGCCTTTAAACCCTCCCCGGTCGATGCCCAGCCGAGTCCCAGCACGTTCGCGATGCAGTTCAGCGCAATATGTTCCATCGCCGGATGTTCCTCCGGGACATCGGGAAACAGCCAGCGCAGAGTCGGACGCACTCCTCTCGTCAATCGATCAACTACCCCCGACGCCGTCCCGATCTGCATCAACCCCATCCAGAAGGAAAGAATCCCCAGCATCGCGGCGCAGAGCGACACCGCCTCCTTTGCGGAATCGAGCGCCGCCTGCGTCACTTCCGGAATTGTCCCGTGAAAAGCTCCGTATGCGACCGCGACCAGCATCATCCCCGCCCAAAGTGCATTCATTAAAAAGGCTCCCATAAAATGTATCCCTACATTCTATGGAAGCTTTCTCTTTTTCATGCACTTTCACAGAAATGAAATCAAAACAAAAATGAGAGGATTTTAAAAGGCGCTGATATAAACAAATATCATATCAGCCCCACAACCGTCAGCCTGTTTCTCTCCACCCGAAATTTTACGTCATGTCCGGCAAAGGACAGGCCGTAGATCCATTCCGGATCCATGACATAGGCCGGACGCGGATCCTGTGCGAGCACACCGATAACAGCATCTCTCTTTTCCTCCGGATAGAGCTCCAGAAGCTCCCGTGGAAATTCCACCTCAAGCGCATGCTCCCTGGTTTCGCGGGTATATCCCTCAGACGCCTCAGGATGACAGTCGCAGAGCGGAATGTAAGGTTTAATATCATAGATCGGCGTTCCGTTCACCATATCCACACCGTCCACCAGTATCTCAGGGCCGTCGCGCTCATCCATCCGAACCTCCAGCAGGCGCACTGACGAGAGTCCGATATCATTTGGCCGATACGGCGAACGCGTGGCGAATACGCCCACATGCGTCTTTCCTCCGAGCCGCGGCGGCCTCACAGTCGCCGTCCACTTCTCCCGCTCTGTCTGTGAAAATTTCCACAGAATCCAGATATGGGAAAACTGTTCGAGTCCGCGGATCGCGTCGGGGCTGCGATATTCCGGCTCAAAGACAATCCGCCCCGTCAGCCCTTTCACGAGCCCGCTCTGCCGCGGAATCCCGAATTTCTCTGGAAAATCGGTGTAAATTTTGGCAATTGTCTTCACACTCTGCCCCTCCCGTAAATCTCATAAATTTCGTCCGTATATTTCCCCTGCTCCCGGTAGACGATCAGCGGCTTCTCCACGGTGAGCCCCAGTCTGCCGCCGTCCGCCGCCTCGATCAGAACCATATTGGGTTCCTTATCGATAAAGGGATGGACCAGCCGCATCCTTTTGGGTTCCAGCCTGTGTATGCGTAAAGTTTCCATAATCTGCGTAAGCTGAAACGGTCTGTGCACCAGATAAAAACGCCCTCCCGGCTTCAGGAGCCGTGCGGCCTGTGATACCACATCCTCCAGCGTACAGAAAATCTCATGCTTCGCAATCGCCAGCGGCTCGTCCGCGTTCAGAAGACCGTGCTCCGCGATCATGTAAGGCGGATTCGATACCACAACCTGAGCGCAGGCCGCGCCAAAAATGTGATCCGCCTCACGGATATCGCCGTCCACAATCCGAATACGCTCCTCCAGACCGTTCAGCCGCACGCTGCATCTGGCCATATCCGCGCTCTCCTGCTGAATTTCCAGCCCGGCGAGCTGCTCCGCCTCCGTCCGCGCCGCCAGCAGGATGGGGATAATGCCGGTCCCTGTTCCAAGGTCAATCACACATTCCCCTCGTCGTACCCGCGTGAAATCGGACAGCAAAACAGCGTCCATACCAAAACAGAACCGCCCCGGATCCTGTATAATCCGATAGCCGTTCCGCTGTAAATCGTCCAGGCGCTCGCCCGGTCTCAATATTGTTTCTATCTGTCTTTCTCCTTCACACCCCTTCATAAGCATACCAACCAGTCCTCATTCCATTTCGACCAACGGCTGACCGGGAAAGCAGGCAACCCTTAGCCATCTTCCAGTAGCGCCTGATAAATGTCCCTCTTTGACACACCGCGATCCTTCGCGACCTGCCGCATGGCTTCCTTCCGATCCATGCCCTGCTCTTCGTAGATCCTCATGTGCTCCGCAAGCGGCCTCTCTCGCATGGCTTCTTGCCGCTCCTCCTGCATTTGCTTCCGGGAACATCCCTCCAGCACAAGCACATACTCGCCGCACGGCTCATTCTCCCCGTAGTACAGGAGAGCTTCATCCAGCGTTGTCTGAAAGGCCGTCTCATGCTTTTTCGTAAGCTCCTTACAGAGCGTTACTCCCCGGTTTCCGAGACACTCCCGCAGCTCCTCTAGGGTTTTCCGAAGTCTGTGCGGCGCTTCATACAGCAGTATCGTCCGCGTTTCCCGCGCAAGCTCCTCCAGTACCTCACGACGTTCTTTTTTATCTGTCGGGAGAAAACCCTCAAAGCAGAACCTCCTCGTTGGAAGCCCGGACAGCGTAAGAGCCGTCACACAAGCGCAGGCTCCCGGAAGGGATGTCACGCATACGCCCGCCTCACGACACATCCGAACCAGTTCCTCGCCAGGATCTGAGATTCCGGGAGTCCCCGCATCTGTGATCAATGCGATATTCTGTCCCTCCAGAAGCCGCTTCACCAGTAAACGGCCCTTCTCGATTTTGTTATATTCATGATAACTGGTCATCGGCGTATGAATATCGAAGTGATTCAGCAATTTGATGCTGTTTCGCGTATCCTCCGCCGCGATCAAATCTGCCTCCTTAAGCGCGCGCAGAACTCGGAAACTCATATCCTCGAGATTTCCGATCGGGGTTGCGCACAGGTACAGTGTCCCTGCCTTATCTGTCATACAGTCTCACTTTTCTTATCATGCGATTTCGCTTTCCCTCTGCGGCGCTCCTGATTTGGCCTGCGGTCGCGACGTTCTGATTTTTCCTTTCGCTCCGGCTTTTCCCGGCGCTCCATTTTACCTCGGCGCTCCGGCTTCGCCATGCCCTCCGCCTTTTCCTGACCGTCGAGCGCTTCCGCTTCCTTCAGATTCTTTTCTTCAAAGGCCTTTTCTTTATTTCGGTTGCCTTTCTCCTTCTTACGATGCGGTCGGAACTTCAACTCCGCCACCGGATACTCGCGAATCTCTTTCTCGTCCTTATCCAGCGTCACAATAACTTTCACGGTCTGGCGCAGGACATTGACAGAACTCACTTCCCCCTGACTGCCGTCTGCAGCAGTCACATAATCGCCGACGCCGGGCAGACGGCTGTTCAGTTCTTCATAAGTCTCCTGCTCATACTTGAGGCAGCACATGAGCCTGCCGCAAACGCCGGATATCTTGGACGGATTCAGCGAGAGGTTCTGCTCCTTCGCCATTTTGATGGACACCGGGATAAAATCCGACTGATGCGCATAGCAACAGAGCGGTCTGCCGCAGATACCGATCCCGCCGAGAATCTTTGTCTCGTCGCGCACTCCGATCTGCCTCAGCTCGATGCGCGTCCGAAACACGCTCGCCAGATCCTTCACGAGTTCGCGGAAATCGATCCGCCCGTCCGCCGTGAAATAAAACAGGATCTTATTGCCGTCAAAGGTGTACTCCACATCCACAAGCTTCATATCCAGATTATGCTTCTGAATCTTTTCCCTGCAAACCTTATAGGCTTCCTTCTCCTTCGCACGGTTCTCCTCGGCCAGCTTGTCATCGTGCGGCGTCGCAAGGCGCAGCACCGGCTTCAGCGGCTGGATCACGCGGTCGTCCTCCACTTCCTTCCTCCCAATCATCACGTCGCCGTATTCAAGCCCACGCGCGGTCTCCACGATCACGTGATCTCCTCTTTTAATCTCCAGATCTCCCGGAGAAAAATAGTATACCTTTCCCGCATGCCGGAATCGCACGCCTGTTATATTTGTCATCTCAGTTCTCCTTCATGGTGAGAAGCAGAAGCTCCATAACCATATCAAAATTTACATTGGCATTCAGTCGCTGTTTCGCCTTGTCAAGGGATTTCAAAATCAACTCAAGTCCCTCATAGGAGCTCTTCTGCGCCCGCTCACGGATCGCGCTCAGCTCCTGCCGGAAGATCAAGCCGTCCGCATCACGCGTTGCTTTGAATAGCAGCACATCCCGATACCAGACCGTCAAAATGTCGAGATAATCATCAATCTCCATCTTATAGGAACCGATCTTTCTCAAATCCTCGAGCAGATCATTCAGCTCCATTTCCCCGATATTTTTTACAAGATGAAGCGCATGCTCGAGCATCTCCGTGAAACTGTCGGACAGGGCGAGCCTTCTAGCCTTCCCCACATTTCCCTGCGCAAAAGCGGTGCAGACCTCCGCCTGATAATCAGGAATTTCAAGCTGTTCCATCAGGTAACGCCGGACACGTTCATCCGGCACCGGCTTCAGATCCAGCACCACACAGCGGGACAGGATCGTCGGCAGCAGCATCCCTGTATTCGCTGTGAGCAGCAAGATCACCGCATAAGAGGGAGGCTCCTCAATCATCTTTAGCAAAGCATTCTGCGCCTGCGGTGTCAGCTTCTCAGCCTCATCTACAATATAAATCTTGTAGGGACTGCTATAAGGCCTGATTTGAATGTCTCCGTTCAGCTGGCCGCGGACATCCTCCACGCTGATCGTCCCCTGTTTCTCATGCGTCACACGAATGATATCCGGCTGGTTCAGCGAAAGTGCCTGACGGCAGGAGCGGCACTGCATGCAGGGCTCTGTCCCCTGCGCTTCACACTGCAGCGTCTGCGCAAAAATCCCGGCCAGAAGCTTCTTGCCCGAACCACGCTCCCCATTGATAATATAGGCATGGGAAACCTTATTCAATTCTATCGCACGCTTCATGTGGGCAATCGTCTGCTCATGCCCAATCACGTCCGCAAACCCGGCCATCTTTTTACCTCCCACAGTGACTTTATTGTATCACACCGCCAGACATTTTTGAATGAAAAGTTTTATCTCGCCGAGGCACTGCTCCAGAGTCTCATTTCGAAAACGCGCGATAATCCCCTCTCTTTGCAGTTTCTCCTCGGAAAAATCCTCCAGATCTGCCAGAAATCTGCGGCACATCTCCGCATAATGCGGAGTCGCCTGGCTCCGCTCGCGCGCAAGCGCCCGGGAAAGACGCTCCCCGTCGTCCACCTCCACATAAATCGCTGCCATTCGTTCCGCACCGAAATACTCCTTCATCGCGTGCCAGGATTCCAGCGTCCCGATCAGCGCGTAGGAAAATCGTTCCGTATCCAGCTCTCCGTCACAGACCGTAAAATACTTCCAGACACCATGCACCGTATTGTAGGCTCTCAGTTCAACAACAAGTCCGGCCGCCTGCAAACGCGCAAGTTCCTCCTCATCCACAAAATGATACTCGACCCCTTCTACCTCCCCCTCGCGTATCGGGCGGGTCGTGTAAGGAACGATGCGGCGTAACCCGAGCTCCGTATCAGCCAAAAGTCTCTTGTAAATTGTATCCTTTCCCGATGAACTTTTCCCCATCAGACAGAAAATTTTTCCCATATGCACCCTCTCTTTATTACCCGAAGCCTACCATTCCTTATGCCACGCATTTCGCATCCTGCCCGCGGCAGACAGGCAAGGCTTTGCAAAACCGCCTCGTCGATCTCCTCACCGGGAGTCAGCAGCGCAATCCCCGGCGGATACGGCACAACAAAACCGGCGCTGATTCTGCCGCCCGCTTCCTTTAGCGGAATCCATTCCGCGTCCGCGTCGAAAGCTGCCTGCATGGAACAGACCCGCTTGAGCTTCGGTAAAGCGGCGACCTCCTGCTCTACTCCCACTGCTTCCCCCTTCTCTATTCCGGCATCCATCCGCAAAAAAGCATCCCCAAGGCGCCGCAACTCCTCTTCCTGATCCGCGACCGAGGTCAGCATGCACACATACGAAATGCCCGCCATCTCCGGCTCGATGCGGTAGTCTTTCCGCAATCTCGCAGCCAGTTCTTTGCCGCTGATCCCGGCGCGCGCCCCCGACACCAGAATACGTGAGCGATCCATATCCGGAAATTCCAGAAGCCTCAGATACTGCATTTTTCCAAGATCGACGCGAAGCCGCGTGAGCCTCTCGCCAAAACGATCAAACTCTGCACGATTTCTGCCGATCCAGTCTATACACTGATCTATTCCCGCCATCAGCACATAGGACGGACTGCTCGTCTGGTACACCCGCAAGAAAAAGCGAATTTTCTCCCGATCGATAAGCCCACCGTTCAGATGGATGAGCGCCGTCTGCGTGAGGGACGGAAGCGTCTTGTGCAGACTCGTCACCACCACATCCGCGCTGCAGCTCACAGCATCACGCGGAAAATAATCCGAAAAGGGAAAATGTGCGCCATGCGCCTCGTCCACGATCAACGGAATCCCATGCGCATGGGCAATTTCCGCAATCGACTCCACATCCGAAACTACCCCGTCATAAGTCGGAGACGTGAGCAGCACCGCCTGAATATCCGGCTTCTCGCGCAGCGCCTTATCCACATCTGCGGCTAAAATCTGCCCGTTTATCCACATTTCCACGGTGGGTTGTGGATAAATATACATGGTGTCCAGCTCACGAAGCAACGCGGCGTGGATAACCGACTGATGACAGTTCCTCGCCACCAGAATCGTTCCACCCGCAGAGACGCAGCCGGACACCGCCGCGAGGATACCAGCAGTACTGCCGTTTACCAGATAATGCGTCTCCTCCGAGCCGTACAGCCTCGCCGCCCGCTGCTGCGCATCCCGTAAAATCCCTTCCGCGTGATGCAGGTCATCAAAGCCTTCAATCTCCGTAATATCGATGAAAAACGGATTCCCCAGATCCCCCATGCGCCTCTTGTGTCCGGGCATGTGCATCGGAAGATGATCGGAATCCGCATAATTTTTCAGCTTTTCCAGTAACTCACTCATAATGAAAATACAATAATCCCCAGAATGGTCACGGCGATCGAGATCAACGCCCGCCGGTTTGGCCGCTCGCCGAGAAAGAATACCGCCAAAATCGTCACCCAGATAATACCGGTCGACTCAATCATCGGCGTCACCTTCAGCTCGATGCCCCGATAGGCGAAGACATTGATCACTGTCGTCCCGAGCAGCAACGCATAGCTTAAGATCACCCGCCAGTTCAAAAATTTAAAAATAATGTTTTTATGTTCTCTCTGCGCCGACTGCTTCAGCAGAATCTGTGACACCGAGGCCACGAACACCGCCAGAAAAGCCAGCACATAGCTAATGCTCATCCATTCCATGCAGACTGATCCCCACAATAATAATGATGCTCCCGATCACATTGTTCAGCGTCACCTGCTCCTGAAAGAGAATGACTGACCAGATCAGAATCAGGATATACAAAATTCCCTTTCGCAGATATGCAGTCGACAACGGCACCAACTCCAGCAGCAGCTGCCACATGATCGCGAACACGCCGAGACAGCCAACCGCGACAAGATAATAAAAAATAAATTCCCGCGAAAAGGTCTCAAAAGTACCGGCATACTTGATAAATACCGAGCTCAAACTCTGGATCACCAGAGAAAGCGCGAGCAGAACATAGATTTTCAGGCGGCTCCGTCGCGGCTGCTCAGTCATCTTCCGCGCCCTCCGTCTCTTCTATATTGTACGTCTCGCGAATCACGTACTGAGGTTCTTTATTCATACTCAAGAACAGCCGTCCGACATACTCCCCGATCATTCCCAGAAAGAGAAATGTCAGGCCAAAGAAAAAAGTGATCGCGCACATCAACGAGGGCCAGCCCATCGACAGCGTCGGATCGACAAACTTCCGGATCACGATCGCAATCGCAAAGATGATACCGACCGCGGCAAAGAAAAAGCCTGTGAAGGACGCCACACGCAGCGGAATCACGGAAAATCCGATGATATCTGACCAGAGGCCGATCAGGGATTTCAGCGTATAATTCGACTCACCCACTTCGCGCTCGAAGTGCTGGATTGGCACGCTGGCGATGTTTTTCGTACAGCGCATGAAAAGCCCCAGCAGATAGGTGTAAGGGCCGGTGTACTGCACCGCGTAATCCCGCACGAAATGACGCACGATAAAGTAGCTGGACGTGCGCACGTCCTTCGGCTTCTGAATCATCGCGTTCACAGTGAAGTCATTGAAGCGACTGCCCAAGTTCCGAAGAAAGCTGTGTTTTTTGTGCGGATAGTATCCATAGACGAGGTCATAGCCCTGATCGAAGGTCTCAAACATCGTCCCAAGCTGCGACGGATGCGTCTGCCCGTCGTCGTCCATCCCGATAATCACCTCGCCCTTCACGAAGCGCAGCGCCGCCATCAGGGCGTTGTGCTGCCCGGAGTTCTTCGCAAGGCTGACGACCTTCACGTCCGGATACTGCGCGGCCATCTCCTTGAGAACTGCCAGCGTCGCTCCGCCGTCCGGCGAGCAGTCATTGACCAGAACGAACTCGACGTTGCCCCGCCCGAGACGAACCATCTCGTCGCGGGTCATCGAGACGACATGCTCTATCGTCTGGGACGAATTATAACACGGTATAATTACTGAATATAACATATTTCTCCTTATTGGCTGGTCCCGCTGCATACGGTGAGATATCTGTCTCCGGACTCGCTCTCGCTCAGCATGCGGCGTAGCGGACACTAAGTTCAGTCTTCGCCTGCGGCTCGACTTCACTAAGTGCCGACGCCTCCCGATGGTCCGGTTACAGATATCCTACCAGACACAGCTGCGCTTCTACAAAGTGGAACGATCCTATATTGCAAAAATAACTCGACTGCAACAAATCCATATATCAAAATATGCCCCGTTCAGGCTCTATCACTACCTGCCAGTTATAATGTGTCTGTCCTTGTTGAGCTATCCCTGACAATGCTGCAGCGTTCGCTTTTCTCATCGCCAGTAACCTTGCCGCCTGGGCGGGGTCTATATCTGTATAAGGACCATTGGGCGGCGTCGGTACTTGGCGAAGCCGAGCCGCCAGGCGACGGCTGAGCCTTAGTACCGCTACGTCCGCACACTGAGCGAGAGCGGGTCCTTATATAGATATACACCCCGCCCAGGCCTCATTACCTGACAGTGATATAGTACCCGATCCGCGTCGAACTGTCGGTGACAGAGCCCGCGTGGGACATGTCCAGCTCACTGATGCGGTAGACTTCGTCCGGATGCGCGGCGGTATAACGCTTCATCTCCGCGACGTCGTCCTCAGTGAAGAGGAAGGTGATACGGGCCTGCCGGGGGGCGGACTTCCGAACGAGCCGCGGCGCGCGGCCGCAGGCGACATCGATCACCATCTCCATGAAATCGTAACCCGTGGAGAGGGGGACTAGGTCGGAACCGATACAGTCGCCGCCCATGCGGGAACCGATCTCGATCAGGCGGATCTCGCCGTCCGGCGTAACCTTAAATTCTCCGTGGGACGCGCCGTCCGTAATCTTCAGGGCATCAAGTGCGGCGAACATAACCTTATGAACCTTTGCGAGTACCTCGTCGGAAAGTCCACTCGGCTCCAAATGACCGGTTTCGATGAAGTGCGGCGCACCGGTCGTGAATTTCTTCGTCACGGCGAGGTTTGTGTGCTTTCCCTTATAAGAAATAGCTTCGTAGCTGTATTCGTCGCCCTCAATGTATTCTTCCACAATCGCCTGCTTCTCAAACGACTGCCCCGCCGCATTCTCGATTGCGGCGGGAAGCTCTGCAAAATCCGTAATCTTCGTAATTGCACGGCTGCCGGAGCGGTCGGTCGGCTTTACAATGAGAGGAAGCTTCATACTGTACAGCTCGTCCGTCACTTGGTTAACGCGATAGAAAGCGGGCACTGGAAGCCCTGCTTTTTGAAAAGCCTCACGCATCGCGAATTTGTTGGTGGAGAGTTCGATACACTCCGAACTGTTGCCGGGAAGTCCGAGCGCCGCCGCCACATGGCTGACTGTGATGTTTGCGAGATCCGAGGCAATCGTGGCAACTGCGTCAGGCTGAATTTCCCGGCATTTCTCCACAATTTCGTCGATCTCGACAATGCTGATCGGATAGAAATGATCCGCCGTCCGCTCACCGATGGAGCCGTCCTGCCAGGCGAAGACATGTGTTTCAAAGCCCATCTCCTTCGCTTTCAGGATCAGCTGGTTCTGAAAATCATTCGCTCCAATAATCACAATCCTACGCATAAAATTCCTCTATTGTTTCCGCAATATACTGTACCTGCTCTTCTTTCAGTCCGTAATACATCGGAAGACGAAGGAGCCGCTCACTCTCCTTTGTCGTGTAGATATCCTCCCCGTGGAAACGTCCGAAACGCTGCCCCGCCGGAGCGCTGTGCAGCGGAATATAGTGGAAAACCGCTTGAATGCCATGTTCCTTCAGGAAGCGGATCAGTGCGCTCCGCTCCTCGATATCTTTTGCCTTAACATAAAACATATGGGCATTGTGATTGCAGCCCTCCGGAATAAACGGAAGCTCAATCTTTCCGGCCTTTGCAAGCGGCGTCAGAAGCTCCTGATAGAGATTCCAACTCCGCATGCGATCCTCAAAAATCGCGTCCGCCATGTCAAGCTGCGCCAGCAGATAGGCCGCGTTCATGTCTCCCGGAAGATAGGAGGAGCCTGCGTCCACCCAGGTATATTTGTCAATCTGGCCACGGAAGAATTTGGCACGGTTCGTCCCCTTCTCACGGATAATCTCCGCCCGCTCCACATTCTCCGGGTCGCGGATCAGCAGTGCACCGCCCTCACCCATACTGTAATTTTTCGTCTCATGGAAAGAATAACAGCCATAATCACCGATCGTGCCAAGCTGCTTCCCTTTATAGGTACTCATGACACCCTGCGCGGCGTCCTCGATGACATGGAGATGATATTTTTTTGCAATATCCATGATCACGTCCATCTCGCAGGATACGCCCGCATAGTGAACCGGAACGATTGCGCGCGTACGCTCTGTAACCGCAGCCTCAATCTTCTTTTCATCAATATTCATCGTATCCGGACGGATATCAACAAAGACTGGCACCGCGCCCCGCAGAACGAAGGCATCTGCGGTAGAAACAAAGGTATAAGACGGCATAATCACCTCGTCTCCCTCCCGGATATCCGCGAGCAGGGCCGCCATCTCCGTGGCATGCGTACAGGAGGTCGTCAGCAGCGCCTTCGCCGTCCCCGTCTTCTGCTCCAGCCATGCATTACAGCGATGGGTGAAGGGGCCGTCCCCACAGATCTTGTGGTTCACCGCTACAGCTTCCTCCACATATTTCAGCTCCGTTCCCACATAAGGCGGCACGTTAAAATCGATCATTTCCCATCCTTTCTGCTATCGCAAAGTCAGCACAACTCCACGGCGCATCGAAGTCACTTCGTAACCCATATCCAGAAATGCCTGTGCAAAGTCTGTGTCCAGAATACTCTCATCATACTCATAGCAGTAGATCACCGTCGGCAGCTTCTCCGGATGAAGCTCATAATAAACCTGAATCAACGAATCCGTCTCCAGCGTCTCCCAGGTGGAATAGGCTGCGCACTCCGCATCCGTATTCAGATACATCCATGGAGCAATTCCGACGACAAACAGCTTATCCTCTTCCGTCAGTTCCAGTTCCTCCATATCCGCCAGCACCTCTTCGTAGAGAAGTGCATTTTCCTCCGTCGTATGGATTCCCTTCAGAGGCCCTTCCTCCAGCGTCTCTGTCAGATACTCGAGATGTTCATCTCCCCAGACATAGACGATTCTCTGGTAAATACACGCTGCGCACTGCACCGCGAACAACAGCCAGAGGAGGCGCTTTTTCCATCCCTGTTCCTCGCGCAGGGCTTCACATAAAAGCAGAATTGAAGCCGCCGACGCGATCATATACGAGGCCGACACCGTCAAAATGCCTGTGTTCGTTGCAAAATGAGCGATCAGCGTAAAAATAAGCCCCGGCACATACCAGTACCAAAAAAGCCTCCCATCACGCTCCCGCGTCACCAGATACGCGATAAAACCGGGAAAAGCCAGCGGAATCAACATATAATTGATGCCAACCATCTCCCAGAAAAATCCATAGTATATAATATACGGAATCGCCGTCAGTATTTCAAGAGAAATATACAGCCACGATGGAATTCTCTTTTTTCGATCGACAAGGTACGCAATCACAAGCGCTCCGGTCAGGTAGACCTGTGCCTGGTAATAACGGTGAATTCGGATAAAATACCGTCCCAGCTTCCAGCAGAAGGATTTCTGCCGTTCCGAGTCCATCACGATATAGCTGAGACTCTCCATAATCTCCGCGATGCTTCCCCTTGAAAAAACAAACGCAAAGAACAGCACGCATATGGTAAATGCTCCAAGGCCCATCCACACGAAACTTTTCAGGGAAAGAACCAGAGCCGGATTTTCTTTTTTTTGTAAGCAACGAACCGTATTGCCAAGGCAGATCACGCCATACAGAATGAAGAGCAGCACCGCATAAGGATTTGCCAGCACTGCACAGGCGGTAAAAATGCCACACAGAAACGCGTGCTGCCATCTCCACTCTTCCACGCCGGCCAGAGTTACCAGCGTTACCAACACAAAGCCAAAGGCAAGCGTATTGTAAGACAGCGCGTTAATATTGAAAGGCGTCGTCATAAAATAGAACAGCGCCGGAAAGATCCTGAACCATCCGAAGCGCTTCATACAGACATAACAGTATACTGTCACCGCAGCCTGAAACACAAGATAAAATATTCGGAAAATCAGGACGATCCCCTCATTTGAGCGGATAAAAAGCTGAGCGAAACAATACAGAGGATACGTCAAAAACGCGAACATCTGTACATTGTTCCACTCATCAATCAGCATTGCATCGCCCTGAAAAAAGCGATAGACCGTGCTGATGTAAAATATTTCATCATTTTTGTTAAATCCGTACCGCTGCCGGAAAGCAAACAGGACAAAAAGCAGGAGCAGGATTCCTGCAAACATCCATCGCTCCCGCTTTTTCAGCGTGTCACTGAATTGCTTCAAGTACATGCGCAATGATCTCCACACAGCCGTCGATACCCAACTCGCCGCTGTCGAGGCACAGATCGTAATTTGCGGCCAGGCCCCATTCCTGATCTGTATAGAATTTATAATGGTTATAACGAGCCTTGTCCTTCTTTTTGATCGCAGATGGCACATCATCCTCTGTGATGCCAAAATAGGTAACAGCACGTTTAATCCTGCTCTCCTCATCTGCGTGAATAAATACGTTCAGGCAGTCTTCGCGCTCCCTAAGTACATAATCCGCGCATCTGCCGACAATCACACAGGGACCCTTTTCCGCCAGATCCTTGATGATACGGCTCTGCGTAAAATAAATTTCATCCTGAAGCGATGCCCCGTTTCCGGAAAATACATTGTTGGCGTAGGAAAGATTGCTCGCAATGTTAAACAGAAGGCTGCCGGTGATCCGCTCGCCCTTTTCCGCGATAAACTCTTCCGCGAAGCCGCTCTCCTTGGCCACCATATCGATCAGTTCTTCATCATAGCAGGACACGCCGAGCTTTTCCGCAAGCTTCTTGCCAATATATCGGCCACCACTACCATACTGCCTGCTGATCGTGACAATCTGTTTCTTCATGTAAATCCCTCCTTTATTTTGAGATGGTCTTATTTTACTCCTTTTTTACGGATTTGTCATCCATCACGCCAAAAAAAGAAGAAACGCCTGTTTTCAAACGTTTCTTCTACAAAATTTCGTGAGGCATCGGGGGCTCGAACCCCGGACAACTTGATTAAAAGTCAAGTGCTCTGCCACCTGAGCTAATACCCCATAAAAAAATGCCCAGAGCCGGAATCGAACCAGCGACACGAGGATTTTCAGTCCTCTGCTCTAC
>JAJQBC010000126.1 GCA_021203465.1 Lachnospiraceae bacterium | reverse complement strand
CAATCGCTATGGATTTTTTAGGTGTTCAACTTCATTTTACAATCGACCAATAATTAAGATTATCACCATACATAATATTTGCAACAATATTTTTCATGTGACCGGATAAGCGTGGGAAGGTGCATTTTTTATGAAAAAAAATATAAAACGGATTATAGCGTTGATTCTGATTCTGGCGATGACGGTGGGCGATTCTACAGTCTCGTTTGCTGTGGAAGATAATGCGGAAGTTTCTGGTACGACGCAGGCGTCTCAGGAAGAAAGCTCAGAAAGCGAGGCGGTAGAAGAAAATGACAGTGGCAGTGCGTCCGAGTCCGGCACTTCCGCAGACGGCGAAAGCGATTCGTCCCAGGATAACGGCGAAACGGGCAGTGAAAGTGGAGAAGATGATCAAAGCGCTTCTGACAGTGGAAGCACGGAGAGCGGTGACAGTGAAAACACTGAAAGTGAGCCAGATACAGGGACAGACGAAGGTTACGGTGAGGACAACGGGAACGACGGAGAATCCGGGGAGATCATCGCAGACGACGAAGAGAGTGGAACGGCTGATGGCAGCGAGATAGATGCTGCAGAAGACAATGAAGACGAGGCTGTAGAGTCCGAAGATACAGAGGAGTCTGAGATCGGCGAGGAAGAGGATACACTGGATGAGACGTCGGAAACGACGGTTTCCGATGAACTGTATATAAGTGGCAGCGCCTGGCTTGGTGAAAGTTCTTTACTTACATCCAGGAAAACTGCGATAGAGGAGGGGGTATTCCGCTCTCAGATCGAGGATGATACGATCGCCCTTGACCTATATGATGCGATGGTGCAGTTCTACGCTGTAGAGCAGGGCTCAGGGAATGTGGATGTAAGTTTCACGGATTCTCTGAGTTTTCTGACTGAGCTGGATGAAGAGGGAGCTCTGGTTTCCGACAGCACCTATGAGATGGTCTGCGAAGATCTTTCTGACAGTCTGGGTAAGGCTTTCCATGCTTTCTGGCAGGATTATCCGGAAGTGTTCTGGATTGAGAGCGTAAGCATACAGTATGAGATCACTGTGGTGGATGGGATCGGTACAATCGAGGGCGCTACGCTGGTTCCCGTGGAATACGAGGACGCGTATGCTCAGATAGAGGCTTACTGGTCATCCGTGGAGGCTGTGAAGGCGGAGCTGTATGAAGAAGGAATCTCCAGTTTCCGGCTGATACAGAGGATTCACGACTACCTCTGCGAGAAACTCAGCTATGCGAGTTCTGTTTCTGATGGATATTTACATACCTCAGCGGCTGTGTTTCTGGGCGAAGAGACCGTATCGGGAGAAAGTTACGCAAAGGCATTCAAGGTGCTCTGTGATGAGATGGGAATTCCCTGCGTTTTGGTCTCCGGCACGGCGGGGAGTGGCGGCGCGCTGAGTACCCATATGTGGAACTATGTGCGTCTGGAGGATGGCGGAGAATGGTATCTTGTCGATGTCGCTCTGGATGATCAGGAGGAGATTTTCTATGATTATTTCCTGGCGGGCGGCTCCGCGTTGAATACCAGCGGAGAGAAGCTTTCTGCAACGCATGTGCCGACCTCGGTTGCCACCGGTGTGGAGGATTTTTATTTTGTATATCCGACGCTCACCGCTGTGGATGAGAAATCCTATCCGGTGAGGGTTTATGTGCTTGAGGAGGATGAAGGCGGAGATTACAGGAGCGTGCCGCTGGGCTACTACATGACGCTCGACGAGGCGAAGTACGCGATCGTAGAGGAGAGTCGTTCCGGCGAGGGCAGCTTCCGGCTGGAACTGCGCAATGATGTGGAACTCTCCGGGGACGCGTTGAGCTTTCCGGCGACGGTAAGTTATGTGGATCTGGATCTGAATGGCCATACGCTTCTGGTGACGGCGGACGCTGCCATACAGGCAAATCTGTATGATGATTCCTCCGACGCATCGGGCCGATTGAAGGTTGAAAAGGACGTCACTCTGTCCTTACTTGCTCTTGATGCACAGGAGGCGCTGAGCGTTGATGTGTCGACGTTAAGTTTTGACAGCTCATCCACCGAGGGTGGCCTTTCTCTGGGCGAATCGGTCACTCTGAATGTAAGTGATCTGTCTGTGACAGGCACGCTTACGGCTGCGGCGGGCAGTGTGCTGAACGTGACGGGGACAGCGTCTCTGGTGAACGTGTCGGTAGTGGAAGGTGTGGAAGACGAATATTTCCATATCAACTTGTGTGAAACGCTGGATGAGGAAGGAATTGCAGTTTCTTCCGGCTCCCTGTCGATTTCCGGAACCCTGACGAAGGCGGACAGCCTGAATGATGCGATCAGTATGGGAAAATGGCAGATCGCTACGGATGGCACGACGAAGGAGATTACGTTTGACGCGGAGGAAGTATTGGCGAACGTCACGCTGGCGGATGCCAAAATTCCTGCGGAATCCTTCACGCTTTCCAGTAATCCGGGACAGAAACTCTGTGTGATACGCTCGGGTAATCAGCTGATTGCCAGAGGAGTGGCGGTCCGCGTCACTTACAATGGCGTGAGTAGGGACTATACAAGCTTTGACCTGGCCATCAGCGGCATCAGTTCAGATTTCGGGTCAAAATCGGGTAGCTATACCTTCACTTTTGCGAGCAGCACGGCGATGACGAAGAACGTGACGCTGCCGACCTGTGTGACGGAACTGATTCTGACGACGGATTCGGAAGAGGATGAAAATGGAAACATTACTTATTCTTATGCAGAGTTTGATTTTAAGGGATACACGCTTTCTTCATCGAAAGCGACCGTAACGCTGTACGAGGGGCTCTCTCTGGTAAATTCCGGGTCGAAGAATGGTACGCTGAGCCTGACTGCGACGCCGTCTTCCGGAAATTATTCTTTTAAGGTTGACACACTGGAGGATGGAGAGACACTTTCGTCTGATTACGGCGACTGCGACAGTACGCTGCTCATCGATGGTGTGAATATCACGGCGAGTAACGGATCTGTTTTACTGGCAGATGAGGGAGAAAACGCCTATAACCTTGATTCTGTCATCACGATAAAGCAGCTATACATAAATTCCGGTGACTGGACGATTGATACTGTGTCTGGCTCAATCGAGAACAGTGGGACACTGCGTGTGGAAACCGCGAAGACGATCTCTACGCTGGATAATAAGAGTGGTGCAGTCTTTGTCTGTGGCAGCTTTGTGCAGTCCAGTAGTGGAAAGACCTATCTGGAGGCGGAGTCCACGTTCGTGGTGGAACAGTCCGCCACCATCTACAATACTGTACTCGGTGGACAGAATGGCGAGACAGCTGGCGATGCCCATTTTTATCAGTACGAGGGTGCGTCGGTGTCCCTCCTGACGAAGGTATCGCAGACAAACTCGGAAGCTTACTTAAGTTGTGGGATTATTGCGCTTGACGATGACGGGAATCCAGTTATGGATGAAGAGGACGGTTCTTATACGATAGCGGCGGCGGAAGCGCGCTCGACACTTTTTACTACAAAGATTTCCAGCTTCCCTGTCTCATACTGCAAGGTGGAGCAGCCGGACGACTATGCGACCTATACGGCCGTTTACCAGAACGGACAGAAAATCTGTGTGGGTGGCGAATGGATTTCCATTTATGCGCAGAATACGAACGGGAGTGAGACATTGCTCGGCTCCTTTACCCGCTGGACTGATGCCCAGTCCTATCTGAATACGCTTTCCAACAGTTCCACAACCTATATTGTGGAACTGTCGGAAGACGTGATTGTAGAGGAAAGCCTGACGATGCCTACGAAGGTGGGAGGTTTGATTTTCCGTGGAAAGAGTGAAGATGACAGAGTCGTGTTCTCCTTTGTGGGTAATCTGACGCTGACTGTGAATACGACCTTCGAAAACATCGAACTGCAACCGACAAAGTATAACAGTTCCACCGCTTCCTATGTGCAGTATGCCAGTGTGATCACACTGAACGGAAAAAATCTGACGCTGACAAATGTAAAGGCGGAAGAGGGATATATTGATTACATAAAGGGAACATCGGCCTCCACTCTCACCGTGGAAGACTCTGAGCTGTACACTACCAGATATCTGACTACGATTGGCACCGTCAGTGTGACGGATTCCAGTATTTGTGTCGGCACGAGCCTTAGCTGGAACGGTTCGGCGATCGCGTCGGTGACTTATATGAATCTGAGCGATTCGACTATTACGGCGCAGGGCTCTGTGGCGGTTACAAATACGCTCACGATGGAAAATTCCACGCTTGACACGAACGGCAAGATGAGTCTGGTGAATATAGTGTCCAACGATGAGAACAATGTGATTGGTTTTGGCGGCAATATCTCCACAAAGATCCTGATGATTACGGGAACCGTGACTTCGGATAAGCTCTCTGGCCAGGTGGAAGTGGAGGTTACGGAGGGTGCAGCGAAGACGGCTGATACAGGAGAGTATGCGACCGTGCGCAAGGCAGCGCTGAGCGTTGTCGTGCATTCTCTGGCTGATGAAGGAGGAGAAGGCTACAGTGAGGGAGCGACCCTCCTGAATGCCACAAAGGCCTCGGCCAGCTGGTTCGTCATCGGAAAGACGGTTAGCCGGACGGATGACACAGAGACAGTCAGCGTACAGTATACGACTTATAAAGACGGAACGGTTATTCGCTGCGGCGATACGACCGCCAGCGCAGCTGTCGTTCTGTATTCGCTTGATACTGATGGGAGTTACGTGACGGACGGTGGTTTCGCTACGCTGCAGGAGGTATTTTCAGAGATCGACCGTCTGGCGGACACGAGCGCAGAGTATCAGATTACGATACAGGATGATACAGCTGAAGTAGTGACAAAGACGAGCACCAACCTGACTTTTCCGACGAAGACGGCGGGCGTCGTCATCACTGGGGCGGATGGGGCGAACAAGACGATTTATTTCAGTTCTTCCATCACGCTGAAAAGTAATGTGACCCTGAAAAATATTACACTCTCTCCGAAGAGTTCCGGCACGATTGCTCTGAGCGCCTGGTCGCTCACGTTGGATAATTGTTCTGTGGCGGATGAGAAGAAGATTACGGCAATTTCCGGATCCGGTGTGAGCGGAGCGTCCGTCCTGAGTATTTCCGGCAGTGATCTGACGGTGTCTGGGACTGTGTCGGGTGTGGGAACTGTCAGCCTTGACGGAGCAACTTTGACCGCACTGAGCACGGTCAATATAGGAGCTCTCTACGCACAGACGGGAAAGGAAGCCCTGATCGGCTACGCGAGCGTTACGCGTAAAAATGGTATCGTCACAGCGGTTTCGACCAGCATGACGATCAATGGGGACGTGTACGCTCAAAACGGCGTGACGCTGGGACTTCAGGAGAAGGTCAACGGAGAGTATATACCTCTGGAATTGTTGGCGGAGGAGATGACAAATATCAGCAGCACGGGCATTAATATTGCTAAAGCGCTGCAGGTGTCTACCACGCAGATTTCCGTACTGACGGGCGCGGACGGAGCGACTTCTGACGCACTAATCAAGTCCTCCGGTTATCTATGCTATACGACGACTGATCCGGGCGTGCTTCTGTCTTATACGGACACGAGCGGCAGGGCAATGCAGACGCGCTGCCTGACGATTGCACAGGCTTCGACAGAGATCAACAATTTGAAAACAAAGCGCGATTATACGATGGAGCTTCAGGAAGCGATCACGAGCATCAGCCTGTCCTCGCCCACCGCGCTTTCGATGCCGTCGGCTTCCTATGTGAGCAGTCTTTTAATCGATGGGATGCAGCTGACGACATCCGCTGAGAGTACGACGGTGGATGTCGATTCGGACGATGCTGCGGAGTCTTCGGAGAGCGTTACGACGGTGTACTTTACTGGCAGTCTGTCGCTCAGCGCAAATACAACACTCAAAAACCTTGACCTGGTTCAGATGGTAAAGTCCGGCTCGGTCTATTACACGACATGGGAGAAATACAGCGATATGCCGCCGGTCATGGCACTTGCCGTTGGAGCTTATACGCTGGAAGTGGAAGGGGACGTGGTCTTCCATACGCCGCTTTCCGTGACAGGGAGCAGCAAGGGAACATTGGCGATAGCGACCGGATCCCGCCTGTTTACCGAGACGAACGGGAACACTCTGGATGAGGCCGGGGACGACGAGAGCCTGATTTGCGGATCTGTGACGAGCTTTGCGCAGGTCAGCGTAAAGAGCGGTCAGTCGCTTATTTTGAAGGAGTATACGACAAATGGAAAGACCTACACGGCTCCGAGCCTGAGTGCCACGACGCTGAACAATCGTGGCGTTATCGAGCTGCACAGCCATCTGGCGAAGAATTATGCAGCTTCTGCCTCCTTTACGACTGCTGTGTTCCTGAATGGAACGTTGGATGTGGAGGGCAGTGCAAGCTTCACAAATCTGACGCTGTCCGGGGAAACAGAGATCACCATGGATAAGACTTTCAATATTACAGGCACGCTGACCAGCACGACATCGGATGCATATCTCTATACCAGACGGCAGGGAGCCAACAAGGCGCCATATCTGAATGTGTCCGGGACTGTAGACCTGCAGGACGACAGTGAGGATCGGATCCATGTAGGCGTCTATCCCGTGGTGACAGATACGGACAGCGAGGTTCCGGTGACATTGACGGGTTCGCCGTCTGTGACCGGTCAGCTTCTGACTGCGAAGAGCGCCACCGCTGACAAGTTCCTTCTATGGGAAGAAAATGTGGGCATGTGCGATGAGTACAGCGCGAGTGAGCCGAATGGTTATATCCTGAAAAAATCCGGCACTGCTATCTATGTCTACCAGAGTGAAGAGATTGTTATAGCGCTTTGTGAGGGTGATCTGTCCGGAAAGAGCCTGGAGGACGCGGAAAAAGCAGGTGCGGTGCTTGACTATTACCCCAGCTTTTCTGATGCTGTGACTGCGATCAATACGCTGAAAGATTCTTCGGCGACTTATACGCTGATGTTGCTCCAAGATGTGGGAAGCGTTTCCGCACCCGTGTCGATTACGATGCCGACTTACGCGAAAGAGACCTTCGTTACCAGTCAGGAAGATTCGGAAGGAAAGGCGAAGGGGATTTATTATACGAACACAATCACGCTGAAATGCGCGACGGTTTTTGATGACGTGATTTTCGCGCCGATGAAGTCGAAGAACACAGGAACGTCTTTGGGCTTCTCTACGGGTGTCTATGATCTGACGTTGAAGGATGTGGAGGTGAGCAGTGCGCTCTCCGGCATGGCGCTCAGTTCCATTGCGGGCAACGCGAAGCAGACCACGACGCTGGACAGCGCAGGTCTTTCCCTGACCGGAAATGTGCAGAGCTCCCTTTATCTTAAGATCTGTCAGGATACGGAGATCCAGGGTGTGGTGTCTACCACGAACCTTTGCCTGGAGGGCGGTGTAACACTGACAACGGGCAGCACGGTGACGATCACAAACGTGCAGAACAATGGGGACGAGATGAATACACTCGTCTATGGGAAAACGGCGAAAAATGTTACTTATCTGATGATCAGCGGCGATGTTGAAGGATCGAATGAGAATCCGCTGGCACTGAATCTGTGCTCCGACGCGACAGCGGAGGATCTGATTCTCACCATGGACTCCAGTGGCTTGAAGACCAGCCTGACCGAGGCGAAAAAGCTGGCGAACATTACAAAGGCGCCCACCTCCGCATTTACCATTCTCCTGGACGGCGAATCACTGGACAATCTGGCGACATCTTATGTTGAAGACAATACGGATGAGAGCAGTACGACGGAGAGCGTGACAAAGAATTACTATCTTGTGAAGGCGAGCAAGGGGATTTACCTGACCGACGATGAGATGCCTGCGGCGGTTACGCTGGTCTATGAGGATGAGTCGGAGAATGAAATCTGGAGCCTGTGTCTGGACTGGGCTCAGGCAGTGAATGAGATCACGGTTCTCGCGGATGTGACGATGGATTATACCATTTATCTCGATGACGATGTCCTCGATACAAACATTACGGACAGCAGCCTTTACAGTACACTCAGTATGCCGGCCAGTAATAAGGCAGGTTCTGTGACTGTGTGCCCGGAAGACGATGATGCGAATACAGACGATGAGGAGACAACCGGCAGCAGTGGCAGTGAGGAGACGCGGGAGCGGACGACGATCCAGTTCTATGGAAATATCACTGCTTACGGGAACCTGGCGCTGGAAGACATTGAGTTGAGACCCACACGTAGTGCCTCGGTGGCGACGACGGCGATTGATTTCAAGATCACCGTGACGAAATCGAATGCGGGCGCGTCCCTGACACTTGATAATGTCAGCACTTGGACAGATGAAAACTGGGAAAACGGCGATACGGAGACGACCGGATTCATCAGCCAGATTACAGGCACAAGCAATGCTACGAGTGTTAAGCTGATTGACTGCGATCTGCGCCTGAAGACCGGGATCAGCAGCATCGGGAATCTGACGCTTCAGGATACGACGCTCACGACTTGCGGTACCTCGTCGATCTACGATCTGATATTAGAGGGTGATTCCTCCTGGGATGCGCTGGGCAAGACATCTATGGTGAATGTGGACAGCTCCGCAATGACGGACGGTTATCTGGGCACCAAACAGGTGGCAAAGACGTTCCTTTCCCAATTGACGATCACTGGTACTGTGTCGAATCCTCTGCTCTTCCGGGTAGCGACCGCGGCGTGCACGACCAATGATGTCAAATATCTTGATGAAACGGAAGGAGAAACTTATAAAAATGTGATGCTCGCCATTGCACTCAAAGCGGACGCGGATAATTTTATTGCGTATCCTTATGGCAGCTGGACGATCACAGACGGTGAGTCCGCATTGGCGCTCATTGACAGTGACGAACTGATGGCGGACAACTGGATCGCCTACAAGGACAGTAATGGCTATGTATATAACGGCGACATTGATGATATGGTGGTCAGCATCACGAAAGGGAATTCCGTGTCTTACGCAACCTCCTTCTACGAGGCGGTGACGATTATCAACAATGCGGCGGATACTGAGGCTGATTATACCATTCGTTTCCTGCAAACACAGCCGGATGATGAAGAGGATTATGTCTATGTGGGAACAGCCAAAAACGGCGCTTACGGTTCATTGACCCTTCCCACTAAGGCGTCCTCCGTGACGATTTGCGGCGCTACGGCTTCATCTGGGGAAGCGGCCGGTGAAACGGAAAGCGAGGCATCCTCCGAACCATGCACGGTACTCTGCTACACAGGTACGATGACGCCCCGCTGCAAGGTGACTTTTGAAAATATTCTGTTGACAGAGGGGACATACAACAGTAAGATGGGGGTATTTACGCCGTCTTATTCGGTGACCCCGGTGTTTGGAAGTTATAATTATGAGATAACATTCACTGCTACAGCCGCGACGCTCACGAACGACACGGAAACAAATGAATCCATCAAAAATGCAGATCTGGTATTCAGCTATGTCAGCGCTTCGAAGGGGTCATTGACCGTGGAAAACCGAGACGTCTATGTGAAGAACTATGTATCTGCACCGACGCTCAGCCTGGATGACGCGTCCACGATGTCTGCCGTAAGCTATGTGGTGGTAACGAATCTGCGACTTGAAGACGCGAAACTTAGCGCGGACTCTTATATTACGGTGACGAACCTGACATTGGAAGGCAGTTCCGCGCTCACTACCTATAAGGCGATGAAGCTGACGACGCTGACCGGTGAGGGAGACGACGCGGTCGTTTGCCTGAATACCGGATTTACGACGATCACGAAATCGACACAGAGAAGTACGACGCAGCTTACCATATCAGGCAATATCAGTGATGTCTCAGTGGAGATTGTGCCTTATATGTATGATCTGAGCACGAAGACCTATCACGCCATGACTTCGGACGAGGCGGCTACGCTGAATATCAGCGAAGGCAAGACGCTGACTTCTTACGACAAGATCGCTGTGCTGACCAAGGCCGCAGCAGCGGATATCACAGTGATGATGGACGATGGAGACGGTGAGCTTACGCAGGCGGCGTATGAATCGGAAGATGGGGAGGCGACGGCATATACCCTTTATAAGTATGAAGGCGGACTTTACATGACGAATCAGCAGATGCAGGTTCGCCTGATCGGCTATACAGACAGTGAGATGACAGAGGCATTCTATCAGGCGGATTTCCTCAGCTGGGATCAGGCGGTGAAGGAGATTGACCGCATCGCGGATACAACAGTTTATTACGATATGCTGCTCATGACAGACGTGGGTGGCCTGACCACGGCTTCCACGCCGCTGGGGACTGTCTCCATGCCAACGAAAGCGGCGGCAGTGCGTATCGCGCCGTATGCGGAAGAGACGGAGGAGACGACGGACGGAGATGACGACGAACACAGCACAGAGGAGACGACAAGTAGCCGTTATCTTTTCTTCATCGGCACGACTTTCACCATACGCTGCGATACGACTTTTGACAATGTGGGGCTGATTGCGGTGAAGAAGACGACCGCCTCCGGTGTGACGAGTTACAGCTCTACGACCTTCAATATCACGGGAAACAACTGGGATCTTGTGTTCCAGGCAATGCCGTCCGGTGCTGTGAAGGAGGACGGGACGGAGTATGAGTGTCTGATAGGAACCCTTAACGGTGGTTCCAAAGGCAGCTTTACCTTCTACGAAGGAATCTCGGAGGCTACCCTGGCCGCGGTGGCGACGAAGCTGACGAACTATGGGACGGTGGAATTTTACAATGAGAAATGCAATACCGTGGAGCCTGAGATCTCAGGCAGTCTCAGTGGTGTCACAAACCTCATTCTTCATGAGAATGTGGAACTTTCTGTACCGTCCGGTGCGCTGACCGCGACCAATCTGACGATGACAGAGAGCAGCCTGAATGCAAAGAATATCACAAGTACTGGAACTGTGACTCTGCAGAGCGCGAAGATCTCGGCCGGGACATCCACAGTGGGTGACGGCGTTGTCAAGCTGGGAACCATCGTGTGTCTGGACTACAATAATGAGATCTATGCGAAACAGAGCAGCAGCGGTGCAAGCCAGCTCACGATAACCGGTTATGTATCCTATGAAGGGGAGGAGACGGATATTGAAACAGACGCGGCCATAGTAGTAGGACTTTACTATAATAACAGCGCTTCCAAATTTGCGCAGCTCTATGACGGGATGACGCTTCTCACCGCGTCAAAGGCATCTGCGTCCTGGTTCGCGCCCTGTTATACGGTCTATACATCTACGACGGAGACGGACGAGGATGGGGAGGAGACCACAACGACCACGGAAACTGCGGGCATGGGCGCAGAGGTGGAAGGTTATGAACTCGTGAAATCCGGCAGTGCTATTAAATATACGAACAGCTCAGACATGGAGGTGCGGCTGTACTATCTGGAAAGTACGGATGAGGGGACGACAGTTCTCTCCAGTACGCTTTTCGCCACATTTGAGGAAGCGGTGACAGAGATCAACAATCTGAGCCGTTACCGCACGGGTACGAAGGTCTACGAGGACTATGAGATTGAGCTTTTGAAGGATGTGGAGATCGGGAACACGTCGGGTAATGGAGCCTACAGCTCTGTGACGCTGCCGACGAAGGCCGGTAATGTGAAAATCTACAGCGAAGGCAGTGAAACGTATACGATTTACTATTCGGGTACGCTGACGTTGCGCTGCAATACAGAATTTGAGCATATGGGTCTGTCTCCGATGAAGGCGGTCAACAAAGTGGGCGTTGCTACGGCGGCAGCCTGGTCGCTGGGAGCCTACACACTGACACTGGATCAGGTATGCACCAGCGATGCAGACGGCAATACACTGGTCAGCTCCGTGAGCAGTTCGACCGGCTCGGAGCTTGCGCTCCGCGGAAGTACGCAGCTTGCTGTTTCCGGGAATCTCAGTGTTTATCAGATCCGCTTTGCGGAGGGTACGAATGAGGCGACGGCTGTTTCAGAGAGCGAGGAAGTTGTCTATGATGAGCCGACGTTGTGCGTGGAAGGAACGTTGACAGCGACGCTGATCTATCTGGATGGGAATGTGAGTCCGGTGATTCAGAAGCCGTCGAGCAGCAGTTTCACTCTGAACGGCGCGAGCCTCGATGTAGACGGGGATGGGGTAAAGGAGAGTGTCTCCGTTATCAAGGAATCTGAAGACCTCAGCCTGACGGTATATATTCAGTCAGATGAGGTGGCGGCAGGTACGAAGGTGCTGACAGACAAGTATCTGGATATAAACAATTATATCGTGGTTGATGATTCTGACTTCACATATCCGACCTATCAGAGCGGTACTTATCTGATGGTGGGAAATCTGGTGGCGGATAAGACACTGGACGGTTTCGTCAGAAAGAGTGACGGGACGGAGGTTACTTATAAGCTGAGCAGCTCGAAGCATGATTACACCGGGGAAGAGATCAAGCCGGGTCTGATTCTGCAATGTGAAGAGGAGACTTTGGTGGAAGGCACCGATTATACACTTACCTACAGTGATAATATTCTGCCCGGGAGCGCTACGATCACGATCACAGCGGCGGAGGATGGCGCCTATGAAGGTTCCGCGAAAGTTACCTTTACAATCCGCAAAAAGAGTCTGGCGTCAAAGAATATGGAAATTACCTTTGACGGGTCGCTTACAAAAACAACGGTGGACGGAACAGAGACCTGGGTGCCGGGCGTTAAGGTTGTAGATAAGGACAGAACAGATGAATCCGGGTATCTGGTATTGCAGGAGAACAGCGACTATACACTGACTTATCGCATCGAGAGCGACGGTTCGGTCAGCGCGGTGATAAGCGAGTATACAGATGGATATTACAGAGGGAAAGTTGTCAAAAACTTTACCAAGGTGAGTGCGACGACGACCTACACGCTGACGAACTGTATTGCGGCGGATACAGGCAGCGATACGAGCGCCGGGGCGGTCGACCGCTACAGTGACGCAAAACTCCTGATTCAGCTTGCCGTCAGTGGGAGCGCCCTTGACGGTCTCGAAAATCTGTATATTCTGGAGATGGATAATCAGGGAGACGACGTTGTGGGCTATGTCGGCAATGCAGAAGCCGTATATTCTTCTGACAGCAATACCACAACGTTGACGGCGACACTGGTCTGGGACGGGGATTCTGACGATCCCTTTAACAGTACCATGATGGATCGTTTTGCGCTTGTCGCGGTGACAGATAATGGCTATCAGGTTATCAGCAAAAACTCTCTGCTGGTGCAGAATCCGGAAGTGACAGCAGTCACAACCAAGAAATACACGTCATACTATACTTACAGCAGCGATGGGGAAGGCGGTCGGGTGCGCGACATCGACAGCAAAAAGGGAATGCAGGGAGCATCCGCATATGCCGGCGATCTGGGCGTGCAGGCTGAGGTTATCAACATTAAGCTCAACGAGCTCATCAAGACATCAACGAACGTGAAAAAATACGGTTCAAGTACTTATGTTGCGTATGAATATAAAGGAAAGACCTACTATTTTCACAATATGATTTCCTACCAGCAGACGCTCTTTGCCCTGAACGGCTGGGATGGCGGAGAGACGTATGGCATCACAGGCAGAACCAACGTGACAGTGTGCCTTCTGCTGGGTTGGGATTCGGAGCTGACTTATCTGATCCATCCGTCTGCGCGAACGTCGGGGCATACTTATTACGCGCTTAACATGCAGGACGAGACGGCGCGGGAGACCTTTGAGGCGCTGTTCTGCTATCTGGGCTACAAGCTGGGCGGAAGTAAATATGCCGGAAAAAGTGCATATAAATGCCGGGTACTGAACTGGACGCTGGGCAATGAGGTCAACTGCTGTAAGGCATGGAACTATTCGGGGAATCTGTCTACCAGCGCCTGCGTGGCAAATTATGCGGAGGCATTCCAGCTGTTATATCAGGCTATTCGACGGACGGATGCATACGCAAGATGCTTTATTTCGCTCGACCACAGCTGGACGGCTTCCACGGAGGGACATAGCGGGAAGTCCTATCTCGACACATTTGCTGCGTATATGTATAACAATGCGCCGCAGATGAGCTGGAATGTGAATTATCATCCCTACTCTCAGCCGTTGACGCGGGTGGATTTCTGGAATGACAGCAGCAACACGACGAGCTCTACCAGCACGCCGTATATCTCCATGCAGAATCTGAGCGTCCTGACCAATTACCTCGGGACGCTGGAGACCAAATACAAAATGACAAGCCTCTGCGTGGATACGCGTGAGTCTACGGAGAAGGGCTACATCCGCGTGATCTTGGGCGAACAGGGCTACACGGCGCGCTATGGTTACAGCTCTGAGGAGAGCCTGCAGGTGACGGCTTTGCAGAAGCTGCACAGCATCGCGACGGCAAATACCCGGGTGGACGCCTATACGAATCGCTCATATGTGGACGATGCCAGCGAGGCAGCAGGCGGCCTGTATCTGGGACTTATGAATACCAGCGGGAAAAAGAAGTCGTCCTACGCGGCATTTAAGAAATTATAGTAAAAATATCATAATCGAAAATTGCAAGTGCAAGTTGAACACATCCGCGAAAAGCTTCAATAGAG
>JAJQBC010000142.1 GCA_021203465.1 Lachnospiraceae bacterium | reverse complement strand
ATAAAACTGTTGGATGCGGCATAAAAACTGCCCGGCATAAACCGGGCAGGAAAAAACTTTTTATTTTTTTATTGTCTACTTGACGGGAAGCACACCATTTTCCCCGGTTTCAGCTCTTTCTGTGCAAGCACGGAAAGGCTTAACAGCAATTCTTTGCTGTCACGGGCTTCCGAAAACAATTTCCTGGCGTCCTGATTCTCCAGGAAATTCAGTTCTATAAAATCCGGATCAAGTAAAGACGCCGCCCGACGAATCGAAAAGGTCTTCCTGCCTCCTGTTGCTTCGTCGGCAGGAGGCAGGGTATTCTTATGCTCAGATTTATTTATTGACTACATTGATCGGAGCTCCGTCAATCACGGACTTGACATTCTCAGCCGTCGTATTCATGATACGCTCTCTGGCTTCCTTCGTCGCCCAGGAGATATGCGGAGTGATGATGCAGTTCTTCGCCTTCAGCAGCACATTGTCCACCTTGATCGGCTCGGTCGAGACAACATCAACTGCTGCTCCCGCGACCTTCCCGCTCTCAAGCGCATCGTAAAGATCCTGCTCCACAACCAGCGGTCCGCGGCTGTTGTTGATGATCATGACGCCATCCTTCATCTTCGCGATGTTGTCCTTGTTGATGATCCCCTCGGTGGACGGGAACAGCGGGCAATGCAGGAAGATAAAATCAGACTTTGCAAGCAGCTCGTCAAGCTCCACATACTCCGCCACAGCCTTGCCGGCCTCGGACTGGAACGAGTCATAAGCGATCACATTGACATTCATCGCCTTCAGGATCTTCGCGGTGTTCACACCGATACGGCCAAGGCCGATGATGCCCGCGGTCTTGCCGGACACCTCAATCATCGGATAATGCCAGTAGCACCAGTCCTGATTGGACGCCCAATCGCCCGCGTGCACAGACTGACTGTGATGTCCGATATGGGAGCACAGCTCCATCAGGAGGCTGACCGCATACTGGCTCACGTTGTCCGTGCCGTAGACCGGCACATTCTGAACCGGAATCCCTTTTGACTTCGCATACTCATAATCCACAACATTGTAGCCGGTCGCCAGCAAGGCAATCGTCTTAATGTTCGGGCATTTATCGATCGTCTCTCTGCTGACCGGAGTCTTGTTGGTGATCACCACCTCTGCGTCTCCGATGCGCTCTGCGATAATCGGAGCCTCTACATAGGACGTTCTGTCATATACTGTCACTTCTCCGAGCGCTTCCAACGGTCCCCAGCTGATGTCGCCAGGATTCTCCGTATAGCCGTCCAGTACTACTATTTTCATATCGTATACTCTCCTTTTCTTGTTTTTGGAGCAGTAGTTCAGTCCTCTACCAGCGCCCACGCCCTGTTCAGGCATCTCTTGGTGTTCGCCAGAACGATCTCATCGTCCTCACCCGGCGCAAGCGTTACTTCCATGGAAAGAACCATCGGATCCTTTGCATTGAAGAAGCCCTCCTGCTTCAGGACATTCAGATAGTCCGCCAGCTCCTCTACATCATTCGAGCTGTTCGGATAGCCAAGACGCGGATGCAGATCGCCATACATCGGGCAGCCTTCCTTCACAACCGCGTTTCCGAAGTGGAGATGCGTGATGTACGGACGCACCGTCTGAATCACAAACTTCGAGGTCTCATAGGTGGTCGGGAAGTGAGAAAGGTCGACCAGCAGACCAAAGTTGTTGTTCGTGGTTCTCATATCCGCCGCAAACTGCGCCGCATACGGAGCCGGTCCGATCAGAGCTGCCTTGTCAAGGTCGAAGTCAAAGACCTCAAGCTCCACCATCATGCCCTTGGTCGCGGCATAATCGCAGATATTTCTGGTCGTCTTCAGGAGCTGTGCATAAGCCTGATCCTTCGTCTCGGGAGCCCACTTTCCGGCAAGGAACGCGATCCCCTGTGCTCCGAGATACTCAGCCTCGTCGATCGCGGCCTTCAGTGTATCCTCGGCTTTCTGTCTGCCTTCCTCATTGATGTCGTTCGGATTCAGCTTCGGTCCGAGAAGCATGGGCTGTGCGCCGAAGCAAACCTTCAGATGAGACTGCTCCAGAAGCTTCTTCACCTCTTCACGCTCCGCGTCATCATTGCAGTGCGTGATCTCGATGGCGTCAAAATAATCGTCCACCGCAATTCTCTTCACCTGGTCAATGATGCTTCTCTTCGGGAAGGACATCCAGCGGATTGTCCCAACCTTAAAGTACTTGTGAATAGATTCTCTCATTTTAAAACTACCTCCTTATTATTAAAACGCTTTATTTGCGAGATACCGCTTTTTCCGCAGCCGCAGCAACCGCGTCCGCATCCAGGCCGTACTTCTTGAGAAGCGCCGCATACGGGCCGGACTCACCATGGCAGTCCTGCATGCCGACCATCTCCGTCGGAACCGTGCAGCCAGCCTTCGCAAGGACCTCTGCAACCGCGCTGCCAAGTCCACCGATCACATTGTGCTCCTCAGCCGTCACGATCGCTCCGCACTTCGCGCACTCCACGATCAGCTCCGCGTCGATCGGCTTGATGCAGTACATATCCACAACCTTCGCATTGATTCCCTTCGCCGCCAGCTGCTCAGCCGCCTTCAGAGCCGTGCTGACCATCAGGCCGCACGCGATGATCGCGACATCGGCGCCCTCACGGACAACCATGCCCTTGCCGATCTCAAACTTGGCGTTGCCGGATGGCAATCCGAAGCCGCGTCTCTGGAAAGACGGATGTACATCGGCTTCGAGGTTGGAAAAGGAGCCTGAAAACGGCTCCTTTTCCCCCATTTATTTACAGGAAGTTTCGCATGCGACGAGCTCTCAAAAAAGTATGGCTTACGAAATTTTTCTTTTTAAAACCTTTTTCACCTTCTCAATAATTGTCTCTGCATTCAATCCGTACTTGTCCATCAACTCCCGGGGCTGACCAGATTCACCAAACGAATCTGCCACCGCAACCATCTCAAGCGGTACCGGAGCATTTACAGCCAGGCACTCGGCGACGGCGCTTCCCATACCGCCTGCCATCTGGTGCTCTTCCGCAGTCACCGCACAGCCCGTCTTTTTCGCCGCATCGATGACAGCGGCCACATCCAGCGGCTTAACCGTATGAAGATTTACTACCATCAGGTTAATCCCTTCTGTCTCCAGGGCTTTCGCTGCCTGTAAAGCTTCATAGACCATAGCGCCATTCGCAAAAATGACCGCATCCGTCCCCTCTCGCATCACATTCGCCCTGCCAATTTCAAACGGAGTGCTTTCATTCGTGACACATGGCACTGCTTCTCGTCCAAAACGTACAAAACAGGGGCCTTCTTTGGCTGCCATGGCAAGCGTCGCCTTTCTCGTCTCCTCTGCGTCGCAGGGTACGATAACCGTCATTCCCGGAAGGACGCGCATGATCGCTACATCTTCCAGGGCCTGATGGGTCGCGCCGTCCGGACCTACGGAGATCCCCGCATGAGCCCCGGCCAGCTTCACATTCAGGTGGTTATAGCAGACGGTAGTCCGGATCTGATCCCAGGCCCTTCCTGCAAGAAAAACGCCGTAGGTAGAACAGAACGGTATCATACCTGCCAGCGCCATGCCGGAAGCGGTGCCAACCATATCCTGTTCAGAGATACCCATGTCCAGAAATTTTTCCGGGTACTTGTCGCGAATCCAGACGGTTCGCGTGGATTTTGCCACGTCCGCGTCTAATACCATGACTCTGTCGTCGGTCTCGCAGAGCTCCAGCAGTGCTTTTCCATAACCGTCTCTCATCGGAATCTTATCACTCATCGTCCCCGCCTCCAATCTCCTTCAATGCCTGTGCAAGCTGTTCTTTATCTGGCGCATTTCCATGCCAGTCACAATTATTCTCCATAAAGGACACGCCTTTTCCCTTAATGGTATGGGCAATCAACACGGTCGGAGCGCCTTTATATTCTGCTGCCCTATGATATGCGGACAATACTTCCTCTACATCATGTCCATTCAGGTCGATGACATTCCAGCCAAACTCCTGCCATTTTCTGCCCAGGTCTCCTAAATCTTTAATCGACTCTGTGGTTCCGTCCAGCTGTACATGATTGTAATCCACGATGGCGCACAGATTGTCGAGCCGGTGCTGCGCAGCTGTCATGGCCGCCTCCCAGATCTGTCCCTCCTGTAATTCTCCGTCGCCCATCAGGCAATATACACGATTTTCTTTTTTCTGAAGTTTGAACGCCAATGCCAGACCATTCGCAATCGATAAGCCCTGGCCCAGAGAGCCGCTGGAACAATCCAAGCCCGGGGTATGCCCCTTATGCGGATGTCCCTGAAGACAGCTGCCCAGACGCCTTAATGTATGCAGTTCCTTCACCGGAAAGAATCCTTTTCTTGCCAGCACACTGTACAGAACCGGCGCGACATGCCCTTTTGAAAGAATAAACCGATCGCGCCCCTCCCAATCAGGATTTTCAGGATCCACTTTTAAAATATCTCCAAAGTACAATACGGTCATCAGTTCGGTTGCCGAAAGGGAACCTCCCGGATGTCCCGATTTTGCTTCATGTATCATGGTCAGAATGTCGTGTCTGACAGTCCGGCTCATACTGATCAGTTCCTGCGTGTTCATAAGCATACCTCCCTTTAGTCAGATGTTTTCATGTAACTCAGAACGCGCCTCTGGCCGTTGGCAATTGGCCAAAAGCGCGCCTAAACATTCTACAGAATCCGGAATTATCGGATAAGATCCGTGACTATATCTGGATAATTCCCTGTGGGAAGCGGCACATCCTCTTTCCACCGTCCTTAGTCACAACATAATTGTCTGTATGAGAAGCGAAGACGACCCCATCAGCGCCCATCCCCACACACTGCGGGTGAAACGCCAGAAACATATTTTCCTCCAGCAGCATATCCTCCTTCTCGACAAAGACCGGGCGCTGAACGATATCAAGGCCCTGTCCATGAGAGCAGAACATGGTGTTTTTACCATAACCGCGACGCACCAGCTCATCGTCCAGTTCGTGGAGTATGTCGGTCGGTGCGGCTCCCGGAAGAAGTTTTTCGGCAAATGTTTTCTGCAATTCCAGCGCGTCGTCGCTGACTTTTAGCATCGCCTCCGAAGGCTTTCCAAGAGAGAAAACACGACCGCTCTCTGCCCAGAGTCCTCCCGGCGCGGCTACTTCTACAAGAACGGAGACATTGTCCCCATCGACGATCTCCTCATTCTGTTTGAAATACTCCTTAAATACGGGCGCGTCCTGATGACTGGTTCCGATCATCACGTTGACTTCCTCGCAGTCCATGTCGAACGCGAGCGCGCGCAGCCTTTTGGCAATATCGCTCTCCAATACGCCAGGACGCGTGAACATCGGGACAGCTGCAAGTATACGATCCTGTACGTCAACTGCGTATTGATACAATTCCATCTCGTAGTCCGACTTAATGGCCTGAATACGATCGATCAGATCGCTTGCGTTTACAAAGTTTACATCCGGCAGATTTGTCTTGAGATATTCATAGACGACCGCCGGCAGATTGTTCATATGGCAGAAGCCCACGCAGTGATAATGGTTCTCCTTGATGACCCTGCACATTTCACTGGCGATATACTCATCAGAGTAGTACATATTGGGGAAATAAGGGAAAGCACAGTTGTATTTCCCCGGGAAATTGTCATCCGCAACTGTTATCTTAGAGCCAAGCGCACCCCATCCGTATAAGCCGATGTCGCCGTCCGCGGAAAAGGTTGCTCCCAGAGGATAAAGCGTCACCTGCTGGCCGGTCAGATAGCGAAGCGCGCCGCCGAATGTCCGGTCAAAGCTGTACATCACCAGACAATCGATTCCGGCCTCTTTCATTTTTTTACAGGTCACCTCATGACGGCGATCCATCTCTGATTTTTTTACCGCGTATTTTGCGTATCCCATAATACAGTCCTCCTTTTTATTATTTAGGCTGGTGATTCGGCGCTTTCCGCTTTCTCAGCGAGCGCCTCCGCTTCCCGCTGTCTGTCTAGCGCAGGACAGCCCCATTTGTTCGCAACCCATCTCGTGAAGAACGGCGTGAGCAATGTACATGTGATAATCGCGCCGGAGATCACGCCAACAGCGGAATCTACATAAGGCGCCATCGATGCGTCGACGGCCGCGACCAGAGCGGGCGTGGCGGCTGCATTGCCGGCGACCGTACAGATGGCGGCACCCCGGTAGCCTCTTCCTTTCAGAATAAAGCGATCCACCGGAATCAGAACAAGGCCGGTCACGGCGATGTTGATCAGGCCGAGCAGGACGCCGCTGAGACCGGAGGTAAGGATCGTGGACAGGTTAATCCCGCAGCCCAGGCAAAAGCCGAGAAACGGAAGAATCTGGCCGACCATCGGTGAGAAAAATTTGGAAACGCGTTCGTCCAGATTTCCGAGAATCATGCCGACCAAAAATGGGAACATGGAGAGAATCGTGGCCTTGATCGGGATGGACGCCAACCCGGAAGCGCCCAGCGCGATCAGGGTAAAGTACGGGCCGTCGTTGATCGTAAGCAGCGCGTACGTCAGCAGATCATCGCTGTCTCCATAGGTAGATACCAGGCCATAATAGATGCCGCCGTTGGAATTTGTCATCGCGCCGATGATGGCCAGCGTGGAGATTCCGAGGAATCCCGCGGGTCCGAAAATGTATCCGACCAGAATGCTGAACAGCGCGCCGGCCATGACTTTGAAAAACAAAAGCACGAAGCTCTGCCCCAGAATTTTCGGCGCCTGCCGGAAATTAACTCCCGCACCGGCGCAGAACATCAGGATCAGAAATACAGTACTCTGATCGGAAGAGCTGAAAAAGGTCAAAGAGAAATCGCCGACAATACCCGACTGCCCGATGGTATTGACCAGAGAACCGAGCAACAGCGGAATGATAAACGTACCTCCGGGAACCTTGCTGACCCATTTCCCAATGGGAATGATGGAACGGCTTTGCTGATTATCCATTTTATAACACCTCCATTTGGTTTTTCGTTGACAACCTGAAAATCGATCTTCTGTGTGTGACAATATTATCGCCGATAATTGGTATCTGGTAAAGCGACGTTTTTGTGCGTCTTGCATCAACAAAAAGTTTCTACCTGATCTTGAATGGTGAAATTATTCATGATATCATGATTTTCAGGGGGCGGAAACCGTGAAGGAGGGCTTAAGATGTTAAGTGAGATGAAACTGCGCTGCTTTTCCTGTGTGGCCAGGACATTGAATTTCCGAAAAGCGGCGCAGGAACTGTACATGACGCCGCAGGCGGTAAATAAAAATATACTGGAGCTGGAGCGGAGTATTGGAACGCCGCTGTTTCTGCGCGAGAAGAATGGTCTGAGCCTCACCGCTGACGGGTCGGCGTTTTTACATATAGCGGAGCGCTTTCTGGCGGAGTATGACGCGTGGCTGGAGTCGCTGCATGATGAACACATGCTGAACCGCCCTCTGAGAGTTGGCTGCATGCCTTTTGAAATGTCCCCGATCTACTATAAGGCCTGCGCCAGAGCGCAGGCTGCGGTTCCTCCCTTTCAAGTGGTTTTTAAACATTATCAGGTGGGTGAACTGATACAGAGAATGTATCAGGGGGAACTGGATATGATCATCGCCACAGACGGATGGATGACGACGGTTCCCTCGGCGAAGCGGAAAAAGCTGCTTCACATGCCCAATGTCCTGCTCGTCTCCGCTCGGAATCCCAAAGCGAAGGAAGACGCAAAATATTCAGATTTCGCGGAGGAAGCTCTGGTGGTGGACGCCTGGGAGAATGAGAGTCGCGAGGCTACGCTGGCGCGTTTTCGGGAGGCGATCTCCATTCTGAACTTTCATCCGCCGAAAATCATTGTCTGCCCCAATCGGGAATCTGTCTATACGGCGGTTTCCCTCAACTCGGGAATCGCAATTGGCGGAAACAGTTACGCGCCCGCGGTGCTCTCAGGCGATATCCGCAGGTATCCCTGTAATCTGGAGCTTGTGATGTCCTACGCATGGGCCACGGATGACAACAGGCTGCTTCAGTATATTCATCAGTATGCCAGGTATCTGGCATTAGAGTATGGAAAGGAGGGCTATCAGGTTCTGCTGGAGAGCTGACGGGCGATTTACAATTCGATTTGCGTGCATTACTTCCTTCCGACCAACATCCGCGAATTGCCAAGCATCATCATAGCCGCGCGACTTTCCGAACCGAACACAAGCTCCGACATGTTCACCAGCCGCACTTCCTGATAGCCCATGTCCCGCAACTTCCGGGCAAACACCTCCATATCGCCGTACATTTTCGGCTTCATGGCATCGTTGATGGCGAATACACCGCCCTTTTTCAGTACCCGCAGGCTTTCCAGCAGCAATTCCTGCTTATCGGAGCCCATGATGTTGTGATACACATAGTTGCTGATCACGGCATCGAAAGTCTCATCCACAAAGTCCAGCTTATTGGCGTCACCTTTTTGGAAAGTGCACTGGGAAGCAACGCCCTCCGACGCGGCATTTTTCTCGCACAGCTGTTTGCTGTAATCCCACATAGTACCCCAGTAATCAATCCCGACTACCTTTGTCTGCGGCCATGTCAGGGCGGCGCGAATGCTTAAGGGGCCAGAGCCGCAGCCAACCTCCAGCAGCGTTCCATTTCCGTCATAGTCCAGCAGCGAGAGCATAGTCTGATGTCCCTTCTCCATCATTCCGCCGCCGTCAAAAGCATACTGCCTGCGTATCCATTCCATCCAGCCGATAAAGGCGAGCAATGCAATCAAGGCAACAATAAAGGCGACTCCCAACGCAGTAATGTGGAAAACGGTGAACGACAAAACGGCAAGAATCAGTACGACAAGTGCAATGCCGCCCATCAGGTAGAATACGGGGTATGACATCCACGTCCCGTAATTTTCTCCGTGAGTGCCGAGGTGGATGGTGGACTGGGAATTGTTTTTTTGCTTATCCATTCTTTTCTCTCCTTTTCATAAAATAGATGTCCCATATCTTTTTATTCATTCCTGTATATCTGCATTGCCGTCATTTTGCAGCGGCCCGATGATCTCCGCAAAACTATTCTCTCGCCTCCAGTTGTTAGTGTTGGCTAACTCGTATTGTAACAGATACCAAGGGAGAAATCAATGCAAACCATGAACGATTACACACCAAAGTAAAGGCCGCCAGCGGAACGGCTGCTCACGTCCAATTTAAAAAACAGAGAGACAATCGCCAATATTGCAGGTAACATAGGGATCAGCGCGACCAGCCTGAAGAATTATTTCCGGGCTGTTTATGGGCTGAATATTTCTGAGTATCTGAAAGGAAAACGGATTGAAGAGGCGAAAAAACTGCTGGCAGAGACGAATCTTTCCATACTGGATATTGCAAACAGCGTCGGCTTTGAGAGCCAGTCCAAATTCAAGGCGATGTTTCACGCCGCACTCGGGCTGACGCCGACCGAGTTTCGACAATATAGTCACGATAACAAATAAGTCATTCACGTTTTATTGTCCCCTTGTTGTGCATTCTGCCCAAAACTTTTTCTCACTTTTGACAATTTAACCGTTACTATATACAGGGCGATCCGCTACAATATTTTTTATATAAAATCCGGATTTTAGAGAGAAAGGAGAGGGAAATGAAAAGAATCAACGGAAAAATTAAAACCTTCTGGGGAATTTCGGATATCGGGTTTTCATTTATGGCCACAATGGAAACTTCTTTCTTCGTATATTTCCTGACAGACGTGTCGCAGCTTCCGCTCGGCATCGTGGCGCTGATCACAGGAAGTTCTGCGCTGATCGACGCCATCAGCGCGGTCCTGGCGGGAATCGTGATCGACAAAGCACAGCTCAAGAAGGGAAAATATCGTCCCTGGCTTCTGTACTGTCCACCGTTCGTCACCGTATTTTTCGTCCTGATGTTCACAAAGATCGGCTCGAATGTGACCGCCGGACTGCTCTGCGGACTGGGATATGTGCTCAGCCACTTCATCTGGAACATTTCCTGGACAGCCAACCGCAACCTGATTTCTGTGCTGACCGACGACACGACGGAGAAAGCTTTCCTGTCATCCCGTATTGCCATGGGCGCAACCGGCGGCAAGCTGCTCGCATCCTATGCAGTACCGGCACTGAGTTCCGCCCTGTTTGGTATCCTGGGCGGCATCCCTGCCTATACAGTCATTGCGATCATCGTATCCGTACTATTCGTCTGCACGTATTTTACACATTATTTCATCACGGATGGATACGATACGCCGGAGGATCAGATCAATTCCAAAGCAGTAACCTTCCGCGACATGGGGAAGAGCATTGTGTCCAATCCCCATCTGATCGTATTCCTCTGCCACGACGCGATTCGACTGATCGCCTACTACGGCGTCGCCGCGGCCGCATCCTATTATGCAAAATATCTGCTCGGAGGCGCAGCCAGCGCGGGTGTACTTCTCGTCTTTTTCAATCTGGGCAATATCATCGGCTCCGGTTTTTCGCAGAAAGCCGTGGCGAAGTGGGGAACCAAAAAGACGAACATCATCGGCATGCTGGGCTTTATTGTGCTGCATCTGGTCTGCTACTTTGTACCTGCCAATGTATTTCTCATCTCAGCTCTGCTGTTCGTGTCGCAGCTGTTCTTCGGCATGTCCTACGGTCTGACGTCCAGCATGTACGCGATGTGCGGCACCTATAGTGAGTGGAAAAACGGCGGCGCGGCCAAGGGTGTGATCATGTCCTTCTGCTCCCTCGCCATTAAGATCGGTGTGGCTGTCAGGGGTGTGCTGATCACCGCTTTCCTTGGCTTCATCGCCTACGACCCGAACATGACCGCCGCGACCGTCGAAATGCAGAACGGCCTGAAGATGCTGTTCGTCATCGTGCCTGTCGTTATTCTGGCGGTTTCCATGATCCCGCTCCTGATGTTCCGGCTCACAGACGAAAAGGTCGCTTCCATGGAACAGGAAATCTCAGCAAGGAGGAATTAACAATATGCTTAGCAAAAAACAAAATCTTCTGGAAACCATTCACGGGGGACATCCGGACCGCTATGTAAATATGTTCGAGGCATTCCGGATTGTCAAGGACTCCCCCTATTTTGCAAACAACGCGGCTCCCGTCAAGGGCGATCCAAACGTGGTCAACGCCTGGGGCGTGGAGCTGGCCTTCCCCGCCAACACGCCCGGCGCCTTCCCTGTACACAAGCCGGCCGACAAGATCGTGATCAAGGATGTCACCCACTGGAGGGATTACCTCAAGGTTCCACAAGTGAAGTACCCGGAATCCGCCTGGGAACCATATATCAAAATGGTGGAGGAGATAGATCGGAACGAGCTGTTCGTGACGCCGATGATCTACCCCGGCCTCTTTGAACAGACCCATTACCTCATGGAAATTCAGGAATGCCTGATCAATTTCTATGAAGAACCGGAGGCCATGCACGAAATCATCGACTGTCTGACCGAGTGGGAAATGGCTTACGTCGAAGAGCTCTGCAAACACTACCATCCGGACGCGTTCTTCCACCACGACGACTGGGGCAGTCAGGTATCCACGTTCCTGTCGCCAGAGATGTTTGAAGAATTTTATTATCCGGCTTACAAGCAGATCTACGGCTATCTGAAATCGCACGGCGTGCAGGTGATCGTCCATCACTCGGACTCCTACGCGGCGACGCTCGTCCCAATGATGATCGACATGGGAATTGATATCTGGCAGGGTGTCATGAACACCAACGATATCCCGGCGCTCATTGAGAAATACGGCGGACAGATCACCTTCATGGGCGGCATCGACAGCGCGTCCGTCGATTTCCCCGGCTGGACGGCGGAAGACGTTGCGCGGGAAACCGCTAAGACCTGCAAAAACTGCGGAACAAAGTATTTCATTCCCTGCACCTCGCAGGGCGGTCCGATGAGCACCTTCCCCGGCGTATATCAGGCCGTGGCGGAGGAGATCGACAAACAGAGTAAGATTTATTTCAAATAAACAATTTTTCAGGAAAGAGCCGTGTGTCAGATTCCCGGCTCTTTCCTATCTGCAATCTAAAATTTTTCCTGATGCTGCAGCAACATCATGGACATCAGCATGTGTATTCTCTGCGGAATATTCTCCTCGTCAAGACGGATCAGATCATGGATCTTGTCCAGACGGTACATCAATGTATTGCGATGAATGTGCAATGCTTGCGACGCGCGAACAATATTCCGGTCATATTGCAGATATGTATAGTAGGTATCAAAGTAATTCGTATCATGCCTGTTGTCATAAGACTGAAGCGTCAGCGCGTCTTCACTGCACAGCTGCCTCGTCTCCGCTATATGCTGCACCTGATCGACAATATAATATATGCTGTAATCCGCGGAATCGTAGCATAATCCGCCTCTCCCGTAGGCCTAAGCATATGACATGATAGCAGTCAGAAAATGGTAATTCTCACGAAGTTTCGGGAATCCTTGAAACTCTCTGCCTATACAGATTTCGAGTGAGTAAGAGTCTGATAGCCTTCTCATCCGTTCCGGCATACTTTCTGCGCCGTTCACAGACATATTTGCAAGGACGACAAGACATTCATCATGGAGAAAACTCATGAATCCGCTGTCCTCCTCGATCTGGTACATCAGCACCCTGCTGAAACCCTCATCGCGCCCGGACAGTCTGATAAGGGACAGCATATAGGAATCATCCATCTTCCACTCAAACAGGCTGATCTGTCGCTCGATAGCCACGCTGTCCGTCAATACGCCTCTCAGTACGTCGTTGAAGAAAGCCTCATAATTATTTCCGGTATGATTCAGCTTAAACTCCGACAGGATAAAATAATGATCCTCCAGAAATTCACCCAGCAGCTGCGCCACGGCGATATCCCGGAACCGGGGACGCTTCATGGAGTTTACGACAAACAGATGCGCCTGCGGACGATTGTGATAAAAAATATTTTTGGTGACAAAAGGAACATTAAAATTTTCAGAGTATACGTGACGTGCATTTCGATAACCATTCAGACGATCAAATTCTCCATTTTCAATCATCCCTTTCATCACGTGAACAGGCAGATAGCCGTGCGCCAGCTGATAGCGCCAGGTGGCGCTGATCTCGCGCATAATCTCCTGATCTGTATAGACAAGGATTTTGAAGCTCATGTCGGAGAGATAGATATGATTGGGAGTCATGTCTGCAGAGAGATTGATCAGATCCTGTAGAGAACTGTGACGGGCACACGCGTCCAGCAGACGCTCCTGCCAGTTCCGAAATTCCGCGAAAAGATCCTGAAGCTCTCCCATGACTGCGAAAAGGTCTTCACTGTCAGGCACGGTCAGGCTCTCCGTCCCCACGGACAGCCTGACTGCATCGCTTTCATGAGCCAGCACAAGGATGTTGGCGCCGGGCTGCATTTCTTCAAAAGTCCTGTCATTGTCTAACAGAACATACAATATATCCCTCTGAGGCCGTCTGTGTGTCCCCAATGCCTCTACTCCTGTAATCCAACGGTATGCCGGTACACTGCCTTTCTGACAGCCATGTTCCTGAATGCACTCCTCCATCAGAAAACTGAGCGGCAGTTTCACCATAAAGAATCACCCCGCTTTTATCATATAAAAGAATTTATCCCCGTGTCCTCCGCCAGATCGCTGCCGTCCGCGGCGCTGGTCGCCAGCTGGTCACAACGCTCGTTCCAGCGGTTGCCATCGTGGCCCTTCACCCAGATGAAATGTACCTGATGCGGCTGCTTTGCCTTCAGCAGCCGCTTCCAGAGATCCGGATTTTTCACCGGCTTTTTCTGGCTGTTCACCCAATTTTTCTTCAGCCAGAAATCAATCCAGTGCTGGTTGAAGGCGTCGACCAGATATTTGGAGTCTGAGTGGAGCTCCACCTCGCAGGGACGCGTAAGCGCCTCCAGACCGACAATCGCCGCCATCAGCTCCATGCGGTTGTTCGTGGTTTTCTTATATCCGCGGGAATATTCCCGAATGTGCTCTTCTCCTCTGGCGTCGACATAGAGGAGCACCGTCCCGTAGCCCCCCGAGCCGTCGGGATTGCCCCTCGCCGCGCCGTCCGTGTAAATCGTTACCTTTGTCATAATCTCTGCCCTCACTCGCCGATGATTATAGCATCGGCAAGTAAGACGTGTCAACATATGAGACGTTGCTATTGCAGTTCCCCACATGTGCATCCGAAGCTCTAACGTGCTCCAGTCGCACTGCACTTTTGTTACTCAGATGATAATGCAGACCAGCCCGCCGTTCGAGTCGTTCACGATCTTTTGCATCGTGTCCTGCAGCTTCACCTGACTCTCCTCGCCGATCTGATAGAGCTTGCTGCGGATGCCGTCCTCGACGAGCTCCTCGATCGTCTTCCCAAAAATATTGATCTGCCAGATACCGTCCTCTTGCTTTTTGCCCTCCTGAATATATTGAATCAGATCCTTCGCCTGCTCCTCACTGCCGACGATCGGCGCGATCTCCGTCTCGATGCGCGCGCGAATCATCTGCACGGATGGGGAAAATGCACGGAGCTTCACCCCATACTTTCCGCTCTGATGGATCAGCACCGGATCCTCCATCTCGATCTCTTCCTTCTCCGGCAACACCATGCCGTAACCCTTTTGCCGCACCGTGTCCATCGCCTGAATCACCTTACCGTAATCCCTGCGCATCGCCGAGAGTTCTTTCAGCTGCTCCATCAGGTCATACTCGTCCTGCAGTTCCATACCGGTCAGCTCGCTGAGCACGCCATAGTAACAGCTCTCCTCCATTTCGACCGTATAAACGGCTTTCCCCTGATCAAGTGCCACATGGCCGAGCCGGATGCCGCTGACACTGGGTCCGCCGCACTCTGCCTGTACCGTTCCGATATCGCGCAGCACATGAAACTGAGCCATCATCGCGCGCACAGAAACGATCAGCTCCTGCTTAACCGGGTGATCAATGCTCAACATCTCCACCCAGCGCGGCATGTGATACTCCACCTCGACAAGCGGAAATTCGAGCAGCACCTGCTCAAGAATCATCGTGATATCTTCCTTCTTCAGCTGCTCGCAGTTCACCGGCAGCACCGGCACCCGATATTTCCGGTACATCTCCTCCGCATCCTTACGCACCGGGTCGCTGTAGGGCTTTGTCGTGTTGAGCAGGATGACGAAAGGCTTTCCGAGCTTTTTCAGCTCTTCCACGGTCCGCTCCTCGGGTCTCACATAGCTCTCCGCCGGAATATCGCCAAAGCTCCCGTCGCAGGTCACAACAACACCGATCGTCGAGTGATCGTGAATCACCTTGTAAGTGCCAAGCTCCGCGGCCTTTGTAAAGGGCACTTCCTCCTCGAACCACGGTGTTTTTACCATGCGTTCCATGTTGTTTTCCATGTGCCCGGAGGCGCCCTCAACCATGTAGCCCACACAGTCAATCAGCCGGATCTTTACCGGAATATCCTCCGCAATATTGATTTCCACGGCTTCCTTCGGCACAAACTTCGGCTCGGTCGTCATGATCGTCTTGCCGGAGGCCGACTGCGGCAGCTCGTCGGTCGCCCGCTCCCGCTCGTGAATGTCCTCCATATTCGGCAACACGAGAAGATCCATAAAGCGCTTGATAAAGGTCGACTTACCGGTCCGCACCGGCCCGACCACCCCTATGTAGATCTCGCCGCCGGTTCGCTCGCGGATATCCCTGTATAACTGAAAATTGTCCATAAAAATACCCCTCCCATACGATAGCAACTGTCATACTAGGTATATGAAGAGGGGCGTTTTAATATTCGTTTTAACAGTTCAGAACAGTATCGAAATGAAAAGGTGCCGGACATCCGTTTAGCGCGGTCCGAAGCCTGCTGTTCTGAGCCGTTACATTGTTTACAGCATCTTCTCAATCTCTGCCCGGATCTCCCGGATAAAGTCCGCGGAGTTCAGCACCGTCACATCCGGAAGCTCCGTGATCAGGGCAAGATCCTTCGTCATCTTCCCGGCCTCGATCACTGCGATTGAGGCCCGCTCAAGTACATCCGCAAAGTGCACAAGCTCCGGCAAACTGTCGAGTTCTCCGCGCTTCCTGAGCGCGCCGCTCCAGGCGAAGATCGTCGCGATCGGGTTCGTCGACGTCTCCTTGCCCTCGAGGTGCTGGTAATAGTGGCACTGCACCGTCCCGTGCGCCGCTTCATACTCATAATAGCCCTGCGGGGAGACAAGCACCGAAGTCATCATCGCAAGCGAGCTGAAGGCTGTCGCGACCAGATCGCTCATCACATCTCCGTCATAATTCTTGCAGGCCCAGATAAAACCACCTTCGGATTTAATTACGCGTGCCACCGCATCGTCGATCAGCGTATAGAAATACGTAAGCCCTGCCTCCTCAAAAGCGGCTTTGTACTGCGCGTCATAAATCTCCTGAAAAATATCCTTGAAATGGTGATCATATTTCTTGGAAATCGTATCCTTCGTCGCGAACCACAGATCCTGCTTCGTGTCAAGCGCATACTGGAAGCAGCTCTTCGCGAAGCTCTCGATCGAGGAATCGAGATTGTGCATGCCCTGCACGACGCCCGGTCCCTGAAACTCATGAACCGTCACGGACGACTGCTCTCCGTTCGCCGCCATGTAGACGAGCTCCACTTTCCCGGCACCCGAAATCTGCATCTCGGAAGCCTTATACACGTCCCCATAGGCGTGTCTCGCAAGCGTGATCGGCTTCTTCCAGGTCTTCACATAGGGTTCGATCCCCTTCACAATAATTGGCGCGCGGAAGACTGTCCCGTCCAGAATCGCGCGGATCGTCCCGTTCGGACTTTTCCACATCTCCTTCAGGCCGTATTCCTTCACGCGGGCCGCATTCGGCGTGATCGTCGCACACTTTACGGCGACGCCGTATTTCTTTGTCGCTTCCGCCGCATCAACCGTAATCTGATCATTCGTCTCGTCACGCTTTTTCAGACCAAGATCATAATATTCCGTCTTTAAATCCACAAAGGGAAGCAACAGCTCATCCTTGATCATCTGCCAGAGGATACGGGTCATCTCGTCTCCGTCCATCTCCACCAGCGGCGTCGTCATCCTGATTTTATCCATGAAATCTGTCCTCCTACAAAAGCTTCTCCAGCCCGTGAGCTTCAATGTTCTCGATCGTATGCTTTACATGCTCCTTCGCCAGCTCCTCCGCGCGGTCCGCGTCCTTCTCACGGATCGCCTCAAAAATCGCCCTGTGTTCCTCCGTCGAGTGAACCGAGCGGTCCTCTACGGAAATGGAAGCTTTTCTGGCCCGCTTCACATAGTCGTGAAAGTCAGACAGCACATGGTTCAGGATCCGGCTGCCTCCGGCCTCATAGAGCTGCTCATGGAACTGGCTGTCCAGCTCATAGAGCTTCTCAAAATTCTTCTTCCCGGTGTGGTATTCGGAAAGACACAGTGTCTCCTCCATATTGTCCAGCTGCTCCTGCGTGATGTGCTCCGTCGCCCACCTCGCGCAGAGCCCCTCCAGCATCGAGCGGATCACATAGATCTCCTCCACATCCTTTGCTGTAATCCGATTTACATGCGCACCGCGATTGGGAATAATCGTGACCAGTCCCTCCAGCTCAAGCTGCCGCAGAGCCTCCCGCGCCGGCGTCCGGCTCACGCCGAGCTCCGCGCCGATCGTCGCCTCTTTGAGCTCTGTGTCCTGCTCATACCTGCCATTCAGAATATCCTCCCGGATACTCTCAAACACTCTGCCGCGCAGCGAATATCTGTCACGGCTCTCCCTGTGTCCCTCGTTCATGCTGCCTTCTTTTGCGTCCTCCTTGCGTTGTATCATCGTATACAATTCAAATCAAAAATATTTTAGCACGTCTGGGACAGATGTCAACGGATATTTTCTCAACTTGGGTTTTTCATTTTTATTGTAAACACCTTCAGAAGATCGTCCGTGCTGATACCATAGATACGGGAGAGATCCAGTATTTTGTCAATTCCGGGAATCGAGCTGCCGCTCTCCCACTTGGAAACAGACTGCCTCGATAATTTGCTTGTCCTTTCTTCGCCCGAATCCTTCCGGGTCCTTGACATTATGATAGAAAAACAGACGGTTGCTCTCCACCAAGCAGACTTGGAAATCGCCGCAACCGACAGTTGCAGTTATTCAAAATACTGCTGTCCGCTCATTTTTCGACATCCAAACTCGCAAACGCTTCGCTTTTTGCTCGTATCCCTCGCTCCGCTCGGTCAATTCCGATTTTTCAGCAGCTAAATGCCTTCAATATACTGTGTTAAAAACAAATACACCGCCAGATTGGTTGTCATGAAAAAAGGATTTCTTTTCGCTCCCCAATCAGATACACGATACCGACTGTATCCGCCAGAAACCATCCAATCGGAATGGCCCACCAGATTCCCGTCACCCCAATCGCGGGAACCGGCGACAAAAGATACGCAAGCATAACACGAGTTCCCAGCGAGATAATCGTCAGGACAAGGGACATGGCAGGCTTTCCAATCGCCCGATAAAAACCGTACAACAAAAACAGGCAGCCGATCCCACAGTAGAAGGCACCTTCAATGTGCAGATACCGCACGCCTTCCTCAACAATTACCGTCTCTGACGCGGATACAAAGAGCTGCATCAGATTCCTCGCCTAAAACCACAAAATGAAGGATGCAATGGCACAGTAAGTGATGGAAGTCAGCGCGGCACATTTGATGCCATTAACGACACGCTCCTTTTTACCGGCCCCCATATTCTGGGCGATAAATGTTGAAAACGCATTGCCATACTCCTGTGCGGGCATATAGGCAAACGAATCAATCTTGACAGCCGCAGCAAATGCCGCCATGATCGTTGTCCCAAAGCTGTTCACCAGCCCCTGCACCATCAGAATGCCGAGATTCATCACGGATTGCTGCAGACAGGTAAATACAGAATATCCGGCAATTTCCTTAAGACCTTTACCGCTTAGTTTCATATGGCCAAACGCGCTTCGCATAACGGGATCCTTTTTCAATACATAAGCGCACACTCCAATTCCGGAAATATACTGGGCGAAAATCGTGGCGCCCGCCGCTCCCCGTGTTCCCCATCGAAACGCAGCGACGAACAGCAGGTCAAGCGTAATATTGACCGCAGTCGAAACTCCGAGAAAAATCAGGGGAACTGCTGAATTTCCCAGCGCTTTCAGATAAGAGGCGAAGAAATTATAGGCAAAGACCGCAGGGATCCCTAAAAACACGATAAAGAGATATTCTCTCGTCAGTGTCAGAATTTCCTGTGGGATATTGATCCAGACAAGGATATTGTCAAGCGCCAGAAGCAGTATCACCGTCAGGAGGACTGCGGCAGCCGCAATCAGCAAAAAGGCCGTTCCCACTGACTCTTTTAGCTTTTTCTCATTCTTCTGTCCAAAACACAGTGAGAACACAACTCCGCTTCCCATACACAGCCCCAGAAGAATGGAGGTCAGAAAAACCATCAGCGTATATGCGCTTCCTACACCTGCCAGTGCATCGGAGCTAATATAGTTTCCGACCACCCAGGTGTCTACCACATTATACATCTGCTGCAACAGGTTTCCGAGCAGCATCGGCAGCGCAAAAATACTGATTGTCTTAAATACAGATCCTTCTGTCATGTCTCTTTGTCTCATGTATCATTCCTCTGCCCCGTTACGGCGACAATAAAACCTCACGAAACTCGCTAATAGTATCATTTCTTTTCATTATATCTGATGTCCATTACTCTGTAAACAGACGCAATCCTTAAAAATCACTGCGCCCGCTTTTCAGGACAGAAAAATGTATCCGATTGCAAAAATCTTTCCCAGAGGGGTGCCATGTGGTTATCGTGTGGACGTAGGGGGAGATCAGGCCATTCAGAAAGATTGACGATTCTTTCAGGAACCTTCTTGACCCAAAGGTTCTTGAAAAATAGGCCGACATCACTTATGATGGTTAAGAAATCACATCTGACATAAAGGAGAGACAGGTTATGGCTCATTTTTCTGCAGATACATCCGGACGCAGCCTGCTGGGCTGGTGTGAAGCATTGATTGTACTTTTTCTGGGACTGACGGTGGCCCATCTGGGCGTCACGCTCTTCCTGCTCACGGAGCTCGGCTCCGACTGCTTTACGGTTATGGTCCAGGGCATCGCCCTGACCGTCGGGCTCAGCGTGGGGACTATCCATGTGATCGCATGCACCCTGCTGATGATCGTCATGCTCTTTACGACGAAGGGTTATGTAAAGCCGGGTACGGTGATCTGCGCCTTTTGCGGCGGACCGATCATCGATTTCTTCACCTGGCTGCTGGCGCCGTTTCTCTCCGGATCGTCTCCCCTGCTTCTGCGGATTCTCGGCGTGGTGCTGGGCTGCATGATTCTGGCCCTGGGCATGTCCATCGTCATCAACAGCGAGGCTGGCACCGGACCGAACGATCTGGTCGCCCTGATTCTCACGGACAAGCTGGAGCGCTTCCAGTTCCGCTGGGTGCGGATTGTCTGCGACCTGTGCTTTCTCGCTCTGGGCTTCATTCTGGGCGGTGTCGTCGGCGTGGGCACTCTGGTCGCTGCTTTTCTGGTCGGTCCCTGCGTCCAGTTCTGGCTACCGGTCACCAAAAAGTGGATGCCTGCGTTCAGTCAGAAAAAAACTCTCTAAGAATGCTCTTCTCTCGCGCATTTCCCTATCAGGGAAAGGAATCTTTTCCCATACTTGCGGTATTTCTGTTCCCCCACGCCGGAAACGTTCAGCATTTCCTGCCGGGAAGCGGGCGCCTTCGCCGCCATGTCGATCAGGGTCTTATCGCTGAAAACAATATAGGGCGGTATGCCCTCCTTGCGCGCGATCTCCAGCCGCAGTTTCCTGAGCTCCGCAAACAGCCTGTAACCAGCCGCTGTGAGCGATTCCGAACCCTTTGCCTTCTTTTCTTTCTTTACTTTTGGTCTTCTCTCCGGATGTTTATCCTCGTCGGTGATTTTGACGAGGATCCTGGTTTCCGGATTTTGAAGAACTTCGATGTTCCCCAGCTTCAGCACCTGGTAGGCTCCTAGTGTGAGATAGCCTTCCAGCAGCAGCTGCTCCACCAGACGCCTCAAAAGGTTCCTGCTGACCGTGGCCAGCGCGCCGTAGGATCTGTAATTCACCGTGCCGATTTCTTCCAGCCGCGCCGTCTTCGCACCGGAAACCGTGTCGATAATGATCGTTTTCCCATATCGGCCCTTCGCCTCGTACACGCAGTTCAGGATCTTTTTCGCCGCGTCCGTCATGTCCAGCGTCTCAAACTCGCGCAGGCAGTTGCCGCAGTCCTCGCAGGGCTTTTCCGGATGTTCCCCAAAATATTTTAAAATATAGTTTCGCTGGCATTCCGTCGTGTAACAGTAGCGCTCCATGAGCCGCAGCCTCTGCGTATCCCGCTCCCGCACTGTCTCCCGGTCGGCGGCGTCCATCTCCGGCATTTCTTTATGATCCAGCAAAAAGCGGTTGATCACCATATCCTGCGGCGAGAACAGCAGAATACACTTCGCCTCCAGTCCGTCCCGCCCGGCTCTTCCCGCCTCCTGATAATAATTTTCCATGCTCTGGGGCATATTGTAGTGAATGACGAAACGGACATTGGATTTATCGATTCCCATGCCGAAAGCGTTCGTCGCCACAACGATGCTCTTGTAATCGAATACAAAGTCCTCCTGCATCTGCTTACGCTCCGCGGCCTCCATCCCGGCGTGGTACCGGGCGACGGATATCCCCCTGCCCTTCAGCAGGGCAAACAGATTGTCAACATTCTTTCTCGTCGCGCAGTAAATGATGCCGCTCTCGCCCGCATGCTCCGCAATATAATCCAGCACGTAGCGGTCCTTGTCCGCGGGCCTCTCCACTTGGAAAAACAGGTTTTCCCTGTCAAATCCGCTTACCAGCGTGTAGGGATTGAGAAGCCCCAGCGTGCAGACGATATCCTCGCGCACCGCTTCTGTCGCCGTCGCGGTGAAGGCACTGATAATCGGGCGCTTCCCCAGCAATCGCACAAACTCCACAATCTTCATGTAGCTGGGGCGAAAATCCTGCCCCCACTGCGAGATACAGTGCGCCTCATCCACCGTAACCATCGAGATGGAAACGCTTCTCGCCAGCTCCAGAAATCGCTCCGTAAGCAGCCGCTCCGGGGCCACATAGAGAATCTTATAGAAGCCCTGTTTCGCTTTCCGTAACGTCTGGGAAAATGTGCTCTCTGAAAGAGAGCTGTTGATAAAAGCTGCGGAGACTCCCGCCTCCTGCAGCGCCTGCACCTGATCCTGCATAAGCGAAATGAGTGGAGAAATGACCAGCGTCACACCCGGCAGCAGCACAGCGGGAACCTGATAGCACAGCGATTTCCCGGCTCCCGTGGGCATCACCGCCAGCGTATCCCGCCCCGCCAGAATGCTGCCAATCACGGCCCTTTGCCCCGGCCGGAACGAATCATAGCCAAATAAGCCCTTCAGAGCCGCTTCCGGTGTCTCGTACTTCTGCTCATTTTCGGGATTGCTTTCCGGAAAATCCGCAGCATCATAGGCGGGTACGTCTTCCGGCTCCTCGAAATGCTCCGCCATCTCAAATAAAGCGACCCAGGAAGAGTCCTCTGTATTTTCATAGGGAAAGTCAAAGTTATCATTCATCGCAAGTACCTCTTGCAACCGATTTTGATTGCATTTTTAATATCTTGAGAAATACACCTTTCGCTACATTCTGCTCCGACCAGACCAACAGCAATAATCATCTCCAACGAATAGTGGTTTGTGTTATAGGTCTTACCATCTTCTGGTGTCCGACTTCTCCCTTTACTTATGTTTTTGCAAATATATTTCCTTCAGATCCTCTATGGCTACCTCGAGAGCCATCGTATGAAACATCAGGTAATTTCGTCTCATCGTCTCCGCCGGAGCCTGTTTGTAAATAGCTTTGCTGGCTTCCTCAGTGTAATAATGCCAATACCGGTAAATATATCCAATCCAGTAAATCACATCTTTGGGATACACTTTGCCCTTTTCGCGCAGCTTGTCCCCCGCAGCTTCCACAACCTCTTCCAGTAAATATTCCTCTCCGGCCCACTGCATACGGTTATAACTGGAATCCAGAGCCTTTGCCGTTTCCGAATTCATAAAAATCCTTATGAAGCTGACACTTCCCAACTGTCTGTCCACGGACAGCTCGAACAGCCTTCCCTGAATATCACACAGCTTTAATTCTAAAGCATTCATATCCCGCCTCCTGACGCCTGGTCCAGAATCTCGTCAAAATACAGGCCATCTCTGCGATGGCTTATGCAAATATCATATAAAATGTTACACTTTAAGTCAATCCTGTTGTTTACGATAATCTCACAGCGCCCGGAACACTCCATAGAGATCCAGCAGCCCATAGCCCCAGTTCCGATTTGGATAAGTAAAGGGCTCCGGCCTCGCGGCTCCGCGCACCAGATAGCGCTGCAACGCACTACTGTCCATGGCGGGCGCATTTCCGCGGACAATTCCCCACTCCAGCAGCAGCGCACAGGCACCCGCACCGATAGCTGCCGCGGCACTCGTACCGCTGAGCGTGCCCGGGATTCCTCTCGTATTCACTGCCGACACCTCCACGGCAGGCGCGGCGACATCGGGAGCAAGCCGTCTGTTTCTTGTATAGCCGCGGCTCGCCTCCTGCCAGACGGATGAATTACGGGCATCATAGCCCGCGAAGGAAATCACACCTTCCGCATCCGCCGGGCAGGTCACCGTCGTGTCCGGGTCAGGCCGCAGAAAATACGTTTCTCTGCTGAGGAAATTCGTAACCGGCAGCCAGGCGTGGAAACTGCAGGCGAAGTCTCCGGCCGAATACACCCGTATCGTCCAGATTCCTTCCGTCGGCTCCTGAAAAGCGAGCAGCAGCCGTTCATCGCCGGAGATCGGTTCTGACCACTCATACTGAATATCCAGAATCGTCCGTTCAAAAATAAAATCGTAGCGTGCCCTCTCGTTCCTGTGCAGCGCGGACTCCGGCACGCGCTCGCCGCCCGGGGCGATGACCTCTGCGCTGAGAAGCCCAGGCGCATCTCCCCAGAGATTCAGCTGAAATCCTTCTACATTCGCGCTCACCCGCAGTTCCAGATCCACATAGTCCGTAGACGCCGGGATCATGCCATAGAAATGGTGAGCTGCATTCCCCTCATTTCCCGCCGCTGCGGCGATCACCCGGCCGGCCTTCCGCGCTAGCATCTGGAGATACTGACCGAGTGCCGTCTCCCCCGTGTGTCCGCCGGCATTGCTGCCGAGCGCGATGCAGATAACAAGCGGCTTCCCCTCCTGACTGGCCAGCTCATCGAGCCAGCGGACCGCCAGCATGAGATCCGCCTCCTCATAGGCGACGACATCCTGTGGGATTCGCTGCATTTCCCTCATAAAAGGCTTCGCCTCTTTCAGTTTCACGAAGGCGATCTGCGCCTTCGGTGCGGCTCCTGTGAAATCCATATCAGGAAGCGGCGAACCTGCTGCGATCGACGCCACTTTCGTGCCATGTCCACTCTCGTCCCGCCCGGGCAGTTCTTCCCATCCCTCTGCCAGCATACGATCGATATCCATCGATGTGTAAACGCTGCCATACAAAAAACCTTCCGGCAGCGCTCCGCTCTGGTCAGTCTGATCCCACAAAGCAAGTACCCGGCTGCGTCCGTCGCCCGTCCGGAAGACCTGTTGCTCCAGCGCAATGCCGGAGTCAAGGAAACCAACGATCACGCCCTCCCCAGTCAGCTCCAGCGCGGACTGCCTCTGAACCGCATAGATACCGCTCTTCTCAAGGCTTTCCGTATCCATAGGCGCATAGCAGGCCATCCCTGTAGAGTCTCCGATCGGCAGGCTCTGCCGCGCCCCGAACAGCCGCTCCCTTTCCACATAAAAAACCGTAAAAAGAGAACTCACCCGCTGCACACACTGTGCATACAGCAGAGAGTCCTCCGTCGGCGGCTCCGTGTCCGTCTTCCATATCAGATCAACATAATCATTCGAGAGAATCGCGTCCTTGCAGGTCATGATCTCACTTCCGCACATCATTCCCTTTATCGTATGCGCTAAAACAGCAGTCCGGAACTGATCCTATCCCTGACATATGACGCGCAAACGGCATGCAGACTTCGCAGAAAACAGTCTGTGGCACAAAGATGTCCGTTTATCTCCGATATGTTCACCCCAGCAGTCCCAGATACCCCACCGCAATACCGACCAGCGCCGATGCCCCGATATAGACGACCGGATGCCTGTTCCACTTCTTGATCGCCAGATAGATCAATACAGCCAGCACGATTCCGAACCAGTTGAAGGCGCCGAGCGGATCTGTCGACAGATCGGTAACCGTAAGCAGCGTTGTTAGCACCACAGAAAATCCTGCCGCGGCGATGAGTCCCGTGGAGGCCGGGCGCAGTCCATAGAAAGCATTCTGCACGATGACACTGTTCTTAAACTTCTGAAGCACCTTGGAGATCAGAATAATCACAATGATCGAAGGCGTTACCAGTCCAAGCGTCGCCACAATGCCGCCGATCACCCCACTCGCATGGAAGCCCGCGTAGGTCGCCGCATTGACGCCGATCGCACCGGGCGTCGACTCGGAGATCGCGATCAGATCCGTCAGATCATGCGAGGTGAACCAGCCGGTCTTCCGGCTGATTTCCTGCAGGAAGGGCAGCGTCGCGAGTCCGCCGCCGATCGCAAAAAGGCCCGCCTTGAAAAATTCATAGTATAACCTCAGAAGCAGCATGTCAGCCCACCTCCTTTTTACCCTTGCCACCGTGCAGGACCACGCCCGCGACGCCGGCAATCACAACGTAGACGATCGGCGAGATACTCGTCAGATTCGGATAGAAGCTCTGCACCACCGTGAGCCCCGCAGAGATCAGAAATACCGCCAGAAATATGGCTGTGGTCGGCGAGTCAATCACTGATTTCTTCCAGAGCTTCTGCACCGCGTTAAAGATCAGCACGCAGACGCAGACACGGATGCCCGAGAAGGCATACTGCACAATCGCCAGATCCGCAAAGTTCGTCAGGAACGCCGCGATGATCGAGATGATCACCAGCGAGGGGAACACGACGCCGAGCGTCGCCATGATGCCGCCGAGAATCCCCGCCTCCTTATAGCCAATAAAGGTCGCTGTATTGACCGCGATAATGCCGGGCGTGCACTGCCCGATCGCGTAATAATCTGTCAGTTCCTCCTCCGTCGCCCAGTGCCGGTTCTCTACGACCTCGCGCTGCAGCATCGGCAGCATCGCGTAGCCGCCACCGAAAGTCAGGCCGCCGATCCGCGCAAAGGTCAGAAACATATCTACCAGTTTTCCAAACATTCTTCCACTCCTTTCTCACGTGCAAAGCCCACACTCTATCTCTTTTCTGTGAACCTTGCGCTGTGACAATTCTTTCCAATTCCGCTTGACATTATAGCACTTAGCATTCTATAGTTAAATTATTGATTTTATATATTATCTATATGATTTTACTATAAGTAGCAATCGACTTTTATGCTATGGGGAGAACACATGGATTTAAAACAATTATCATATTTCACAGCGGTGGTTGAAGAGGGAACGATCTCCGCGGCGGCGCGCAGGCTGCATCTGACCCAGCCGCCCTTGAGCGCACAGATGAAGCTTCTGGAAGAGGAGGCCGGCTGTGTGCTGTTCGAACGCGGTTCCCGGCAGATCCGGCTGACCGCAGCCGGACAGATGCTCTATGGACGCGCACAGAAAATGCTGGAGCTCGCCGACATCACAGTACGGGAGCTGCAGGATTATCAGGAAGGGACGGGTGGGGTTCTGCGGCTCGGCGTCGTCTCCTCCATCGGCAGCAGTTTTCTGACCGGCGCCGTCCGCAGCTTTTGCGCTGAGCATCCACAGGTCAATTTTGAGTTAACCGAAGAAAACACTTATCAGCTGCTGGATGAGATTTCCTCCGGCCTCATTGAGCTCGCCATCGTCCGCAGCCCTTTCCCCGAGAAAGGACTGATTTCCATCCCGCTGCTGGATGAGCCGTTGCTGGCGGCAGGACATCAGAAATATTTTCCCGCAAAAGATTCTCTGACACTGGCCGATCTAAAGAATACGCCTCTCATCCTGTACCGCAGGTGGGAATCCATTTTGCTGGAACAATTTCAGTCAGCGGGTTTTCTGCCGCGCGTTTTCTGTAAAAATGACGACGCCAGAACTTCGGCGGCTTGGGCGGATGCCGGACTCGGTGTCGCAATTCTCCCGGCCTCTGCGTCCTGCTATTTTCATCATCCGGACAGCCGGATCCTGCCTGTCGAGGATCTCGGCCTCCTCTCCGGCATCTGCCTGGTCCACAGTGAAAATGCCTATATCTCCGCGGCGGCCCGTGCGTTCATGCAGCACCTTCCGGCATACGTCTCCGATAGAACAAGCAGCGAAGCATAAAGAACTCAATATATAAACACAAGGCAAAAAAGTGCATAGAAAGGAATGGCTTATACAGCTTCTTAGCATCCGTCATAATTTCGGTAAAGCCGCGCCGACAAGAGCGCGTTTTCATCGAGCGCGCGGCTGTAATTCCGAATCTCCTCTGCGGTCGATGCGACGCTCCTCTCCAGACGATCCTCAAGGAACAGGTCGCTCTCCTGGCAAATTCGGTTCACCCCGCCGTCCATGATGAGGCCGCCAAGCCCTTTCTCCTGTCGCACGAGGCGGGAAATGGTTTTCAGCACTCTCCCCTTTCGCGGATCTTCACAGGTAAAAAAACGGAGTGTCCGGCGAAAACCACGGATACAGGTGTCTATCTGCCGCGGCGATACCCTCTCATACATTCTGGAAATCTGCTCCCGCGTGTGTGCGCGGCTGATTAGATGATGGATCGGCACGTAGCAAAGCGGATCACGCCCATCCAGCTCCATCAGATAGCGGTCCAGCTCCGTCTCGATCTCGATATGCCCGACCTCTTTTTCCTCCATATAATAGCTGACATAAGAGTGGCACTCGCTGTCCAGAATAAAGTGACAGATATATCCGTACAGATAGGCGCGCAGCGCCGCATCCGGCTCCCGCCGATATTCCTCCCTGCCATGCTCAAAGAAATCCGCCGCGATCTCTCTGTGCATCCGCGTCCCCTGCTGATTGATCCTGTTTTTACAGATGGGAATGTAGTAAAACAAAAGATCCGGGCCGTGCAGCCCGAGCAGGAAGGCGTCCTTCGCCTGCCGGATGATCTGCCGCTCCTTTTCGGGAAGCTCCCGGTAAACCTTTTTCCCAAATCGATAATGTGCGTAAGCTGCGGGCATTTCCCTTACTCCTCTACTATAGATTTGACACGAAACTGCATAGAGCCTTCGAAGAAGGCTGTCTGTAGCCTGCTGTTCTGAATAGCTATGATTTTCCACTGACTTTCCAAGTATAACACAAAATAAAATTCCTGCATATGATGAAGTGTAAATAGATTTTGGAGGTTATCATATGGCTGATTTAAGTTCGAGAAACGGCTGCGGTTGCAGCGGCGGGCTCTTCGGCGGCAGTTCTTGCTGCACGTGGATCTGTATCCTGATTCTCCTGAGCGAGTGCTGCGGAAATGGGAACGGCCTCTTCGGCGGCGACGGCTGCGGCTGCGGTGACAACAGCTGCATCTGGATCATTCTTCTGCTCCTGTTCTGTGGGAACGGCTTCGGCGGCTGCGGTAGCTCCTGCTGCTGACGCGCGATGACCCCTGCGGGCTGCCGGGACTCCCGGCAGCCCCACCTTTTCGGCATAGTGAACGTCAAAATAGCATATCGCTTTCTATAGCTTCAACGCATAAAAAGCATGATTGCACTTATTTATTCATATATATTATAAACTGTCAGGACTATTATTACGACAGGCCGCCATAAACGGAATTAACAGCTTATACTGGCCTGCCGTCAAATATAATACAGGGGCTGAAAAACATGACATCACTTGAGGAAACAATTCTCCCACCGGAACTGAGGCTGTTCAAAATCCTTCTGCCCTTTCTTCCCTCCGACGCACAAAAAATTCTGGCAATATTCCTCAAGTGGACGGAGTTTCTCAGCACAGCCCGTTACTACGAGCAAAACCCGCCCCGGCAGCAAAATCCCGACGCAGAAAGCCTACTGAAGTCCCTGAAGGATATCCTGCCACCCGGGGAGTTCTCGCAGATGGAACAGTTTATAGATATCTTTGAAAATATGGATCAGTACCGGGAAATGTTCGAGAGCTTTTCCTCCTTCGACATGCCCGGTCAGAAAGAAGGCGACCTATGAACACACCGGAATGGTTTTACGATGAGCGCGTACAGAGGATCGCGCCCGAAAAGTTGAAACTTCTCATGAGCTTGGCACAGCAACTCGAGGGAAAGACCTCTCAGAAGGAGATGCTGCCTGTCTTGATGGGCGCGGCGGCCTCCGCGAGCCGCCGGGGCTTAAGCTTTACCAGGGATGAGTTTGACCTCATCTTTCGCATCATGAAGGAGGGCAAATCCGCCGAGGAACAGGCGCAGATGGATCGTACGCTCGAGAAAGCGCAGAAACTGTTCTCAAAGCGCTGAGACCGAAATTGCAAAAATCCATACCACCCAGAGTCAGTACAGCACTTACAACTTACAGCCCAGCAGCGCTGGCAGCGCGCCCCCGTCCCCGTAGATCTCAATCCTGCCGCTGTCCCCGCAGCGATTCCGAAAAGCCGGGAAGAGAAAGCCGCTCTCCGGCTTTTGCGGCTCGTAGTCCCCGCTGACCCGGCAGTAGGCGCCGACCAGGAAGGAGTAGACCTCCTCCGATTCCCACTGGCTCTCCTTGTCCGTGCCCTTTCGCGGAACGTCATAGCTGCCATAAAAAAGATAGAAAGCGTAGGAGCTGCCCAACTGATACCGCTCGCCCGTGATCTCATACAGCGTCTCGAGAAGCGCGTCATTTTTCAATTCGCAGTTTCGCAGCGCCATCAGCATCTGCCAGACGCCGCCGGGCTTTTGCTCCGCCTCGTCGAACACATACTCCTTCAACTGTACGTTTGTCTCCGAAAAGGGAATCGTCTTCGCGATCTCAAGATTCTCCTTCTGCTCCGCCTCTGTCAGCCGTTTAAAATGGCGGTTGAAACTCCCGTCCACATAGCCCTCCTCGTCAAAATAGGCTCCCGCGATCCTGCTGAAGCAATTTCTGCTTAAAGTCATTCTTCTGGTGAGCTCCAGCATATCCTCGCGCTTAATGCTTCCCTGCTGTCTCATACTCCTTTCACTCCTTCGTCTTTCGGTTGATGAACTGCAGCTTCGTCTTCGAGTACAGGATCTTCTGGCTATGATAAAGTCCGAAGTAGCCGGACTCCATATAGCTCACCGCAACGACCAACAGGAAATACGGCATCGCCTCAAAGCCGAAAAGTTCGAAGCTGAGAAACAACGATGAGAGCGGACAGTTCGTCACACCGCAGAACAGGGCCGCCATGCCGCAGGCCGCGGCGAGAGACGGCGAGAAGCCAAAGATTTGGCCGATGAGGCAGCCGAAAGTCGCGCCGACGAAGAGCGTCGGGACGATCTCTCCGCCCTTGAAACCGCAGCCGAGCGTGACGGCGGTGAACACCATTTTGATCAGAAAGGCGGCGGCCACGGTCTCTCCGCCTACAGCCCGTTCAATCACGCTCATGCCTGTTCCAAGATAATCGGTCGTGCCGAGCAGGCAAGTCATCAGGATAATCAGCAACGCACCCGCGACCACACGCAGCCACTCGTTCGGAATATATTTGTGATAAAGATGCTCGGTCTTGTGCAGAATCAGGCAGAACAGGATGCTGACCGCAGCACAGGCGACCGCGAAGAGAATCACAAAGCCCGCGCTCGAAATCGTGAATTTCGGAATGTCCGTAATCACAAAGTGCTCACCCTCCGCCCCGACCATCTCCGCAACCGCAGCGGCTGTCAGAGAGGCGAGCGCACAGGGAACAATCGCCGCGTACTGCATGATGCCGACGCTGATGACTTCCATGGAAAAAACCGTCGCGGCCAGCGGCGTGCCGAACAACGCCGAGAAGCCTGCGCTCATGCCGCACATAATCATCAGCCTGCGGTCATACTCGTCGAGCTTCAGAAATCTACCCAGCGTCCCTCCGATACTGCCACCGAGCTGCAGCGCAGCGCCCTCGCGCCCGGCAGAACCGCCGCAGGCGTGCGTCAGCACTGTCGCCGCCGTGATCAGCGGCGCCATGCGAAGCGGTACGTAGGAGTCTGAGCTGACACCCTCCAATACAACATTTGTACTGGATTTATAGGGGTCAAGGCGGTAGAGCGCCACGATCAGAAGTCCCGCAAGTGGGAGCAGATACAACATCCATGAATGCGTCCCGCGGAAAGCTGTCACCAGACTGATGCAGCGCCCGAACAGGCCGCCCAGAATTCCCAGCAAAATTCCCGTCACACCCGCTACCAGCAGCCATCGCAGCAGGAGCCACACTCTCTCCAAACAGATTTTCAGGTATTTCTTCATCATTTTATCCCTCTTACCCGGAAAAAGACATCGCCCTTTCCGGGACAATGTCTTTTCTCAGCAATATCAGGGTCTGAAAATCCTGGATCGAATATTGCAGCACAGAGCCGATGCACCAGGGAGCCCAAAACGCTGTACCGGTCTCCAGGAATCACGCTTCCGGACATTCTCATCCAGGACTTTGAGACCTGCAAAACTTTAGGAAACTGCCAATATCCTTATGCCTCGGCCGCAGCTCTCGCCGCAACCTCCTTCTCCTGCACATCGGACGGTGCCTGCTCATAACGTGCGAACTCATAGGAGTAAACGCCGCTGCCGCCGGTCATCGAGCGGAGATCCGTCGAATAGCCGAAGAGTTCCATCATCGGAACCTCCGCCACGACTTCGGTCTTGCCGCCGCCCGCCGGATTCATGCCGAGCACGCGCCCTCTTCTCTTATTCAGATCGCCCATCACGTCGCCGGTGTATTTATCCGGCACAAGAACCGTCACCGTCTCGATCGGCTCGAGAAGAATCGGGGAAGCCTCCATAAATCCCTTCTTGAAAGCCTGAACCGACGCCGTCTTGAATGCCATCTCGGACGAGTCAACCGCATGGTAGGAACCGTCGTAGAGCGTTGCCCGGACGCCGACGACCGGATAACCCGCCAACGGTCCCGCGAGCACAGAGTCCTGAATACCCTTCTCAACCGCTGGGAAGTAGTTCTTCGGTACCGCGCCGCCGACAACCTTCTGCTCGAACACATAGGGAGTCTCGAGATCGCCGGAGGGCTCAAAAGTCATCTTGACATGACCGTACTGGCCGTGGCCGCCGGACTGCTTTTTGTGCTTGTATTCTACATCCGATTTCTTGCGGATCGTCTCCTTAAACGCCACCTTGGGCTTCACCAGCTCGACCTCTACCTTGTATTTCTCCTGCAGAGTGCTGACGATAACCGAAAGATGCTGGTCGCCCATACCGTAGAGAAGTGTCTGGCGGTTCTGCCCGTCGTTGACCGTGCGGACTGTCAAATCCTCATCCATGATCTTCGCGAGCGCCTGGGCGATCTTGTCCTCCTCACCCTTCTTCTTCGCACGGTAAGCCATATAGGTGTATGGCTGTGAGAGCTCGGTCTTGCCATAGACGATCGGCGTCGCCTTTGTCGAGAGGCTGTCGCCGGTCCTGCAGCTCGCCTTGCCGAGTGCGCCGATATCTCCTGCGTGGAGCTCGCCGATCTCCTCCGGCTTGTTGCCGCGCATCACATAGAGCTTATTCACCTTCTCCTCACTCTCGGTGCTGCTGTTGTACAGGACGTCATCCGACTTCAACACGCCGGAGCAAACCTTGACCAGAGAATATTTTCCAATAAACGGATCGGCGATTGTCTTGAAAACATACGCGGACTTCGCCTTGGAGAAATTGTAATCCGCCTGGAAGATTTCGTTCGTCTTCATATTGACACCTGCGCAGCTCTTCTTGTCCGGCGAAGGGAACAGCTCCACGATATCGTTCATTACATTATGTATATTGCGCAGCTCCATGCTGGATCCCATCGTCACCGGAACGATACTGCCGTCCATGACATTCATCTTCATCGCGGAACGAATCTCTGCGACGGAGAACTCATCGCCCTCAAAATAGCGCTCCATGAACTCCTCGCTGGTCTCCGCGACCGCGTCCATCATGGCCTCGCGGTAAATCTCAAGGTTCGGCTTGCAGTAATCCGGAATGTCGCAGGGCTCTCTCTTTCCAATACCCGTAAATCTGCGGCCCTCCATCTTCATCACATTCACGTAGCCGACAAACTTCTCATGTTCACGGATCGGCTGATAGAAGGGTGCGATCTTCTTGCCATAGAGCTCGGTCAGGCGCTCGACAACCGCACGGAAGGAAGCATTGTCCACATTCATGTCGGAAACAAAGAACATGCGCGGCAGTTTGTATTTCTCGCAGTATTCCCAGGCCTTCTCCGTACCGACCTCGACCCCCGCCTTGCCGGAAACGACGATGACCGCGGCGTCCGCGACTGCGACCGCCTCCTCGACCTCCCCTACAAAGTCGAAGTAACCCGGCGTGTCCAGAATATTGATCTTCGCATTCTCCCAGATAAGCGGGACAACCGAAGTGTTGATCGAAAACTTACGCTTAATCTCCTCTTTATCATAATCGCTGATGGTCGTGCCATCTGCGACTTTCCCGAGACGGCTGGTCAGCCCGGACACATGCGCCATCGCTTCCACCAAGCTGGTCTTTCCGCTGCCCCCGTGCCCCAAAATCACTACATTGCGGATACTGTCTGTTGTGTAAACGTTCATTACTTACCTCCTCCGAAACATTCTTTTAAAATTATACTAAAATAATCAGCAAATAGCAAGAGAAAGCAAAAGCTCTTGCCTTTTTTTTATCTTTCGGGTATCATAGCATTTGTCTCAGGAATCTTTATGCAGACTTCCTGTCCATGCAGGAGGCATACATAATCAAATATTATCAACAGTAAACAGGAGCCGCCATGATTTTATCCTGCCAGCATATCAGCAAGGCGTTCGGGGACCACGAGGTTCTGAAAAACGCCTCTTTTCATATAGAAGAACGGGAAAAAGCCGCCATCGTCGGCATCAACGGAGCCGGAAAATCCACGCTCCTTCGGATCATCATGGGGAAAATGCCCGCGGATGAAGGGCAGGCTGTCCTCACGCGGGGCTGCAGCGTCGGCTACCTCGCACAGTATCAGGAGATGGAGAGCGACAGTACGATCTTCGATGAGCTTCTGACTGTCAAGCAGGATGTTCTCGAGCTGGAGGAACAGATGCGAGACGCCGAGATCTCCATGAAACGCGCGCAGGATGAGGAGCTGCAGGAGCTGATGGAGCGCTACGCCGAGCTGAGCCGCAAATTTGAAGAGAAAAACGGATACGCCTGGAAGAGCGAGATCACTGGCGTGCTAAAAGGGCTGGGCTTTGGTGAGGAGGATTTCGGGAAACATGTTCAGACTCTCTCCGGCGGTCAGAAGACCCGCGTCGCGCTCGGTAAGCTTTTGCTCACCCGTCCGGATCTCATCCTGCTGGACGAGCCGACGAATCACCTCGACATGGGCTCGATCACCTGGCTTGAGACCTTTCTTATGAATTATCCCGGTGCGGTGCTGATCGTCTCCCACGACCGCTATTTCCTAAACCGCGTCGTCACGAAGATCATCGAGATCGACCAGGGCGAGGTCACGGTCTTCTCCGGCAACTACACGCAGTACGCGCAGAAGAAAGCACAGATCCGTGAGGCGCGTATGCATGCCTGGCTGAACCAGCAGCGAGAAATCCGCCATCAGGAGGAGGTCATCACGAAGCTGAAATCCTTCAACCGCGAGAAGTCCATCCGACGCGCGGAGAGCCGTGAAAAGATGCTGGACAAAATGGAAGTACTTGAACGCCCCTCCGAGACCAAAGCGGACATGCGCATCCATCTCGAGCCGCGCATCACGAGCGGCAACGACGTGCTGACTGTTCTGAATCTCGCGAAAACCTTCCCGCCGCAGACATTATTCTCAGACCTGAATTTTGAGATCAAACGCGGCGAGCGCGTCGCGCTGATCGGCGCAAACGGGACGGGCAAGACAACGATCCTGAAGATTCTGAACGACGTGATCCCCGCGGACGCCGGCGAGGTGTATCTCGGCTCCCGCGTGCAGATCGGCTACTATGATCAGGAACACCATGTTCTTCATATGGAAAAGACAGTCTTTGAGGAGATGTCCGACGCCTATCCGACGCTGAACAACACCAAAATCCGAGGTGTACTGGCTGCCTTTCTCTTCACGGGCGACGACGTGTTCAAGCGCATCAGCTCCTTAAGCGGCGGCGAGCGGGGACGCGTCTCCCTCGCGAAACTGATGCTCTCCGAGGCAAATTTTCTGATTCTCGATGAGCCGACCAACCACCTCGACATCGTCTCGAAGGAAGTGCTCGAGGACGCGCTGAACCACTACACCGGCACCGTACTCTTCGTCTCGCACGACCGCTATTTTATTAACGCAGTCGCCACGCGCGTACTCGACCTGAACGATCAGACGCTGACAGAATATCTCGGAAATTACGACTATTATCTGGAAAAAAAGGAAAACATGACGAATTTCACCGGCACCGCGGCAAAACCCGGTGAAAACACCCCCTCACTCTCCGAAAGCGATGCAAAGCTCGACTGGCAGCAGCAGAAGGAAGAACAAGCGCGCCTGCGAAAGATACAGAGTGACCTGAAACGCACAGAACTCCGTATCGAGGAGCTGGAAAAGAGAGACGGCGAGATCGACGCCCTTCTTGCACGTGAAGACATCTTCACTGATGTCGCAAAAGTGACAGAACTCTCCTCTGAAAAAGAAGCCATCCGGCAGGAGCTGGACGGCCTCTATGAAGATTGGGAATCGCTGTCGGAGCTGGCGGATCTTTCCTCCTCCGATTCCAGTAGCCGATAGGTCAGCAGAAGATACAGGAGCTGGTTTGGATCGTCGAGATCGATCTGAATCAGCTCTTTAATATGCGCCATCCGATATAGAAAAGTGCTGCGATGGATAAAGAGCGTCTTCGCCGCCTGCACCGCATTCATCTGGCAGGAAATATAGGTGCGCAGCGTCTCGTAATAGTCAGTCTTGTGCTCCTGATCATATTCCCTCAAAGTCAACACCGCACGGCTGCAGACAACCTCCGGCTCGAGCAGCTCCGTGCACTTCCCCATCAGATAATCGAGGGCAATATCCTCAAAACGGTTCACCCAGCGCAGCGGATAGCGCTTCATTCCCTCCTCCAGCGCGATACTGGACTGTAGGTAATACTGCCTCATCGCGCCCAGTCCGGTAAAGGCATAGCTGATACCGGCCTTCAGATAACTGTCCTTCAAAAAACCGGACACTGACTCCAGCGCATCCTCCAGCTTCGTCCCTCCCATTGACAGATTCACGCAGACCACAATCCGCTCATCCATAAAAAACGCGCAACTTCCCGCTATCAAGCCCTCGATCCGATTGCAGATGAACTGGATCACTGTCAGATTCTGCCGACCAACTGTCGACACGTGGATGTTCATACAGAAATAGCTGTGGCATTCCTCCCAGTGAAAGCTCTGGAAACGCGCGCGCAGGGAAGACTTCTCAATCTTATCGTCGGTCAGGACATTGGACAGCAGACGATCCAGCGTATAGCTGACCTCCGGCTGCACCACCGTGAAGCGTTCCACCATCTGCTCAATATACTTGGAAAGATGCAACAACAGGTACCCATCGGAACTCTTCAGCCGACGCGAGGTCTCCATCAGAATGAGCCGATAAGCATTGCGGTTCTTATCATAGAGTTCTACGAACAGGTAGTTCCTTCCGGTCTCCGGATCCTGATAACGCTGCACCTGCGCGGAATCCTCCGCCACTACATTCTCCGGAATACAGCTGCGCTGCAATGCCTGCTGAAGCTCCGCCACCGAATCCATCAGAGAGCTGTGATCCACCACAAAGCCCTCCTTTGTGGCAACCATCATCGGATTATGAAAGATCCGATACGAAGCGTCAAGAAGCGCTTTCATCGTGCTCTCCGAGAGCGCCATGCTCTGCATCCGCTCATCCCAGGCGTCGTAAGTGTCAAAGACGCGCTGCACCGTGTTAAAAAGCACCTCGGGATCACAGCCTTCCCCAAAGGCAACGACACCGGGCGGCGGCTCCATCTGATCACGTCCGGCCTCCTCCACCACAAGCAGCAGATTATCGCCGTGCGCCTTAAGGATTTCCCCTGACAAGTCGCTCTCATGGGCAATATACACTTTATTTTTTTTGAGACTTGCGCCATTCTGGTAGAAAAGCGGACGCTTGAGATTCATCTCATCGGACAGTTCTCCCACATGACAGTCCGGATAATTCTGGCGGACACGGTCCGCCAGAATCTGCATACTAATACGCATAGATTACGCAAACTTTCTCTTGGCAGCTTCCACGACGTGGCCGACCAGTACGGAGGTCGTCACGCTGCCGACTCCGCCCGGCACCGGCGTGATCGCGTCAACGATCGGCTCCACCGCCGCGTAATCGACATCGCCGCAGAGCTTGCCTTCTGCATTCACATTGATGCCGACGTCAATAACAATCTGTCCCGGGGAGACGTAGTCCGCTCCCACGACGCCCGCGCGGCCCGCGGCCACAATCAGAATCTCCGCCTCCCGCGTCACAGACGGCATGTCAACCGTCCTCGTATGGCAGGTCGTAACCGTCGCGTTCTTCTTGATCAGCATCTGCGCGGCCGGCTTGCCGACGACCAGCGAACGGCCGATGACGACCGCCTTCTTGCCCGTGCAGTCAATGCCATAGTGGTCGAGGATCTCCATACAGGCCTGCGGTGTGCAGGGCGGGAAACCGACCTGCTTGCCCGTGAAGACGCCGCCAAGGGAAGCGTCTGTCTGGCAGTCCACATCCTTATCCGGGCAGAGCGCGTTCTCGACCACCGCCTGATTGATGTGCTTCGGCAGCGGGCGGAACATCAGCACACCGTGGATGCCATCGTCCTTGTTCACCTCATCGATCACTTTCAGGAGCTCCTCCTGACTGACATCCGCCGGAAGCAGGTATTTCTTATACTCCACGCCGAGCGTCTCGCAGCGCTTCGTCGCGCCTCTCTCGTAGGACAGATCGTCCGGCCTCTCGCCCACATGGATGATGCCGAGCGTCGGATTTACGCCTTTCTCCTTCAACGTGGCCACATCGGCCTTGATCCGCTCATTCAGAGCCGCCGTCACTTCTTTTCCCAGTAATTGCTTCGCCATCTTATCTTCGCTCCTCCTATCTCAGTCTCGCGTTCACAGCCGCGAAGATCTCGTCCGCCTTTTTGCTGTAATCCGCGATCATTTTATCCGCTTTCTCGTTGAGCGATGCCGCATATTCCTTATCCGCCATCGACTTCGTATTGATATAGACATTAAGGGACGCCCCCAGAAGCGCCGCCTTGCAGAATGTCGCACCGACGCCCGCATCGGAAATCGCCAGCGCCGAGCCCTTCGCCGCAAACTCTTCAATCACGTCGATCGCCTCGCAGCACTTCTCCATGATCTCCATCGGCACCGCGCAGGCGTCCTTCAATACAATCGCCATCACGCGCGCCTTCTCGGCCTTCTCTTCCTCGGTCTCGCGCGGCATGCCGTAAGCCTTTGCGAGCGGCTCGAAAGCCTGCGCGTCAGCCTCCACCAGGCGCAGGAAATCCGCCTGCAGCGCGGTCGCCTTCTCCTTCAGCGCGATGATGTCGGCCTCGACATCCGCATACTTTTTCTTTCCGACGGTCAGGCTGCCGACCATGTTGCCGAGCGCCATGCCGATCGCGCCGACGAGCGCCGATGCGCCGCCACCGCCAGGTACCGGCGCCTTCGACGCCAGCACATCCACAAATTCCTCACAGGTATTTGTCGTAAATCCCATAATTTCCTCCATATGCAGTCATGTTATACGTTACCACAGATTTCCTACCTCACTTATTCGCGCTTTGCACTCTCGAAATCCTGGCACTGTCATATACATGGATTTAGGCAGGGAGCTTATTCCGCCCCCTGCCTTCGCCAATGGTGCGACATTCTTACAAACATGCAGCACCAACATTTTTTCTGTTATCCGCCTTAGAACAGCCCGGTGATCTTTCCGTTCTCGTCGACGTCGATCTTCTCCGCCGCCGGTACCTTCGGCAGACCCGGCATCGTCATGATCTCGCCGGTCAGCGCCACGATGAAGCCTGCGCCCGCGGAGACCTTCAGATTGCGCACGGTGACCTCGAAATCGGTCGGAGCGCCGAGCTTCTTCTCGTCGTCGGTCAGGCTGTACTGCGTCTTCGCCACGCAGATCGGGCAGTTGCCAAAGCCGAGATCCTCGAGCTGCTTCGCCTGCTTCTTCGCGTTCGCGGTCAGGACCACGCCCTTGCCACCATAGATCTTCTTGACGATCTGATCCAGTTTCTCCTCGATGCTGCCCTCGAGCTCATAGGAGAAGCTGAAGCTGTCGTTCGGCTGCTCGCAGAGACGCACGATCTCCTCGGCCAGCACTACGCCGCCCTCTCCGCCTTTCGCCCATACCTGAGACAGGACGACATTGACGCCGAGCTCCTTGCACTTCTTCTCGACAAGCTCAATCTCCGCCTGCGTGTCGGTCGGGAACTCGTTGATCGCGACCACACACGGAAGCTTGTAGACATTCGTGATGTTGCTCACATGTTTCAGAAGGTTCGGAAGACCCTTCTCGAGAGCCTCGAGATTCTCTCCGTTCAGCTCTGCCTTCGGCACGCCGCCGTTGTACTTCAAAGCGCGAACTGTTGCCACGATGACAACCGCGTTCGGCTTGAGCCCCGCCATACGGCACTTGATGTCGAGGAACTTCTCAGCACCAAGATCAGCACCAAAGCCCGCCTCGGTTACCGTGTAATCCGCCAGCTTCAGGCACATCTTGGTCGCGGTCACAGAGTTGCAGCCATGCGCGATGTTCGCGAAAGATCCGCCGTGCACGATCGCCGGGGTTCCCTCGAGCGTCTGTACCAGATTCGGCTTCAGAGCATCCTTCAGAAGGGCGGCCATCGCACCCTGCGCATTCAGATCGCCAGCGGTAACGGGCTTCTGCTCTGAGGGCTTTCCATATGTATAACCAATGATGATTCTGGAAAGTCTCGCCTTCAGATCATTGATATCGCTCGTCAGGCAGAGTACCGCCATAATCTCGGATGCCACAGTGATATCATAGCCATCCTCTCTCGGCGTGCCGTTCGTCCTGCCGCCAAGACCATCCACGACATTGCGGAGCTGACGGTCGTTCATATCCACGCATCTTCTCCAGGTGATCTTCCACGGATCAATGTTCAGCGCGTTGCCCTGGAAAATATGGTTGTCAATCATGGCCGCGAGCAGGTTGTTCGCCGCGCCGATCGCGTGGAAGTCGCCGGTGAAATGAAGGTTGATGTCCTCCATCGGGACAACCTGCGCATATCCGCCGCCGGCTGCTCCGCCCTTCACGCCGAAGACCGGTCCAAGGGACGGCTCACGCAGCGCTACCATAACATTCTTGCCGATCTTCTTCAGGCCGTCCGCGAGACCAACGGAGGTCGTCGTCTTGCCCTCGCCCGCCGGAGTCGGATTGATCGCGGTCACGAGAATCAGCTTGCCGTTCTCCGCATCTGTATCCTTCAACAGATTGTAATCGATCTTCGCCTTGTACTTTCCGTACTGCTCCAGATACTTGTCGTCGATGCCGGCCGCAGCAGCGATCTCGGTAATCGGCTTCATCTCGCATTCCTGTGCAATCTCAATGTCACTCTTGAATCCCATCGTTTTTCTCCTTTCTCATCCACGGACAGGGTATCCGCGGAAGGCCGCGCGTCTGCGTATTGTTTTCTTTTTAACAAAGGAATGTATTTCCCCTGCTTCCTCTCGCAGTATACGACTTTGATAAATATTTCACATCATACACTTTGTAGGATTCCGGGGGCTATGCGCTGAGCTTCTTCAGCGTTGTAATGGACAGATCACCGGCAACAACCATATCCTCAGCATGAAAACCGAACTGGAAATTGTCGCTGTAGAGAATCTGCGCCGAGGGCGGGAACTCATCGTCCCCTTCCCAGAAGATGAAGCGCATCCGGTAACCATCGATCAGCTCAAATTCATAGGCAACGTCGCCCATCTTGATCCGCTCTGCGCCGGGAATCCGTTCCATCGCCGCTGAAAAAACCGGCAGCTTATAGCCGAAGCCATAGGTCAGGCGCTTGATGCAGCGGCCGTCGAAGGGCTTGTTGTACAGCTCACCGTAGACCGGCACCTCCCGGAAAGTCATGAAGCGTCCGCTGGAACGGACATACTGCCCTTCCAGAAGGTAACGCAGAATAAAGGTCTTCGCCGGGAGACTTGTCATCAGCAGATCACCGGCCCCCACGTCAGGAGACGTGATCTCGAACTCCGGCCAGGCCGCCTCATAGGCATATCCCATAAATCGAAAATGGAACTTACCCTTCGAATCATCATACACAATGTTCAATCTCCCTGCAGCTTCGTGCGGGTCGAGCGAACCATATTTTTCCAGATAATGCTCGAAAGGCACTTCTTCTTTGTGATTTTCGATCTCCAAAATCAGATTTCCTCCTGTTTTACGCTCGGGAAGAGCGAAGTATCGGTATGCGGAAGGAAGCAGGCCGCCACAAACTCATCCATGTAGCCCGGCTCCGTACTGAGCTCCATGTAGGTCATATTGTGAGAGAGCTCATGCACCTTCTCTTCCGCCGCGTCCGAGAGCGTCATGCAGTAGGCGCCGGTCAGCGAGGAATTGCCGATATAATGGAACTTATCAAGTTCAATATCCGGGAACATGCCGATCACCACAGCATTGCGCATATTGATGCCGCTGCCGATGCCGCCCGCGACATATACATTCTCGATCATCGACACGTCAAAGTCCAGCGAGCGCAGCATCGTGCAGACCGCCGAGAAGATCGCACCCTTCGCACGGATAAAGTTGTCGATATCAACCTCGTTGATCTCCACGTCCTTGTGGCCCGCCGCGTCCTCTTTAAACGCAAGCACATAGCTGCCGACGCCGTAGGCGTCATGCCGCACTCTCTCACCCTCACGAATGAACTTGCCCTTCGGGCTGATGATGCCACAGCGGAACAGTTCCGCAATCACATCGATAATGCCGGAGCCGCAGAGGCCGACCGGCTTCTGTCCCTCGTCGCCGACAATCGTGAGCGTCGGCTCCATCGTATGCGCATCAATCATGCAGGCTTCGATCGCACCGTCCGTCGCGCGCATGCCGCAGCTGATGTCGCCGCCCTCGAAAGCCGGTCCCGCAGAGCAGGCACAGCTCATCATGAAGTCCGAATTGCCGAACACAATCTCGCCGTTCGTACCGAGGTCGATGAAGAGGTTAAACTCCGGCTTGTTCCAGATCATGCTGACCAGCGTACCTGCTGTGATATCGCCGCCCACATAGCTGCCGATATTCGGCGAGATAATGACCCGTGCATCCGGATGCACGTGCAGGCCGAGGTCGTAGGCATCCACATTGTCCGTCTCAAAGAAGGTCGGAATGTAGGGTTCCATGCGCAGCGGATCCGCGTTGACACCCATCAGCAGATGGTTCATCGTGCTGTTGCCCGCGATACACATATGGTAAATATGACTGCCATGAATGCCGGCGCTGTGGCACATATTGTGAATCATCGGATTGATCGTCTCCTCAACGATAGCCCGCTGCAGCTTCGCGCTACCGCCCGGCTTCCGGGACTCGATGATCCGGTTGATCACGTCCGCGCCGAAGCGAATCTGTCCGTTACCGGAGGAAGCCTTTGCTGCAAGGCTGCCGTCCTTCAGATTCAGGATGACCGCTGACACGGTCGTCGTACCGATATCCACCGCAAGGCCGAAGAGCCGGTCGTCATCCGGCGGCAGCACATCATAGACCAGCACGCCGTGAGCGCCCTTTTTCAGCACGGCATTCACACGGAAAGCGTTGTCGCGCAGCGCGTCCGCCAGCTTCTTTAAGACCTGATAGGTCAGTTTTACTTTTCCCGCGCCCATCGCGTCCTGAATAGCACGGATCAACCGCTCGTTGTCGGGCATAGTGTCGTCGAGCGTCGGTTCCTCCATCGTCAGCTCCACGACCTGAAAATTATTTTCAAAGGGAATACCGGCATCCGCCACGTCCTGTTTCGCCTGCTCAAAGATGGCAACCTCTTCCTTCGAGCTTAAATCTGCCACCTTCATGCGGCTCTTGTAGGCGGACACAATGTCCGGCACCAGGATCTCCACATCTCCCTCGATGGTGCTGGCGCAGGCCAGGCGAACGCCCTCCCTGAAATCCTCGTCGGAAATATGTCTTGTCTGCTCTGTCTTTAAATCGCCACTGATATATTTTACTCTGCATTTCCCGCAGGACCCGTTGCCTGAACAAGGTGCATCAATGGCTACATTCGCTTTGCGCGCCACCTCCAACAGGTTCTCTCCGGTTGTCACCGCGACGGTCGTCGCAGCGCCGTCTTCGTATCGAAATGTTACATTGGGCATAATATTCTGTCTCCGTTAAAAAAGATTTGCCCGCCGGCCGTTACGACCGGCGGGCAAGAATGTCCAGGTGTGAATAAGTTCAAAGGCTCCAGAATCCAGCCGTGCTTTCGCACGTCTGCCGCAGCTGACGCTACTAAAAGATTCTGTCGCTGATCGGTCGGGTGAAAGTAAATGCGACGCGGAGCTAGTCCTTTAGGGCGACCTTCGGTCGCGCTTGCTTTCCTTCCGAAGAAAGCTCCAGAATCCAGCCGTGCTTCGCACGTCTGCCGCAGCTGACGCTGCTAAAAGATTCTGTCGCTAACAGCTCGGGTGAAAACAAATGCTCCCTTCGGTCGCGCTTGTTTTCCTTCCTCGCTGTTACATCATCGGCTCCAACCCCAGCGCGGGATGTCCTTTCTCGGTCAGGTACTCGAGCAGCGCTTCGGGCTCGGTCGCGATGGTCTCGTCGCCGATCATATCGTAGAAATTGTCAATGCCGTAAAGTTCCTTCGCAGTCTCGTTCAGGCGCTCGCTCACCTGATCCTTCAGATCCTTCGGCATCCAGACGATGCGCTCCACGCCGCCCTCTGCCTTCATGAACTTCTTGGAAGAGATGAAGTGCTTGCCGTGGCCCATGAAGCCCGGGGTCTGCACGCCGCCACCGGTCATACCGGCCAGGTCCGCGAAGGTCATGCCCAGAGGCGTCATGCCCGCGTACTCGCGGTTCGCGATAATTACGCCGTTCGAGAAGGGCTCGATACCACAGATACATTCGAAGCAGCCGCAGGAGGTCATCGGGTCTTCCATGATGGAGTAGAGCGTCACATGCTCAAGAGCGCCCTGCGAGAACTTATTCACCGCCTCGTCGACGTCCTCGTAGCGTCCGAGATTCTCATCGATGACACGCTCCTTGGTGATAACCTGGCAGGGTCCTTCCGGATCGAGCTGGTTCGTTGCCTTCGCGTCAAGCCACGACACAGCGCCGCAAAGTCCCAGACGCTCCGGGGTAACCACGCACACATGGCTCGGCGAGAATGCCTGACACATAATGCAGCTGTAGTAGACCGGCACGGACTCATCCGTCAGGGAGGTCAGTCTCTCATCACGCGCGTCATAGGCCGGAACCGCCAGCTCGTGGCGCAGCTTCGTGCACTCTGCCGCATCGGTCACAATCGTCACGGAACACTTGTCGACAACCGCGTCGAACTCGTTCATAACATTGCAGTACAGCACCTCCGCCAGATCCTTTGCCCGGAAGCCAGCCGCAAAGGTGTCCTTGCTGATACGGACGCGGATCATGTCACGCTGTCCGGTATGCATGATACCCTCCACGCAGTTGATATAGCTGTGGAATTTACGCTCGAAGACCGGCTCAAAGTCAGACTGCATGTTCTTACCCGCAACATTTACAATGTAAGCAATATTCTGCTTGCTGCCTTCTTCCATCGCGTCGAAATCCGGTCCGATGAGCTTGAATTCATGATCTTCAATCTCGGAAGCGTCTTTCGTGACGACCAGCTCAAAGCAGTCCTTTCTGGAACCGTCAAACTCGACCTGCATATCGCCGCGGCGGATAATCTCGCCCTCATAGGTGGAGGCGAATGCCACCGGAATCGGAATCTCTGTTACTTTAATCTTGATATTGCGAAGCTCAAGGCTCTTCTTCACCGTCGCGTCATGGTCGGTCACGGACTCCAGCGCTCCCGCAATCTGCAAATCGCCGAGATCGATGTCCGTAATCACCGGGAAGCCAAGCGCGATCGCGCCTGCGCCCGCGGATACCGTCACCGCATCCAGCGCTCCGAAGGTATTCACATAGGCCGGCACACGCTCCTTCGTATAAGCAAGAAGTCCGGCCAGATCACCCGGCTTCACATTACCGAAGATCAGCGCTGCACGGATCGCAACTGTCACAACATGGATCACAGCCGTCACGTCATGGCCGAGCGGGATGACACGGTACTCAAGACCGATCTTTACGCCGCTCTCCATACATTGCTCGATGACATCGCCCACCAGGAAGGACATGATACCCTTGCTCTGGTAATCCTTCACAATCTTCGCCACATCCGCCGCGTTGTCAGCCTTGCCAAGGATGACCGCCACGCCGGGGATATCGCCCGTCACAAGCGGGACGCCGAGCGAACGAATGATCGGATCGGGCACGAAGCCTATGCCGCTGTCCTCCGCATAGGGATTCTCACTTTCCACGTACTTCAGCGCCTCGAGAATCTCCGCGCCGACCGCCGTCGCAAGACCCGCGTTCAGAGCGGCGCCAAGGTCTTCCTCATTGGTGATCAGACTCTTGAGCACACCCACACAGGCCGGCAGATCGCCGAGCTTTGCGACCTTCACGCCCGTGGCCGCATAGATGGTCGGAAGGAAATACGCCGTATCGCCAAAAGATACCTTCGCATCCTCGCCGTGTTTTGCGATCGCGTCATTCACAGCACCCTCTGTCAAACCGGCCACCGCATTGGAACCCCCGTAGATTAAATCTGTTAAAGCACCCATTTTACAATTACCTCCTGTTTGTATGTCTGCTTATATACAAAGAGGCACAAAATATTTGTGCCTCCTTATCTCTCTCTGATTAGATCTCCAGATAGGAGTCCGCATACAGATTGTTATTCTTGATGATATCACAGGACTTGATCGTCTCCATCAGACGCAGGTCGTTCGGGTTCACGATCGCGGAGGTCAGGCCGCACATCATGGCCATGGCTACCATCGCGGAATCCATGATCGGACGGATGTGCTTCGGCATACCGTTCGAGTTGTTGGAAAGGCCGCCGGTGGAGTTCAGCTCCATGTCGGAAATCATCTTGATGCATTCCAGAATCTGCATCTGCTTGTCCTGCATGCCCTTGATGACAAGGAACAGCGGGTCAAACCAGAGGTCAGACGGATCCATGCCGTGCTCCATGCCTCTCTCAAGCATGGTCTGGCAGTACATCATACGCTCGTCGTTATCCTTCGCGATACCTTCGCCGTTGCAAAGAGCGATGACAATGGCATCATTTGCGGCGGCGAGATCTATGTACTCGATTCTGCCCGCAGCGTCAGCCGAGTTGACGATCGGCTTGCCCTTCGCGCGGTTGTAAACGGAAATACCCGCCTCAATCGCAGCCTTGTTCGCCGTATCAAGCGCCAGCGGAACATTGTCGAACTCGCTCTGGAGCAGCTGCACCGCCCACTTCATCAGATCCGGTCCATCGTTCTCAGCCGGTCCGATGTTGACATCCAGATAGGTTGCGCCCGCGTCCAGCTGCTGCTTTGCGCGCTGAATGATCGGCTCCGGATCCCTCGAGGTGAAAGCCTTGTTGACGCTCGGTGCGGTCGTAGACAGTCTCTCACCGATTACTACAAATTTTGCCATAGTCATGTTCTCCTTTTTGATTATTTATTTGTACCCCGCCGCCAGAAGCGGCGGAGCCATATCACTGTTTAAATCTCGCCGGCAGCCTGCATGTCCTTCAGGAATTTCACGAGCTGCACCGCCTCATTCGGAGCCACGATCACTTCCCAGCCCGGAAGCTTCGCTTCCACGTCGCCCTTCAGCACGGCAACCTTTCCGGGAATGATCAACTTTCTGCACTTGATCTTCGGCTCTACATTCTCGATGATGAATTTCGAGATCGATGTCGAAGAGAATTTGCCCGCCGCCCAGGATGTCAGAACGGAAAGTCCGCCCGCATCGCTGATCGCAAGGTTGCACGGCACGCCGGAGCGCTCCAGCTCACCGGAAACTACGAAATAAGTAAGCGCGAAGTCGACCGTCGTCAGAACTACGGAATTCTCATCGCCGCCGTTCAGCGGGTAGATGCCCGGCTCCACCTTCATCGGCTTCTGCGGATCGGTGTAGACGTTCTGGCGCAGGCCGTACAGCGGAAGCGCTCTGGCGTAGTTCATCGTATCCATGACGATGATCGAACCATACTTCAGCACGAACATGGACGCGAGCGCGATCTGCATCGGCTCATCGTTCGGCGCGATCTTCGAAAGGTTCACAATCGACGGATAACCGCAGGTTCTGTCCGGATTCTTTGCCAGACAGGCACGACGCACCTGTACGGTGGTCGCAAAGGTCGTCTTGATATCCGCTCCGGTCGTGTCGAGCACCAGCTCCTTGTAACCGAGCTTCTCGATCGCGGCAGTCGTATCATAGAGCTCATTGATATCCGCTCCGGTCACGCCGAGCACCACGCCCGCGGCCTTCGCAGCCTCGACCATATCCGCATAGTTGGAAGCGTCCGCTCCATCCAGGATCGGCTTCTCAGCCTTACAGACCTCGAGGGCAGCCTTCGCAGCCTCTACATCCTTGCAGCCAAGAATGATCGTCTTGCCGATGCCGGTCACTTTCTTCACAGCCTCGACATAGGCCGCGCTGTCGCCGGTATACTCCACATAGACCATCTCCGCGTGCATCTGCTCGCCGATACGATCGTAGTCAACCTTCTTCACTTCCGCCATCACCGCGTCGATATCCATGTCCGCGGTCAGGCTCACCGCGAAACGCGGTCTGCTGACGAAAGTCTTCTCATGTCTGGCCAGAACAGTCTCGCCGCCCAGGCTGTACTCGGCGTCGCCGGTACCGACCTTGATCGTCTTCATGGGCGGAGCCGTCGCCTCGGACAGCGTCGCGAGAGCCTCCTCCGACATATGCGGGCACTTGGAAAGATCCACCGCGCCCTGCGCCACCTTCATCGAGAAGGCCATGCAGGTCGGGCTGCCGCACTCCTTGCAGTTCGTCTTGGGTGTCAGTTTAAAAATATCTAATCCTTTTAAAGCCATGGTATGATTCCTCCTCCTCGATTACACCAGTTCTTTGATCAATGCAGATATGGTCGCAACGGAAGTCGGATGTTTCAGAATGACTGCGTTGGAACCGGACGCCAGTACAGAAGCGGCCGTGGATACCTCCATGCCGATGCCGCGGGCTTCCTGATCGCCCCACTCCGGCATATCCTCCTGCGAGGCAATCGCCTCTTTTGTGCTCCATGCCTCATCGGCAACCGGCGTAATGATCGGCATCTGAAGCTGTGCGTCGCCCTGGGACAGAGCCGCCGCCTTGACACGATCCATCGTGGAGACTACGTACTCGAAACCGTATCCGACAGCCGCCGTACCGACGTTCATGACAACGTTCGCCGGTGCTACGCCGAGCTGAGAAATCAATACGTTAAGCTGTTTTGCAAGGTTGATATCAACGGCGGATTCCGCACCGACCTTCTGATTGTAAGCAAGGCCCGCGGCTGCGCCGATACCCTTGTAGTTCTCTTCCTTCGCCGCCAGAATCAGGACATTCTTCCCCTGAGCGACTTCTGCCGCCTTCGTCAGAAGCTCGGCATCCTTCGTTACGTTCTTGCAACCGTATACGACAAGCGGCACGTCGATGGCGTCAACGACCTCTTTCAGAACGGTCATGCACTCCTCGGTAGACTTGTTCTCACCGTTGGGATCCGCTCCCTCAAGCTTCAGGCAGACGAAATCTGCGCCCGGCATCGCGGCGGCTTTCTGTGCGATCTCGGCAAAGCTGCTGCAGCCCTCATAGTAGGCTTTCACGCCCGCAGGCTCATTCTCCAGACCGAGGTCGGAGATCATAACGCCGATCTTCGGCGCGTTCTCGATCGGCGCGTCAAAAGTATAGAACGGATAAACGTTCTCGCCGCCAATCTTGATCGCCTTCTCGCCGCAGCCGATCTCGACTGTGTTGATGGAAGCATTAAATTTTCCTGATTTTCCATTGAATGGCATTGGTATGTATCCTCCTTAAAAAATATCTCAGTAAATTATAACACAAATGAATAAAAAGTAAAAGGCTTTCCGCACGCTCCGAAAGGGAAACCCTAATTTTTTTCAGGGCTTCCCTTCGTCGGGTGATAAAAACTAATCACTAAAAGATTCTGTCGCTAACAGCTCGGGTCAGGTATTGGCCAAGGCTCCAGAATCCAGCCGTGCTTCGCACGTCTGTCGCGGCTGACGCCGCTAAAAGATTCTGTCGCTAATCGGTCGGGTGATGCTTTAGACTCCAGAAATGCTTCGCATTTCTGTCGTTAAGCTGTCGGCCTCCTTCGGAGTCCTACGCGGCTTTCCCTATGGGAAACCCGCTGGGACTGCGTACGCAGTCCCGACAACTTACATCATCGGCTCCATGCCCAGCGCCGGGTGGCCCTTCTCGGTCAGGAACTCGAGCAGGGACTCGGGGTCGGTGGAAACGGTCTCGTCACCAATCATATCGCAGAAGTTGTCGATGCCGTAGAGTTCCTTCGCTGTCTCGTTCAGACGCTCGCTCACCTGATCCTTCAGATCCTTCGGCATCCAGACGATGCGCTCTACGCCGCCCTCTGCCTTCATGAACTTCTTGGAGGAGATGAAGTGCTTGCCGTGGCCCATGAAGCCCGGGGTCTGCACGCCGCCACCGGTCATGGAGGCGAGATCCGCAAAGGTCATTCCAAGAGGTGTCATGCCCGCGTACTCACGGTTCGCGATGATCACGCCGTTCGAGAAGGGCTCGATACCGCAGATGCACTCGAAGCAACCGCAGGAGGTCATCGGATCTTCCATGATGGAGTAAAGCGTCACGTGCTCGAGAGCACCCTGCGAGAACTTGTTGACCGCCTCGTCGACGTCCTCGTAACGTCCGAGGTTCTCGTCGATCACGCGCTCCTTGGTGATGACCTGGCAGGGGCCCTGCGGGTCGAGCTGGTTCGTCGCCTTCGCGTCAAGCCACGACACGGCGCCGCAGAGTCCGAGACGCTCCGGAGTAACCACGCACACATGGCTCGGCGAGAAAGCCTGACACATGATACAGCTGTAGTAAACCGGCACGGACTCGTCGGTCAGGGATGTCAGTCTCTCATCACGCGCATCGTAAGCCGGCGTCGCCAGCTCGTGACGCAGTTTCGTGCACTCCGCCGGATCGGTCACGATCGTCACGGAACACTTATCGACGACCGCGTCGAACTCATTCTTGATATTGACATACAGCACTTCCGCCAGATCCTTCGCGCGGAAGCCCGCCTCGAAGGTGCTCTTGCTGATACGGACACGGATCATGTCGCGCTGCCCGGTATGCATCACGCCCTCAATGCAGTTGATATAGCTGTGGAACTTACGCTCAAACACCGGCTCAAAGTCGGACTGCATATTCTTGCCTGCCACATTGACGATATAGGCAATCTGCTGCTTGCTGCCGACTTCCATCGTGTCGAAGTCCGGTCCGATCAGCTCGAAACCGTGGTCAGTGACGTCGCCCGCATCCTTCGTGCAGACCAGCTCGAAGCAGTCCTTGCGGGAGCCGTCGAACTCAACCTGCATATCGCCGCGGCGGATGATCTCACCCTCAAATGCGGAAGCGAAGGAAACCGGGATATCGACCTGCGCGATCTTGATCTTGATATCGCGCGCGTCAAGGGACGTCGCGTTGAACTTGGTCGAATCTTCCTGCAGGATCAGGCTCTTCGGCACGTTCATATCCTTCAGGCTGACCATATCGTTCGAGATAACCGGGAAGCCGAAGGCGATCGCGCCGCCGCCGCAGCCCACGGTCAGATCATCGACTGGAGCATAAGCGTTTACGAATGCGAACACACGGTCCTTCGTGTAAGTCATCAGGCTGTCGAGATCGCCCGGCGTGATGTTGCCGAAGATCAGCGCTGCACGCAGAGCCACGGATACGACATGTACGACCGAGGTGATCTCGTCGCCGAGCAGCGTCACACGCACGTTAAATCCGGTCTTGTATCCGGCGTCGATCAGCTGCTGGCAGATGCCGCCGGTGCAGGTCACAAAGATACCCTGAGACTGATAGCTCTTAACCAGAGCGACAGCCTCCTCTTTTGTCGGAGCTGCGTTGATGAGAACCGCCACGCCCGGGATGTCGCCGGTGACCAGCGGCACGCCCAGCTCACGAATCCAGGCGTCGGAGAAGCTTCCCACATAGGGCTCCGCATAAGGCTCCGCGCCGTCGATATACTTCATGGCCTCAATCATCTCCGCCGCCAGCGCAGTGCCAATGCCCGCCTGGAAGACGTTGTGGAGACGCTCCTTGCGCTCCATCATGCTCTTGATTCTGCCGCCGAGCGCTTCCTGCACTTCGCCCAGCTTCGTCAGCTTCTCACCGGTCACTGCATAGTAGCAGGGCAGGCAGTATGCCGTCTGCGGAAGAGACACTTCTTTGTCAACGCCATATTTCTCGACCGCTTCCGTAACAGCTTTCTCGGCCCACGCATACATTTCCTGCGAGCCGCCAAACACTCTGTCAAATAATGTCACGATGTTACCTCCATACATATTTATCGGTTTATTGTTCCAGTATCTCCTTGATCCTGCGAATCTCCTCAGTGGCGGTCGGGCTCACGTCATAGGGAGCCTTTCCCTGCCGGTCCGCGTCGATCACCTCGGCATTATAATGGATAAAGCCGAGCAGATCTTCCGCGGGAATCCTGGAGCGTACAAACTCCTCATCCTCTGCGCCGCGCACCTTGTTGGCCACCACGCGAACCTGACGGATTCCCAGATCCAGGGCAAGTCGCTTTACATTTTTATAGGTCTGCACACTGCGCGCACCCGGTTCGATGACCACCACAAACTGTTCCATGACCTCGCAGGTGCCACGGCCTAAGTGTTCCAGACCGGCCTCCATATCCATGATGACCACCTCGTCCCGATGAATCACCAGATTGCTGAGGATCCGCCGTAGCATCACATGCTCCGGGCAGACACAGCCGCCGCCTCCGGTCTCCACCGTCCCGAGCGTCAGCAGCTTGACCCCATTGTAAGTCTTGCTGTAGGTATCGGGAATGTCGCTCACCTTCGGGTTCAGTTTGTAAAAGGTATTGTCCGCGCCGGCGCCGGTCCGCTCCTCCACGAGCTTCCGCATCTTCGAAATCGGAATGATCGAGTCCAGCACGTCCTCTGGAAATCCCAGAGCCAGCCCCAGATTTGCATCCGGATCCACATCCGCGGCCAGAACTGCCTTTCCCTCATCCGCGTAGAGCCTCGCGAGCGTCGCCGCAAAGGTCGTCTTGCCGACTCCCCCTTTACCGGTAACCGCAATCTTCATGTCCACACCTCTTTTTATTTCTATTTCCAGTCATGCACTCCGGCTGCGGCTGTCCGCAGCCCTTCCCACCCTCTCGCGGTGAAAAACAGTGTCTGACTGCATCTTTCTATCAGATGCCGAGTGCCGTTCTCTTGGCTTCGATACGCTCGATCATACCGTCGCAGAGCTTCTCCATGTCGGTCTCGATCGTGTAAGCAGCCTCAACCCAGTCGCGCACGCCCGCGGTCAGCCAGTACAGCATCTCGCTGGAACCTGCCACATAGGGGTCGATGCCAAGGAAAGTGTCGATACCGGTGGAGACGACGTAGTTACCAATGGACACGGCCTTCTCGGACATCCACTCGGGCGCGCAGCCGACGACCGGCAGCTGGCCGATATTCCAGCCGGAGTCCTTCGCCAGATCGGCCACCAGAATCATCATACGGCTGATATCCACGCAGGAGCCCATGTGCAGTACCGGCGGGATGTCTGCCAGCTCGCAGACTCTCTTAAGGCCCGCGCCGCAGTACTTCTTCGCGCGCTTGTCCATGAGGCCGGCTCTGGCCGCGGACTGTGCCGAGCAGCCGGAGGCCACGACAATGATGTCGTTCGCGATCAGCTTCTTCATCAGCTCGATGTGGGAGCGGTCCGGACGCACCTTCGGGTTGTTGCAGCCGACCATCGCGACCGCGCCGCGCAGAACGCCGGAGCGCACGCACTCGACCAGCGGCTTCAGCGTGCCGAGCTCGTCGATCTGGCTGTTCGTGACCGTGTCGAGCGTCTTCTTGATCGCCTCAACGGAGTAGCCGACCGTCGCGTGACGCTTCAGATCCGGTATGTACACCAGCTCCGGCTTGCGGTTCTGGAAGTTCTCGACCGCCATCTTCACGATCGACTTCGCCTTCTCCGCCGCAGTTCCCACATCAAAGCGGATGAACTCGGAATCCGGCATCTGCGCAATCGGGGAGGTCGTGATAAATTTCGTATGGAAGCATTTACTTAAGGGGCCAAGTGCCGGAAAGATACACTGCACGTCGACGACGATCGCCTCGCAGGCTCCGGTCAGGACCACGTTCTCCTGCTGCAGGAAGTTTCCGGCCATCGGAATGCCGTGGCGCATCGCGACCTCATTCGAGGTACAGCAGACACCGGACACCGTGATGCCCTTCGCCCCGAAGGACTTCGCATAGGCGATGAGATCCGGATCCTCCGCGTACTCACAGATCATCTCGGAAAGAGACGGATCATGTCCGTGAACGATAATATTGACGTTCTCCGCGTTCATGACGCCCAGGTTCGCCTCGGTCTCAACCGGCTTCGGCGTACCAAACAGAACGTCCGAGAACTCCGTGCCGCACATGGAACCGCCCCAGCCGTCGCAGAGGCCCGCACGCATGGACTGGCGCACCAGCGCCTCCGGCTTCGAAGAACATCCCATATGGGTCATATGCATCGCACAGGATACCTCACGGTCGATCGCGCGCGGCTCGATCTCGGCCTTGTGCCAGAGTTCTCTCGTATGCTTCGGCGCGCGGGCAATCCAGCGGGATACGCCGAAGGGCTTGCCATATTCCATAAGAGCGGTCTCCGCCACCTCATGCGCCACATCATAAATGTCACGATACTCGGTCTGGATGCCCCACTCCTTCGCGATGCGGATCAGCTTCTCCGGATCCTTTACCTTGTAGGCGCCGTCCTTGCTGGAAGCGTACAGGGTATGGCAGATCTCACGGCCGTGATCCGAGTGCGTCGCAGCGCCGCCAGCCGTGAAACGCAGGAAGTTACGTCCCACAATACCGTGCGCATCGCAGCCACAGATGCCTCTGGGCGCCTTCGGGGTGATACGGCAGGGTCCCATCGTGCAGATACGGCAGCAGATACCCTGCTCACCGAATTTGCAGTGCGGAGTCTGGTTCTTTACACGCAGCTCCCAGGAATCTGCGCCAACCTTATCACGGGTGGCCTGCAGCTTCTGCACTGCCTCTGCCATCTCATGCACATATGTCAGTCTGAATTCTTCACTCATGCTTTTTCTCCTAATAACAGTTTTGTCTTTGTTTACAGTTGCAATTGATCTACGATCTTCCGAAGTGCTGTCTTTACAGGATTCTCGGCGGGAAGCTCTGTGGTGGGCGTTCCCTCGCTGTCGTATGCAAATACCTCGTCATCCTGCGGCACAACTCCCAGAAGCGTCAGGCCCTGCTTCTCGATTTCTTCCTGAATCCCATCTGCGAGAATGCCTTTCGGCGCCCGGTTCACGATCAGGCCAACCTTCTGCGGCTTCAGCCCGCACTCCGGAATGAGACGCGCGATACGCCCGACCGCCTGGATTCCACGGCGGGAGCTGTCGCTCACCAGAATCACGATATTTACATTCGGGAGAATTCCACGGCTGATGTGCTCCATCCCCGCTTCATTGTCCACGATCACATAATTGTAATTCTGTGCGCGTCTAGCGACCTGTGTCGACAACAGGCCATTCACAAAGCAGTAGCAGCCTTTCCCCTGCGTGTGTCCCATGACCAGAAGGTCGTAGTCGTCCTCCTCCACAAGAGCGGAGTCAAAGCGGAACTCCGTATAATCCTGCTTGGACATTCCCTTCGGGATCGGGCTCACCTTCGCCGTCTCCGAATTTTCCAGCTCATCGCGGATATCGCCGAGCGTCATCTCCACCTCGACGCCGAGCACCTCATTGAGATTTGAGTTCGCGTCCGCGTCGACCGCGAGAATCGGGCCCTTTTTCTGCTGGGCGAGATACTGGATCAGCATACCGGTCAGTGTCGTCTTTCCGACGCCTCCTTTGCCGGCCACTGCAATTGTCTGCGGCATATTGTCACCTCCTGTCTGTTAAGTTTGTTGAATCCCTTCTGCCTTCTCCTTTTGTTTCCTCGTTAATCACCCCGACTTTCTCTTACGCGACCTCGTCGGTCAGTCCTCCGAGCAGTTGATCTTTACAACCGAATTTGCCAGATCGACCATGGTGATAGCCCCTTCTACGACGATCTCGGCCCCCATGATGTCGCGGATACGGATGGCAGTACCCTCCACATCAATCCTGCTCGCGTTTCGGATCAGGATGCTTTCCTCCTCCTGTTTCCTTCCATATACCGTTGCAAGACACATAAAAATCAGCCTCCTATTGTATCAGAGAGAGCGCGATCGAGAGCCTCATATTACCCTTCTCGAAATCCTCTACGCCCTTCTCAACCTGCACTGCAGCTTCTTCCTTGCCAGCCTCTCTTAAATGCTGGGCAATCGCAGACAGCTCCTGCGCATGATGCCGGTTATGATCCAGCATGTAGGCAAGGACAGCGGTATCCTCATCCTTTGGCTGCTCACCGTGGACATGATCATGATCGTGCTCATGTCCTTCTTCATGGCAATGGGGATGAGAATGTGTCACATCGCCGTGGCTGTGCTCGTGGGTATGCTCATGGCAATGGTCATGGTCATGGTCGTGCTCATGTCCGCCGCATCCGCACCCGCAATGGCTGTGGTCTTCATTCGTCACGTGCATAGATGAAATCCTCCTTTCCATCGTCAAATTTCACACCGATAGTCTCACTTCAGCAGCTGGTGTGTTAATTTTTTGACATTGTTTTACACATTATACCCCCATGGGGGGATTTTGGCAAGAGGGAAATACTAAATTCCCGCCTGTTCCAGTAAAGCCGGCACCTTCGACTCCCAGCCGAGCGCCATGATATGCACACCCTGACAGTATGGCCTGCACTCGCGGATAATGCGCGCCGCGATCTCTACGCCGGTAATACCCGCCTTCGTCTTCTCCTTATCGGCCTTCAGCTCATCGATCATCTCCTGCGGAACATGGATACCGGCGACATTGTCGTTCATATACTTCGCCATGCCCGCCGACTTCGGAATCACGATGCCGAGCTGCACCGGCTTGCCGAACTGGCTCGCTTTTTCCATAAATTTAATAAACTTCTCCGGCTCGTAGACCGCCTGCGTCTGGAAGTAATCCGCGCCCGCGCGAACCTTCCGCTCCATCTTGGAGAGCTGCGCGTCGACCGAATCGCTGCACGGCGAGACGACCGCGCCTTTCGCGAACTTCGGCGGTTCGCCGACCAACTCGTTTCCGCCCAGATCAACGCCTTTCTCGAGCAGGCACGCCGTATGGAGCAGAGAGACAGAGTCGAGGTCAAAGACCGGCTTCGCCTGTGGGTGGTCGCCGAGCTTCGTATGGTCGCCGGTCAGCAGCAGCACATTCTCAATACCCAGCATCGCGGCGCTTAAAAGATCGGACTGCAGCGCGATCCGGTTTCGGTCACGACAGGTCAGCTGGAAAATCGGCGCCAAGCCCTCGTCCAGCAACGCCTTACAGGTAGCGAGCGAGCCAAGACGCATGACCGAGGACTGGTTGTCCGTCACATTGACCGCCGTGATGCCGCCGAGGTACGTCTTCGCCTCCTCGAGCAGATGCTCAATGTGAATGCCCTTAGGCGGGCCAACCTCCGCGGAAACTACAAATTCACCCCATTCAAATAATTCTGTTATCTTCATCTTCGATTACTCCCGTCCTTTAGTGATTGGAAACTTCATCGTCAGTCGCATAGTTCCGGATCTGGATCGGACAATTCAGCGCATCCAGCCGTCCGATCTTCTCAAGGCGCCGGTAGATGCGTTCCCAGCCGCACTCCATATCGCCGTCCACCTCACATTTTCCGTGTTTCGCGCCCCCGCACTGGCCGTTGACCAGACTCTTAGAGCAGGCGGTGATCGGACAGATGCCGCCGGTCAGGTTGAGATAACACTCGCCACACTGGCCGCAATCGTACTCAAGCGGTGTGACGCCCTGCGCGCCCGGAAGCCTTACCGTATCGCAGCCCGCCAGAACCGTCTTCTCCTCCAGATAAGCGGCGACTGTCTGTACGCCGACGCCGCAGGAAAATACCATAACCAGATCCGCTGCCTCTATCTGCTGCTTATACTTCGAAAGGCGCAGCTCCATGTTCTCAGAATTACAGATATAGTCAGTCGTCACAACTCCGCACACCTGCCCCGCCGACGCAAGCTCTGTCTGCAGGTCAGCCGCCTCCTCCAGAGGAAAATAAACTTCTCTGCAGCCATGGCAGTTGATGATGAAAACCTTTTTCCCTGCCGTCAGGGAACGGATGATATTTTTATCCTTTAACTGTGTTATCAGCATATCACTTCATCCCCCTTACCGCGGCTTTTCCGGCCTTGATCTTCGTCACAAGCGGAATCTTCGAGGAACAGATGTATTCGCAGCAGCGGCACTCGATGCAGTCCATAACGTTCTTTTCCTTTGCGCCCTGCCAGTTCTCTTCGTCCGCGTACTTCGCGAAATACAGCGGGGAGAGCTCCATCGGGCAGACGTCCACGCAGCGCCCGCACTTGATGCAGGACTGCTCCACCGTGTGATCGGTGTCCACTGCGATGATGCCGTTTGAACCTTTCATGATCGGAACATGGAGATCGGAAAGCGGGAAACCCATCATCGGGCCGCCTGCCTTATATGTAATATCGTCGCCCTCCGCTCCGCCGCAGTAATCGATCAATTCCTGTGTGTCCGTGCCGATCTTTACGATATAGTTTCCGGGGCGCTTCAGGCGCTCGCCGGTCACCGTCACAACACGCTCGACGAGCGGCATGCCCTTTTGGATCGCGTCGGAAATCGCCTTCGTGGTGCTGATATTGCTCACGACGCAGCCGACATCCGCCGGCAGCCCGCCGCTCGGCACCTGCCTCTTCATCACGCGCTTGATCAGCATCTTCTCCGCGCCCTGCGGATACTTCGTCTTCGCCGTCACAACGTCCAGATTCTCATAAGGAGCGGTCTTTGCCTTCATCAGCTCGATCGCGTCCGGCTTATTGTCCTCGATGACAATCAGTCCGCACTCCGCACCTACCGTCTTCACAATCGCCCGCAGGCCGAAGACCACGTCGTCCGCAAACTCCAACATAACCCGGTGATCCGCGGTCAGCAGCGGCTCGCACTCGCAACCGTTCAGCAGGATCGTATCCACCGGCTTTGCGGGTTTCAGCTTGACCGATGTCGGGAAGCCCGCGCCTCCCATGCCGACGATACCGGCCTCCTTCACGATGTCGATGATCTCCTCCGGCGTCAGCTCCTCCAGGGAAGCGTGAGGCTTCACGGACTCATCGAGCGTATCCTTCCCGTCGGAACGGATCACGACAGCTGGACATTCGCCCCTCGTCGCATGCGCGCGCGTCTCGATCGCGATGACCGTGCCGCTGACGCTCGCATGCACCGGACTGCTGATAAACCCGGCCGCCTCGCCGATCTTCTGTCCGACCTTCACCGTGTCGCCCACGGCCACCACCGGATTCGCCGGGGCGCCCGCGTGCATCGAGAGCGGGATCGCCACGATCTCCGGCTCCGGGAAGCGTTCCAGCGCAAGATGCTCCGTGAATTCTTTTCGTTCCAGCGGATGGACACCGCCGTAATAGCCCTCGAGCCTATTCTCCCGGATGGCCTTCACATACGCGTTCACCCGTCTCACGTCAACCTTCGAGTAATCCCGCAGCTGCACCGGCTGCGCCAGAAACTCCTCGAGCCTGCCCTGCTTCTCAAGCCTGCGGTAAATCTTCTCCCAGGCGCAGTCCTTATCCTTATCAACCTCGCATTTTCCGTTCTTCGCACCGCCGCACTGCCCGTTCACCAGGCTCTTGGAGCAGTCGACGATCGGACAGATGCCTCCTGTGATATTCAGATAACACTGCGCACACGCGTCACAGCGCCGTTCTGTCAGCGCCATGCCATGATGTCCTGTATAATTCAGCGAATCCGCCGCAGCGTAGACCGGCAGATCCAGCATATCCGCTACTGTCTGCACACCCAGGCCGCATGACACCACAAAAACATGCTCTGTACCCTCCGGAATCATATCCCGGAGCTTCCGCTCCGTCTGCACCTGATTGCACAAAAAATCGACCCTCGCGCTCCCCGTGATTGTCTTTCCATATTCTGTGGCAATGTTTTCAAACTCTGAACAATCCGGTTCGTCGACGGCCGTAAACTCTTTGAAGCACTTGTTGCAGGCAATCACGAACATATGATCCATGTCTGACAACAACGACGCCAGCTCCTCACGGCTTTTCAACCTGTATCTGGTGTAGTCTTCCAAGCGCTCACCTCCTGCAAGATAATTTCGTTATATTTTTAACGATCGAATGGGCAAAATCCCCTCCCGAGATTTTATTATTATATCCCCCACCGGGGCATTTTTCAAGCCATTTTAACAAGATTTGATTTTTTTGATTCGATTTTTTACAGGCTCAGGCTCTCTCCGCCGCGATGGATATAATGCTCCATGCGCCGCCTCAGTCCCTCGTGTTCGGGCAACCACAGCTCCGGGTCCTCCGCAAGAATTCGGTCAGCAGCTTCCGCTGCCTGCGCAAGCACCTTCGCATCCTGAAAGATATCCGCCATGCGAAACGCGAGAACACCGCTCTGGCGGACGCCAAAGAGATCGCCCGGGCCGCGCAGGCGCAGGTCTTCCCCCGCGATGAAAAAGCCGTCGTTCGATTTGTTCAGAACCTCGAGGCGCTTCTTCGTCTCCTCTGATTTACTTCCGCTCATAAAAATGCAGTAAGATTGGGCTTCCCCGCGCCCGACGCGCCCCCGCAGCTGGTGGAGCTGCGCCAGGCCGAAACGCTCCGCGTTCTCAACCATCATAACCGTCGCGTTCGGCACATTGATGCCAACCTCTACCACCGTCGTGGAGACGAGGATCTCGATCTGTCCTTCCGCGAAGCGCTCCATGATCTCATTCTTCTCCTTCGGCTTCATGCGGCCATGGAGGCTGGCGATTTCATGTCCCGGGAGCGCCCTCTTTAACTTCTCCGTATAATCGAGCACATTCTCAAGCTCCAACTCGTCGTTCTCCTCGACCATCGGGCAGATGATGTACACCTGATGGCCCGCCGCCGTCTCCCGCTCAATGAAACGATGCGCGTTCGGACGCCAGCTCTCATCGACCACGCAGTTTTTGATCGGCAGGCGTCCAGATGGCATCTCGTCCAGAACCGAGATGTCGAGATCTCCGTAGACGATGATCGCCAGCGTACGCGGAATCGGCGTAGCGCTCATGACGAGCACATGGGGATGCAGACCCTTTTCCGCAAAGGTCTCGCGCTGGCGGACGCCAAAGCGGTGCTGCTCGTCGGTCACGACAAGGCCGAGCCGCTGATAGACGACCTTCTCCTGAATCAGGGCGTGCGTGCCGACGATGACCTGCACCTCGCCGCTCTCAATCTCCGCATAGGCGAGCCGCTTCTCCTTCGCCGTCATGGAACCGGTCAGCAACACGACGCGGAGCGGAATATGATGCTTTTCAAGGAGTGCGCAGATCGACTGAAAATGCTGCTTCGCAAGCACCTCGGTCGGCGCCATCAGCGCGCCCTGATAGCCGTTGCAGCAAGCCATGACGAGCGCCAGCACCGCAAGTATCGTCTTGCCAGAACCGACGTCGCCCTGAATCAGACGGTTCATGACCCCATCACCACACATATCCTCCACAATCTCGCGCCAGACGCGCGTCTGCGCTGCGGTCAGGCGATAGGGAAGCGCCTCGATCAGACGTGCCGTCTCGGAGACCTCAATCATGTGCATGCCGCTGCACAACTGCTCCTGCCGCTCCCGCAGGCGCCGGATTCCCAGAATGAACTGCAGAAATTCGTCGAACACAATCCGGTCGCGGGCACGGCGCATGACCGCCTCATTGGTTGGAAAATGGACCTGCCGCACTGCCTCCCACTCATCCATGAGACCGTATTCTTCCAACAAGTCTTCCGGCAGGTACTCAGGGAGCTGCACCTGAGAGGTGTCCAGCACCTGCCGCACCGCTTTCGTGACGGCGTTCGCGCTAAGCCCCGCCGTCAGCGCATAACGCGGCTGCATGACGTGGAGCAGCTTCTCATAGGCCTCCGGCGCAAAATGCTCCGGCTGCTGCATCCGGTACTGCCCCTTCCGCGCCGTCACGACACCGCGGAAGATGAACTGCCCACCTTTCAGGAAATGCTTACGCAGATAAGGCATATTGAACCAGACTGCCTGCACGCTGCCATCTCCCACACAGATCTGTGCACTGAAAATCTGGTAATGACGAAAACGCCGGATACCGCTCACCGAGGCGACCGTGCCGAGAACCGCGCACTTCTGCCCATCCTCCAGCGCCGCACAGGTGACAACCGGCTCCTCATAGGTCTCGTAGGCGCGCGGATAGTACTCTAACAGATCCGCAATTGTGTGAATGCCGACCTTCGCGAACGGAACTGCAGTCTTCTCGCCGATGCCCTTTAACTCTGTGATGGGTGAAAGGACGCCGCTTTCGTCGACGTCCTTCTGAAACACATTTTCTGTCATCATTCTACTGACACAATATAATAATAGATCGGCTGTCCACCCGCATGAACCTCCACCTCAACGCTCGGATACGCCGCGGCGATCGCGTCACCGAGCGCCTGTGCGTCTTCACCAGAGACGTCTTCGCCATAGTAAATACCGACGATCTCTGAGGAATCATCCATGAGCTTCTCCAGCATCTCACGCGCCGTCCCGGCCACATCGCTGCCTACCGCCAAAATACCTTCGTCGCCGATACCCATGATATTACCCTCATGGATTTCCATATCGTCAATCTTTGTGTCGCGGATCGCGTAAGTGACCTCCCCGGTCTTCACATTTTTGATCTGCGCCTCCATGGACTGAAGGTTTTCTTCCGGCGCCGCGTCCGGCTCGAAGCTGACCATGGCGGTGATGCCCTGCGGCACCGTTTTCGTCGGCACGACGATCACATTCTTGTCCTTCGCGAGACTGCTCGCCTGATTCGCCGTGAGAATGATATTTTTATTGTTTGGCAGGATGAAAATATTGTCCGCATTCACCTGCTCGACCACCTCGAGGATATCCTCCGTGCTTGGATTCATCGTCTGGCCGCCCTCAATCAAGTAATCCACGCCGAGTTCCCGGAAGATCTCGCCCATACCCGCGCCGACGGACACTGCGATAAAGCCCATATCCTTGCGTTCCGCGGGCTGCGCGGCTTCCTTCTGCGCTTTCTGCTGCGCCGCGATCTTCGAAGCGTCCTTGATCAGGCGCTCCTCGTGCTCAAGGCGCATATTGTCAATCTTCATATTGGAGAGCGGTCCATACGTAAGAGCCCGCTGGATGGCCAGCCCGGGATCGTTCGTATGTACGTGCACCTTGATGATCTCATCATCGGCCACGACCACAATCGAATCCCCGATTGATTCCAGATAAGCCTTAAACTCCTGCTCCCGCTGCACGCTCACCGGTTCCGGCAACATGATCAGGAACTCCGTGCAGTAGCCGAATTTAATATCGGCCTCCGTCTCAGCACTGATCTTCACGGGCTTGGCTCCTGACGCCCCCGCCGCAGAATAATCCACTTCCTTGCCAAGCAGCACGTCGTACATGCCCTTCAACACCTCGACGAGCCCTTGCCCGCCGGAGTCGACGACGCCCGCCTCCTTCAGCACCGGCAGCATTTCCGGTGTCCGCTCCAGAATCGCCTCAGCCTCCTCAATGACGAGCCGCGCAAATTCCACGACATCCTCCTCAGTCTCGGCCAACTCCGAGGCCTTGTCCGCCGCGCCTCTGGCCACCGTGAGGATCGTGCCCTCCTTCGGCTTCATGACTGCTTTATAAGCTGTCTCTACCGCCTTCTGCATTGCATTCGCAATATCGACGACATCCAGCTCCTCCTGATTCTGTATGGCTCTCGTGAAGCCGCGGAACAGCTGGGAAAGGATGACGCCGGAATTGCCTCTCGCGCCGCGCAGGGAACCGGAGGAGATCGCCTTCGCGAGCGCGTACATATTCATGTCTGTAAGGCTGCTGACTTCATGAACCGCTGCCATGATCGTCATCGTCATATTGGTCCCCGTATCCCCATCCGGCACAGGGAATACATTCAGCTCATTGATCCACTCTTTCTTTGCTTCCAGATTCTTTGCCCCGCCAAGGAACAGCTTTGCAGCCATGGGGGCGTCAACTGTTTTCATCAAAATGAAGCTCCTCCCTCATCAATCTATCACTCTCACGCCTTCGACGAACACGTCGGTCCTGCCGATCTTCATCCCGGTGAACTCCTCCACCTGATATTTCACGGAATCGATCAGATTTTCGGACACGACCGGAATATTCACGCCGTAAGCAACGATCACATGGAAGGCCAGATAGATCTCATTATCCTCAATCGAAACCTCAATCCCTCGCTTGATACTGTCCTTCTTCAGAAGCTTCATCAGGCCGTCGCGCATATCGAGCGTGGCCATGCCCACGATGCCCGTGCATCCGAGCGCCACCGAACCCGCGTAGGTGGCAACCACGTCCTCATCGATCGTTATATTTCCCAACTCTGTGCTGATCAGACCCTGCATACGGATACCTCCTTTTCCCTTTCTTCGTTAGCCATAGTATACCCTATATGGCGGAAAATGGAAATTCTTTTTTTGCTGTGCATATACTGAAAATAAGAATTCTTCTGTCAGGCAGGAAAGGCGGCGCTGTGAGGAAAACCATCGGCTTTGTACTATTCTGGATCGGAATCGGCATTTTTATAACCCTGTTTCTGCCGGGCGACAATCTTTTTATCCGCATCCTGCTCTCCGCTGTCTTTCTGATCTGCGGCTACCAATGCTTTTCCTGCTAAGGCGTTACACACAAAAAGGGCATCGCACCGCGACACCCTCTATGCCTTTCTTCGTCGGTCTGCCCTCTTAAGCCCGCTCAACCCTGCCGGATTTGAGGCAAGAAGTGCACACATACATCTTCTTCGTCCCGCCTTCTGTCTTCACTCTCACAGACTTTACGTTCGGCTTCCACATCCGGTTAGACCTTCTGTGGGAATGGCTCACCTTGATTCCAAAGTGGACGCCCTTATCGCAAATCGCACATTTCGCCATCACTGCACCTCCTTAACGCATATTTGAGCACAGTGGCTCACAACTTCTGCTATTTTACCAGAATCACATCTTTTTTGCAAGCACTTTTTCCGAAAATAGAATTGGGCGAATAAAATTGGGCTTATCTCATCTATTAATGCTCTCACCTTTAATAATCAAATCAACAACCACAGCCAGTATTAACACTGCGCCCTCTACAATAAATTGATATACTGTTCCAATACCCAACAAGTTCATTCCATTTGACAAATTTCCCAGAATCAATGCTCCAATTAAGGTTCCAATCAAAGAACCCTGACCACCCAAAAGGCTTGTCCCTCCTAATATAATGGCCACAATAATCTCAAATTCAATTCCTGATG
>JAJQBC010000069.1 GCA_021203465.1 Lachnospiraceae bacterium | reverse complement strand
CAAATAAAAAGGTATGGTGGAAATGTGAGAATGGTCATGAATGGAGGGCAACAATAGCATCGCGCAGCAATGGTTGCGGTTGCCCTGTTTGCCTTGGCAGGAGGCCAATGAACTCTAAACTGATATAAACTATTTCATTGCTTTCATAAAACTGGTATGGTATAATTATTATGTGTAGGCGGGGTAATTAAGACAAAACTATATTGCCCGCCTATATTAATATTTAGAAGTATTTTAGCGATAAACAGAGAGATCAGTTTTATCGGCTTTCCCACATTCTCTCTATGGTTTTGTATTTAAGACAAAACTAGTTATTGCTTGATTTTTCAATGCTTTTGGAAGGGAGATGGTTATGTGTGGGAAAAAGGAGTTACGGACAGCTTGCTCTGAATACATATTATGAGGAGAACAGGATGCAGGTTAGGCTGTCGAAGAGGCTGGAGCGGCTGGGCTGCTACGTGACGAAAGGAAACCGTCTGGCCGATATCGGCACGGATCATGCGTACCTTCCGATCGCACTTGTGCAGGCAGGACGGATTCCGTCCGCGATCGCTGCGGATGTGAACGAGGGACCGCTTTTGCGAGCCGGTGAACACATTCGCGCGGCGGGGCTCAGTAGGCAGGTTGAGACGCGGCTGTCCGACGGCCTTTCGCGTTTTCAGTCGGATGAGGCGGATACGGTCGTGATCGCCGGGATGGGCGGACAGTTGATGAGGAGGATTCTGGAGGGCGGCGTGTAGCTTCTGGGTTCTGTATCGGAGCTGGTGTTGCAACCGCAGTCGGAAATTCATCTGGTGCGCGGCTGGCTGGAAGCGCATGAATACGGTATCACGGATGAGGATATTGTCTTCGAGGATGGAAAGTATTATCCGATGTTCCGGGCGGTACAGGGAAAAGTGGTGAAAAGAATGACTCCGGCAGAGCTGTATTTCGGCAGGGTTGTGATCCAGCGTTCACCGCAGGTACTCCTTTCTCTTCTGGACAGAGAATCTCAGAAGAATCGGAGAATCATGGAAGGCTTAAGTCCGGATGAGAGCAGTCAGGCGGCAAGGTTCCGGGAGCTCGGGGAGGCCGAGGCGTGGATCGCACAGATCCGTATGGATTGCAGAAAAAAGATGGCGGTTGTTTCAGAACTGTGCTGCCGGTGACAGAGCAGCGAAACGGAGTATATCATTATGAAGTGTAGTGAGATTTGTGCGCTCCTCGAGCGCGAATACAGTACAGAATATGCCTGTGACTGGGACAATGTCGGGCTTTTGGCCGGGCGGCGCGAGAAGGAGGTAAAGCGTATCCTGCTTGCGTTGGACGCGAATGATGAGACAGTGGCGCACGCAGCGGACGGCGGTTACGACATGCTGATCACACACCATCCGATGATTTTTACGCCGCTTAAGAGCGTGACGGACGCGGATATGAACGGCAGGCGCCTGCTTCGGCTGATCCGGCATGATATTTCTTATTATGCGATGCACACGAATTATGACACGCGCGGTATGGCGGATCTTGCGGCAGGGATGTTGGGGTTGACGGACTGTGCTGTGCTGGAGGAGGTAAAGGACGGCGAGGGCATCGGGCGCGTCGGGCGGCTGCCGCGGAAGATGACACTCCGGGAGTGCGGACAACATGTGAAGGAAGTCTTCCGTATTCCGAACGTGCGTCTTTACGGCAATTCGGAGAGGGAACTTGCCCTTGCTGCGATCTGCCCGGGAGCGGGAAAGAGCACGATGAAGGAAGCGCTGAAATTTCATTGTGATGTCTACATCACCGGAGATATCGATCATCACACCGGGCTGGATGCCGTGGATCAGGGCCTTTGTATTGTCGATGCGGGGCATTACGGCGTTGAGCACATTTTTATGGAGGATGTAAAGGGCTATCTGGAAAAGGTGCTGATGGGCGTGCACATGGACTGCATGCCGGTTCATCATCCCTTTGAGGTTGTGTGAAAGGAGACTGCGCTTATGCAGATAACGATAGAAGGAAAGCGGACGGAAGTTTCGGAAGGCATGAGCTATCTGGAGCTTGCGAAGCAATATCAGAAAAATTATAGCAATGACATTGTGCTCGTTCTCGAGAACGGCAGCAAAATGCGGGAGCTGTTCCGTCCGGTGAAGGCGGATGCACAGGTCGAGTTCCTGACGACGGCCAGCGCGGACGGCTTCAAGACTTATCGGCGCAGCGCGACGCTGCTGCTCTTGAAAGCGGTCTATGATGTGGCGGGACAGGAGGCAGTGAATGGCATCCGGGTCTGCTTTTCCCTCGGTGACGGCTACTACTGTATGAGTAAAAACAGGATAGTGGATGAGGAGTTCCTGCGCACGGTACAGGCGCGGATGGAGGAGCTGGTGGCGCAGCGGCTTCCGTTCGTGAAGAAGAGCATTCCGGTCGAGGAGGCAATCGAGCATTTTACGCGGCACGGGATGCTGGACAAGGCGCGATTGTTCCGCTTTCGCAGAAGTTCTTCGGTGAACGTGTATCTGCTGGACGGCTTTGAGGACTATTATTACGGATATATGCTGCCGGACACGGGCTATATCAAACAATTTCATCTGATCGCTTGGGACGAGGGCTTTGTGCTCAACTTTCCGCCGAAGAAGACGCCGGACAGCCTTGCCGAATTCCGGCCCCAGCGGAAACTGTTTCAGGTGCTGAAGCGTTCGAACGAGTGGAGCGAGCTGCTCGGCACGCCGACGGTCGGCGCGCTCAACGCACAGATTGCGGATGGAAATATGACCGATATCATTCTCGCGCAGGAGGCGCTGATGGAGAAGGAAATCGGGAACATCGCGGAGCAGATTGCCGGGCGGCATGACCGCAAGCTGATCATGATTGCGGGACCGTCTTCCTCGGGCAAGACGAGCTTTTCCCATCGGTTGTCGGTGCAGCTGCTCGCGCATGGGCTGAAGCCACACCCGATTGCGGTGGACAATTATTTTGTGGAGCGGGAGGACACGCCGAAGGATGAGAACGGGCAGTTCAATTTTGAGTGTCTCGGCGCGATGGATATTGGGCTGTTCAATGAGCAGATGAGTGCGCTGCTGCGCGGTGAGGAGGTCTCGATGCCGACCTTCAATTTTGTGACCGGCAAGAAGGAGTACAAGGGAAATCTGCTGCGGCTGCACGACGATGAGGTACTGGTGATCGAGGGCATCCATTGCCTGAACGATCAGCTTTCCTACTCGCTTCCGAAGGAGAGAAAGCTCAAAATTTATGTGAGCGCGCTGACGCAGCTCAACGTCGACGAGCACAATCGGATCGCGACGACAGACGGACGGATGCTGCGCCGGATGGTGCGGGATGCGCGTACGCGCGGCACTTCCGCAAAGAAGACAATCTCTATGTGGCCGTCGGTGCGCCGCGGTGAGGATGAAAATATTTTTCCGTATCAGGAGGAGGCCGACGTGATTTTCAACTCGGCTCTGATCTACGAGCTGGCTGTGCTCAAGCAGTACGCGGAGCCGCTGCTTTTCGGCATCCAGCCGGGCGAGCCGGAGTATCCGGAGGCGAAGTGCCTGCTCAAGTTCCTGAACTATTTTCAGGGGGTCGACAGCAATCTGGTCCCGAACAACTCCATTCTGCGGGAATTCATAGGAGGAAGTGTATTCAACGTATGATAGAAAACGTAAAGACATTTATCAAAAGAAGAAAGCTGATTCCAGTTGCCATCTGGTTTGTCGTCTACATGGCGCTGTTCGTGTTTCTGGAGGTCAGGCCTCACAAGAAGGTGCATCTCGTACACAGCAAACTGGATGACAGGATTCCACATGTGCCGCAGTTCATCTACCCTTACCTGAGCTGGTTCCCCTATATCATCGTGTGTGTGTTCCTCGCGCTGAAGAATCTCTCGGATGAGGATTATAAGAAGGCGCTGATTGTGCTCTCGACGGGCATGAACCTGTTCATTCTGATCGCCTATATCTGGCCGACCGGACTGGATTTCCGCGACAGCATCACCTACAATTCTGAGAAACTGAGCGGACGGTTGATGAAATTTGTACAGACCGTTGACACACCGCAGAGCGTTTTCCCGAGCATGCACGCCTATGTGACGATGGTGTTTCAGGGAACGCTCGAGATGCAGGCAGGGCAGCTGCCGCGGGCAGGTATTCTGATCGGGCGTGTGTTCGCGGTGTCGATCATCGCCTCGACCGTCTTTACAAAGCAGCACTCGATCCTGGATGTGATCGGGTCGGTCGTGCTGTACGGCACTCTGGAAACCGCGTACCGTTTTACATCGAAGAAGGAGAACTGAACCTATGATGAAGCGACTCTATTCCTGGAATGTCAACGGGCTGCGTGCCTGTATGAACAAGGGCTTTATGGAATTTCTTGACCGGGAACAACCGGACATGCTGTGCCTGCAGGAGACGAAGATGCAGCCGGAGCAGGCGGATTTCTGCTTTCCCGACTATGAGCTGTACTGGAACAGCGCGGTAAAGAAAGGCTATTCCGGCACCGCGGTGCTGACGAGGGAGAAGCCGCTCGCTGTCTTCTATGATCTCGGCATGGAGGGAAAGCACGACGATGAGGGACGCGCGATCACGCTGGAATATGAGGATTATTATCTCGTCTGTGTCTATGTGCCGAACGCGCAGGACGGCCTGCGCCGGATTGCCTACCGCATGGAGTGGGAGGACGATTTCCGCGCTTACCTCGGCGCGCTGAAGGAGAAAAAGCCGGTCATTGTGACCGGAGACTTCAACGTGGCGAAGGAGGAGATCGACCTCAAAAATCCGAAGACAAACCGCGGCAACGCGGGCTTTTCCGATGAGGAGCGCAGCAAGATGCGCGAGCTTCTTGCCTCTGGCTTTGTCGACTCCTTCCGTTACCTTTATCCGGATAAGGCGGAGGCCTATAGCTGGTGGTCGTACCGGGCGAGAGCCCGCGAGCGGAACGCAGGGTGGCGCATCGACTATTTCCTCGTCTCGGAGGGCTTTGAAGAGCACATTGAGGATAGCCGCATTCTGGCGGAGCAGCTGGGGAGCGACCACTGCCCGGTGGAACTGATTTTGAAATAAGATAGGGCATGGACAAACGGGCTTTTTTCGGTTAAAATGAACGTTGCAGCAAGTAGGACAGGCAATCGCGGCTCGCGCAAGCGAGGTGAGGAAAGTCCGGGCTTCACAGGGCAGGATGCCGGATAACGTCCGGTGGAGGTGACTCCAAGGCCAGTGCAACAGAAATATACCGCGCCAGCGAATGCCGTGGGGTGAGAATTGCGCAGCAATTCGAGCTACCGCATGGCAGACTAGCGTAAGGGTGGAAAGGCAGTGTAAGAGACTACCGCCCGCCTGGTAACAGGCGGGGCACATGTAAACCCCATCCGAAGCAAGACCAAGTAGAAGTATATGGCGGCCCGTCAGCTTCAGGTAGGTCGCTTGAGCGCGCCGGTGACGGCGCGCCTGGATAGATGATTGTCCACGACAGAACCCGGCTTATCGTCCTGCTTGCTGTGTTAAAAAGAAAGGAATTTTGCCATGAGTAAGAAGAAAGTTGTCGTTGCCCTCGGGCATAAGGCGCTCGGCACGACGCTGCCGGAGCAGAAGATCGCCACCAAAGCCGCTGCGAAGGCCATCGCGGATCTGGTTGAGGCAGGCTGTCAGGTTGTCATTTCGCACAGCAACGCGCCGCAGGTGGGCATGATCCACACGGCCATGAATGAGTTCGGGAAACAGCATCCGGACTATACCTTCGCCCCGATGTCAGTCTGCTCGGCTATGAGCCAGGGCTATATTGGTTATGACCTGCAGAACGCGATTCGCGAGGAGCTTTTGAATCGCGGTATCAATCGTCCGGTCTCCACAATTCTGACGCAGGTTGTTGTAAATCCCTACGATGATTCCTTCTATAAACCAGTCAAGGTCGTGGGCCGTGTCATGACCCGCGAGGAAGCGGACGCCGAGGAGGAAAAGGGAAACTATGTGACGAAGGTCGATGGCGGTTATCGCCGGATCGTTTCCGCGCCGAAGCCGGAGGATGTCGTTGAGATCGAGTCGATCCGCGTTCTCTCGGACGCCGGTCATGTCGTGATCGCCTGCGGTGGCGGTGGAATTCCGGTCTTGCGGCAATCTCATCATTTGAAAGGTGCCAGTGCCGTGATTGAGAAGGATCTTGCGAGCGGCAAGCTCGCCGAGCTTTTGAACGCAGATATGCTGCTGATCCTGACGAGCGAGAAGAAGTTGTACCTGAACTATGGCAAGGAGAACGCAGAGCCGCTTGATGAGATCAGCGTGGAGAAAGCGCGGACCTATATTGCGGAGGGACAGTTCGATGAGACGAGCGTGCTGCCGAAGGTTGTGGCGGCGGTCTCCTTTGTCTCCGGCAAGCCGGGGCGCGTGACGGTGATCGCGGATCTCGACGACGCAAAGGAAGCGCTGGAGGAGAGAGCGGGGACGATCATTCGATAGACACAGGAAATGGATTTAATGGGACAGGAATTCGCGCTGCGCGTTTCCTGTCCTTCTTTTGTGACACGGCACGCGCGACAAGTTTCAGATGCGGCATTGATTTTTCCTGTATGCTGATTTACAATATCCCGGAGAGCAACTTTGCCCGGCTTGCAGACGTAATTCGTCGTGTGTTATACTAATTAAGAATGAACGACAAAGTAGCCGAAGTATTTTAATATAAGGAGACATATATGAAAGAACTTTCTGCCCTGCTCTCTGAGCTGGACTACAGACTGATAAAGGGAACGATGGAGGGCGCGGTCAGCGCGCTTGTCTATGACACGAGAAAGGTCACGGAGGGCTGTCTCTTTGTCTGCATCAAAGGACTTGCCTATGACAGTCATGAGCATGTGGCTGAGATTGTGGCCGCGGGCGCGCGCTGCATCGTGGCGGAGCGTCCGGTGGAGGTTCCGGAGGGCGTGACGCTTATTGAGGTGGATGATACGCGCTATGCGCTGGCGATTCTGTCGTCCGCCTGGTTTGACTGGCCGGCGCGCAGGATGAAGGTGATCGGCGTCACCGGCACCAAAGGAAAGACGACGACGACTTTTATGATAAAGGGAATTCTGGAGCACGCGGGCTACCGTGTGGGTCTCATCGGTACGATCGAGGCGATCATCGGCGACGAGCGCATTCCGGCGGACAATACGACGCCGGAGTCCTACTTGATTCAGGAATACTTTTCGCGCATGGTGGAGGCCGGCTGTGAGATCTGCGTGATGGAGGTGTCCTCGCAAGGGCTTATGATGCACCGGACGGCGGGCATCCCATTTGAAATTGGAATTTTTACAAATCTGGTACCGGATCATATCGGGCCAAACGAACATGCAAGCTTTGAGGAGTATGCGGCCTGCAAGGGGCTGCTGTTCCGGCAGTGTCGGCATGGCATTGCAAATATTGACGATGAGAATTTTGATCTGGTGCTGGACGGCCATACCTGTGATCTCGAGACAATTGGTTTCTCGGAGAAGGCGGATTACCGGGCCTCGGATATGAAGCTGCTGGGAGGCGAAGGCTATCTGGGCGTGCGATACCATATTTCCGGAAAGCTTGATATGGACGTGGAGATCGACGTGCCGGGCCGCTTCAGCGTCTACAATTCCCTTGTCGCGATCGCTGTGTGCGAACACTTTCGGGTGTCGCAGAGTGATCTAAAGGAGGCGCTGCGCGTCGTGAAGACGAAGGGGCGCATCGAGATGATCCCGATGCCGGGCAACTTTACCCTGATGATCGACTACGCGCACAATGCGATGGCGCTTGAGAGCCTTCTGAATACGCTGCGGGAATATCACCCGAAGCGGCTGGTCTCGGTGTTTGGCTGCGGCGGGAACCGCTCGAAGCTCCGCCGCTACGAGATGGGCGAGGTGTCGGGACGGCTGGCCGACCTGACGATCATCACCTCAGATAACCCGCGCTATGAGGAACCGCAGGCCATCATCGACGACATCAAGATCGGCATGGCGAAGACGGACGGCGACTTCGTGGAGATCTGCGACCGGAAGGAAGCGATCCGTTACGCTATCGGCAACGCGTTGGACGGCGATGTGATCGTGCTGGCGGGGAAGGGCCACGAGGATTATCAGGAGATCAAAGGGGTAAAATATCCGATGGATGAGCGTGTGCTGATTCAGGAGGTTTTAAAAGAACTGGCGGAGAGATAGATGGAGTATGTTGATGTCATTGTTGACATTTCGCATGAAAAGCTGGATCGCGTGTTCCAGTACCGCGTGCCGGAGGAGCTGAGCGGAAAGATCCGCATTGGTATGCAGGTGCGTTTTCCCTTTGGGAGGGGGAATCGCCCGACAAGAGGCTATGTGACCGGACTGACGCGGGAGCCGGATTATCCGCCGGAGAAGATCAAGGAATTAAGCGGGGTTGTGGAGGGCTCTGTGTGCGCGGAATCCCAGCTGATCGCGCTCGCGGCCTGGATGCGTGAGCAGTATGGCTCGACGATGAATCAGGCGCTGAAGACGGTGCTTCCGGTAAAGCAGGAGGTCGCGCGGCAGCGCGATGTCACGCTGAAGCTGAAGACTTCGCATGAAGAGGCGGAAGAGTTCCTTCAGAAGGAGCTGAAAAAAAATAACCGCGCCAGGGCAAGGCTTCTGGCGGCGCTTCTCGATGCGGGCGGTGCGATCTCAAAGAGAGAGGCGGCGGAGCGCTACCGCATTACAGCTCCGGTGATCCGAGGGCTTGAGCGGGACGGCGTTCTGAAAAGCGAGACGGAAACACGATACAGGAATCCCTTTGAAGGGCATTTCCGCAGAACGGCGGAAAGGCCGGAACTGAGCGTACAGCAGCGTGCGGCGGCCGAGGGAATCTGGGCGGACTATGAGCGGGAGCAGCGCCGGACTTACCTGTTGCAGGGTGTCACCGGCAGTGGCAAGACCGAGGTGTACATGGAACTCATCGGACGTGTGATTGCCCGGGGAAAGCAGGCGATTGTGTTGATTCCCGAGATCGCTCTGACCTACCAGACGGTGCGGCGATTCTATGAGCATTTCGGCGAGAGAGTATCGGTGCTGCACTCACGTCTGTCGGACGGCGAGCGCTACGACCAGTTTGTGCGGGCGAAGGAAGGGCAGCTCGATGTGATGATCGGGCCGCGTTCCGCCTTGTTTACGCCGTTTTCACAATTAGGGGTTATTATTATTGACGAGGAACACGAGGGCGCTTACAAGAGCGAGACGGTTCCACGCTATGACGCGCGGGAGGCGGCGATCTATCGCGCTTCCCTCTGCGGCGCGTCGGTTGTGCTCGGCAGCGCGACGCCCTCGCTCGAATCGAGCTATCGCGCGCGGGAAGGTGTCTATGGCTGGTACCGTCTGGACAGCAGGATCGGAGCTGCCGTGCTGCCGCAGGTTAAAATTGTCGATTTAAGAAAAGAACTGCGGGAGGGAAACAGGGGCATTTTCAGCAGGCAGCTCATGGTGGCACTGGACGAACGGCTCCGCAGGGGGGAACAGGCGATGCTCTTCCTGAACCGCAGAGGCTTTTCCGGCTTTGTCTCCTGCCGCTCCTGCGGCGAGGCGCTGCGTTGCCCGCACTGTGACGTATCGCTGTCGCTCCACACGGACGGCTATCTAAAATGCCACTACTGCGGTTATGAGACGCGGATGCCGAAAGCCTGTCCGTCCTGTGGCTCGCCCTACATTTCCGGTTTTCGAGCAGGGACACAACAGATTGAGCGGGAGGTAAAGCGTTTGTTCCCGACGGCACGCGTTCTCAGGATGGATTATGATACGACGCGATCGAAGGAGAGCTATGAGACGATTCTTTCCGCCTTTGGCCGCGGCGAGGCCGATGTGCTCGTCGGGACGCAGATGATCGTGAAGGGGCACGATTTCCCGAATGTGACCTTGGTCGGCGTCGTGGCGGCGGACATTTCCCTGCATGCGCCGGATTATCGCGCGGGGGAGCGGACCTTCGCGCTGCTGACGCAGGCGGTCGGACGTGCCGGACGCGCCGAAAAGCCGGGTGAGGCGATCATCCAGACCTACCGTCCGGAACACTACAGTATCCGCGCCGCGGCAGAGCAGGATTATGACGCTTTTTATACGCAGGAGCTGCAGTACCGTCGGCTGATGGGATATCCGCCGGTGCAGGAAATGCTGGGGATCTATTTGTCCTGTGAAGAGCAGAGCCTTTTGAAACGGAGAGCTGAGGAACTTGGCGTGTATATCCGCGCGCTGGATCCGGCACTGCTGGTGATTGGGCCGGCTGTGGCGGCGCTCTCAAAGAAAAACGATATCTACCGCAGGGTAATATATATAAAAAACGAAAGAAAAGAACGGCTGCTTGAGGCCAAACGTCAGCTGGAGTGCAAAATAAAGGAAGAAACGCAGTGGGACAGGGTGCGTGTGCAGTTTGATTATAACCCGCAGCAGTCGTATTAGTGCAGGAGGAAGAGATGGCAACCAGAAATATCAGATATGACGGAGATCTGATCTTAAGAAAGATCAGCAGGGAGGTGCCGGTGGTGACGCCGCGGGTACGTACATTGATTGAGGATATGCTGGAGACGATGTACGGGGCAAACGGCGTGGGGCTCGCCGCGCCGCAGGTCGGGATTCTGAAGCGGATTGTCGTGATCGATATCGGCGAGGGACCGATTGTCATGATTAATCCGAAGATCACGAGGACGGAAGGGGAGCAGACCGGGGACGAGGGCTGCCTCAGCCTTCCCGGTAAGGCGGGCACGGTGACCCGACCGAACGAGGTGACGGTACAGTTCATGGGGGAGGATGGCGAGTACTACGAGCTCGAGGGAACGGAGCTTTTGGCGCGTGCGATTTGTCATGAGTGCGACCATCTGGACGGAAAACTCTACAAGGATTTTGTGGAGGGAGAACTTCGCAATGTCACTGCGGAGGACGAGGAAGAAGAGGAGGAACAGTCTTAGCATGCGGATTATTTTTATGGGGACGCCGGACTTCGCGGTGGGCACGCTGGAGGAGCTGGCGGGATCAGAGCATGAGGTTGTGCTCGTCGTGAGCCAGCCGGACCGTCCGAAGGGACGTGGGCACAGTCTGCAGCCGACGCCGGTGAAGGCAGCGGCGGAGCGTCTTGGCATCCCGGTTATCCAGCCGCTGAAAGTACGCGAGGCAGCGGAAACGCTGGAACAGACGGAGGCCAATGTGATCGTGGTGGCCGCTTTTGGCCAGATCATTCCGAAAGAAATTCTGAACATGAAGAAATATGGCTGCGTCAATGTCCACGCGTCGCTTTTGCCAAAATATCGCGGGGCCGCGCCGATCCAGTGGGCTCTGGTGAATGGAGAGAAGGAGTCAGGCGTCACGATCATGCAGATGGACGAAGGACTCGACACCGGAGATATGCTCGCGAAGGTCGTCGTGCCGCTGGATGCAGATGAGACAGGCGGCAGCCTTTTCGACAAGCTGAGTTTGGCCGGGGCGAGGCTCTGCGCTGAGACGTTGGGCAGGCTTGCACGGGGAGAGGTCATCCCGGAGAAGCAGGGTGAGTCTCCGACCGCCTACGCTTCCATGTTGAAAAAGAGCATGGGAAAGATCGACTGGACGAAGAATGCTGTGAGCATCGAACGGCTCGTGAGGGCTTTAAATCCTTGGCCGAGCGCTTATACACGGCTCTTCGGAAAGACGCTGAAGATATGGAAATGCCATGTGCTGCCGGATGGTGCGCGAAAGGGCGTCTGCGGCGAGATCATGGAGCTGAGAAAGGACGCGATTCTGGTACAGACCGGGGAGGGGCTCCTTTCAGTCACAGAACTGCAGCTCGAGGGGAAGGCGAGGATGGAGACTTCCGCCTTCCTGCGCGGATATAAGATCGAGCCGGGAATGATTCTCCCGGCGGAAAAGGAGGATTGACGTGCTGTTTTATGATCCCACATATATTTTGGTACTGATCGGGGCAATTCTGTCCCTGTGCGCGTCTGCGCGGGTGAATTCTACCTATCGGAGATATTCGCAGGTTCGCAGTTACTCCGGGCTCACAGGAGCGGAGGCCGCGCAGCGCATTCTGCGGGGGGCCGGCATCTATGACGTGCAGGTAGAGTACATTCGTGGAAATCTGACCGACCACTATGACCCACGAGATAAGGTGCTGCGTCTGTCTGATGGCGTCTACGGTTCTACATCCGTGGCGGCGATCGGCATCGCGGCGCACGAGTGCGGACATGCGATTCAGGACGACCGTTCTTATGTGCCCCTGCAGCTTCGCAATACCTTTGTACCGGTCGCCAATTTCGGGACGAAGGCCGCGCTTCCGATTATTCTGGTCGGAATCCTCTTCGGGAGTTCGTATTTGTTGATTGAGATTGGTCTTCTCTGTTTCTTTTTTGGCGTTGTGTTCCAGCTCATTACATTGCCGGTGGAGTTCAACGCGTCGAAACGCGCGGTGCGTATCCTCGGGGATAGCGGGATTCTCACGGAAGAGGAGCTCTATGGTACGAGAAAGGTGCTGTCCGCTGCGGCGATGACCTATGTGGCCGCGGCCGCGGCGTCGATCCTGTCGATGTTCCGTCTGTTGATCCTTTTTGGCGGCGGAAGAAGGCGGAGATAGGAGCGGAACGTGGCGGAACAGGTAAATATAAGACTGCTCGCACTCGAGTACCTTCTGGAGGTGACAGAGCGCGGGGCGATGGCTCATACGGCCCTGCGCGGCATGCTGGAGCGCCATCAGTATCTGGAAAAGCGGGAGCGGGCTTTCCCCACAAGGCTCTGTGAGGGCACGCTCGAGCGTCTGCTGGAGCTCGACTGGATCATCGATCAGGTCTCCAAAGTACCGGTGCGAAAGCAGAAGCCGGTGATCCGCGGCATCCTGCGGCTGTCAGTCTATCAGCTGAAGTACATGGATCAGGTGCCGGACGCCGCAGTTTGCTCCGAGGCGGTCCGGCTTGCGCGGGCAAAGGGATTCTCCGGCCTCACCGGCTTTGTCAACGGCGTCCTGCGGAATATCGCGCGCCGGAGGCCGGAAGCCCCGCCGGAAGCTCTCGCGATCCGTTATTCCACGCCGGGGTGGATTGTGGAGCAGTGGACGCGGGAATACGGAGCGGAGCGTGCAGCCCGTATGCTGGAAGATCAGTATCGGAAGAAGCCGACGACGATCTGCGTCAATCTTTTAAAAATCACCAGAGAGAAGTTGAAAGAACGTCTGGAAGCGGAGGGCGCGGAAGCGCACGAGGTCGAGGGAACGGCTCCGGCGCTTGCAATCTCGGGCTACGATTATCTGCGTGCGCTGCCCTCCTTTCACGAGGGGCTTTTTCAGGTGCAGGATGTCAGTTCGATGCAGGCGGCGCTCATGGCTGCGCCGTGTCCGGGAGATTATTGTATTGATCTCTGCGCCGCGCCGGGCGGGAAAAGCCTGCATCTGGCGGAGCTGCTCGGCGGTACGGGCATGGTCGAGGCGCGCGACCTGACGGAGGAGAAGATAGAGCTGATCCGCGAGAATATCCAGCGGTCACAGCTTAAAAATATTCATGCGCTGTGCAAGGATGCGACCATTTCGGATGAGGAATCTTTTGAGAAAGCGGATGTTGTGCTGGCCGATCTCCCCTGCTCAGGACTCGGCGTCCTGAACAAAAAACACGATCTCAAGTATCGGATGACGCCTGCACAGCAGGACGAATTGGTGCAGTTGCAAAGACGGATACTGGACGCTTCTTGGCGCTATGTGAAGCCGGGCGGAACGCTGCTCTATAGTACCTGCACCGTACATTGGGAAGAAAACGAGGGAAATGTGGAGTGGATACTCGGGCATTATCCATTTGTTCTGGAGGAGCAGAAGAAGATGCTGCCGGGGATCGATCCCTGGGATGGTTTCTTCATCGCGAAATTCAGGAGGAAAACTGAATGATGGATATCAAGTCCCTGACGCTTGCTGAGCTGCAGGCGGAAATGGAAAAAATCGGAGAAAAAAAGTTCCGCGCGGGGCAGATCTACAGCTGGCTTCACGAAAAGCTGGCGGAGGACTTCGATGAGATGAGCAATCTATCGAAGAACCTGAGGGAGAGACTACGTGCGGAGTATGAATTAGTTTCTTTGGAGCTTCTGGAGGTGCAGACCTCGAAGCAGGACGGCACCAGTAAATTTTTGTTCCGTCTCTTCGACGGCAATGTGATTGAGAGCGTATTGATGCGCTATCATTACGGGAATTCTGTCTGCGTTTCCTCACAGGCAGGCTGCCGGATGGGCTGCCGTTTCTGCGCATCAACGCTGGGCGGCCTCTCGCGGAATCTGCGGGCTTCTGAAATCCTGGATCAGGTCTATCAGATTCAGAAGTGGTCGAAAGAGCGCGTCCACAGTGTCGTCGTCATGGGAAGTGGGGAGCCGCTCGACAACTACGATGCATTGCTGCGTTTTATCGAGCTTCTTACCGCGGAGGGCGGGCTGCATATCAGCCAGCGAAATGTGACGGTGTCGACCTGTGGCATTGTGCCGATGATGTACAGGCTGGCGGATGAAGAACTTCAGATTACGCTGGCGCTCTCGCTTCATGCCCCATCGCAGGAGAAGCGGCTTCAGCTGATGCCGATCGCAAAGCGCTATGAGCTTCCGGAGGTGCTGGATGCCTGTCGTTATTATTTTGAGAAGACGGGGCGGCGGGTTACCTTCGAGTACAGTCTGGTCGGCGGCGTAAACGATGCGCCGGAGGATGCCCGGGCGCTCGCGTCGCTGCTGGGAGACATGAATTGCCACATCAATTTGATCCCGGTTAACCCGGTCGCAGAGCGGGGACTTGCAGGGCCGGAACGCGGGATAGTCTTGAATTTCAAAGAAATTCTTGAAAAATCAGGGAAACATGTTACTATAAGAAGAGAAATGGGTCGGGATATCGATGGTGCCTGCGGCCAGCTCAGAAGACGATATCTTGAGAAGTGAGGTGAAGAAAGCGTGCATGCATCAGTTGCAATGACAGACGTGGGAAGGGCGAGAAAGATCAATCAGGATTATGTGTACGCCTCGGATGCTCCGGTGGGGAATCTTCCGAATCTCTATATCGTGGCGGATGGCATGGGCGGCCACCGGGCCGGGGAGATCGCATCTTCTCTGGCGGTGGAGAGCGTTATCGAAGCGGCGCAGAAAAGTATGGATACCCGTCCGGCGCTGATTCTTCAGAAGGCGGTGCGCTATGCGAACCATCGAATTTTTGAGAAGTCCTGCGAGTGTGAGGATTATGAGGGTATGGGTACGACACTTGTGATGCTCACGGTTGCAGGTGAGGAGGCAATCGCGGCGAATGTCGGTGACAGCCGGATCTACGAGATTGCCGGTGACAGTATCCGCCAGATATCAGAGGATCACTCTTATGTGGCAGAGCTTGTGCGAAAAGGGGAGCTCAGCCCGGAAAGCGCGAGGAAGCATCCCGACAAAAATATTATCACAAAAGCGCTGGGAATACAGGGCGACATTCAGCCGGATCTGTACTTCCTTGAGGCAGCGCATGGAAATAAATATCTGCTTTGCTCCGATGGCCTGAGCAATATGGTGGAGGATACGGAACTCTGCCGGATCATCAGTCAGGAGCGCTCATTGTCCGAGATCGGCAGCGAGCTGATCCTGCAGGCGAACAGAAACGGCGGCCTGGATAATATTGCGGTAGTGCTGGCAGAAGTAGAATAGCAGTGAGGTAAAATTATGATTAAAATCGGAACGATTGTGGGAGACCGCTATGAGATTCTGGAAAAAATTGGAGTTGGCGGCATGGCGGAGGTCTATAAGGGCAAGGACCACAAACTCAACCGTTATATTGCAGTCAAGATCCTGAAGGAGGAATTTCGCGGCAATGACGCTTTCGTGAGGAAGTTTAAGGAGGAGGCGCAGTCCGCGGCGCGGCTCGCGCATCCGAATATCGTGAATGTCTACGACGTCGGCGACGAAAACGGGATTTACTATATTGTCATGGAGCTGGTCGAGGGCATCACACTCAAAAACTATATCGAGCGGAAGGGAAGCCTCACGATCAAGGAGGCCACCAGCATCGCGATTCAGGTGTCCGCGGGGCTTGAGGTCGCGCACAACAACCAGATTGTCCATCGTGATATCAAACCGCAGAACATTATCATATCCCGGGAGGGCAAGGTGAAGGTGACGGACTTTGGCATCGCCAAGGCGACCACCTCACAGACGACGACCTCGAATGCGATGGGTTCCGTGCACTATTCTTCTCCGGAACAGGCCAGGGGAGGTTATGTGGATCACAGAAGCGATATTTACTCACTCGGTATCGTGCTCTATGAGATGGTGACGGGCCGGGTGCCTTTTGACGGGGATTCGGCGGTGACGATCGCGGTCAAGCATCTGCAGGAGGAGATGGTCCCGCCGGAGATCTACTGCAAGAATCTTCCCTATAGTCTTTCCCAGATCATTAAAAAGACGACAGAGAAGAGCCCGGATCGCAGATATCAGGACATCGGCGACCTGATTGCCGATTTGAAGCAGTCCCTGATGGATCCGGACGGCGATTTTGTGAAGATGATCAATCCGGATGATCAGGCCAGAACGGTGATAGTGACGAAGGACACGACCGCTCAGGTGAAGGATGTAAGAAGAGCTGTGCGTCATAAAATGGACGAAGAAGAAGAGGATGACGATGAGGATGATGATGAGGACGACGACGATGAGGATGAGCGCCTGAGCCCGGCGGTGGAGAAGGCGATGACCGCGGCAGGCATTGTGCTCGCTATCATTATTGTGGTGATTGTCTTCCTATTGGTATCCAGACTTTTTGGACTTGGTTCCGGCAGCAGCTCTGACTCGGAAGGCACGCAGACGGAGGAAAGTCTGGAAGATGAAGAGGAGGAGAGTTCCTCGGCCAACACGGTGGAGATGCCCAGCCTTCTCGGAATGACGGTGACGGAGGCGAAGATCGAGCTGGAGGAGCTGGGTCTGAGTATCACGCTGAAAGGCAGCGAGGCGTCCTCCGAGTACGCGTCCGGGCAGATTATCAACCAGAGCGTGGAGGAAGGCAGCCGTGTGGAGGTAGGAAGCTCCGTGGAGGTAATAACATCGAGCGGCGCGGACTCTTCTACAGCGACATCTGAGGAGGAAGAAGAAGAAGAGACTACGGTAACGGTGCCGAACGTGCTGGAAAAGGATGAGTCTACTGCGCGCAGCGCGCTGACGGCTGCAGGCCTGACAGTCGGCACGGTGTCAGAGAGCAGCAGCGATACCGTGGAGGAAGGGCTGGTAATCAGTCAGAGCGTGGAGGCCAACTCTTCCGTGGAAAAGGGTACATCCGTTGATCTGGTCATCAGCAGCGGTCCGCAGACAGCGATGGTGACGGACGTGATCGGACATGAGCAGGCGAGAGCAACATCTGAGCTTGAGGCTGACGGATTTAAGGTTTCGGTGACGGAGGCTTATTCGGACGACATTCGCAGCGGACTGGTCATCAGTACCGATCCGGATCGGGGCAGCAGCGTAGCGGTTGGGAGCACGGTCACGATCACAGTCAGCCTTGGAAAACAGGCCATTACGATTCCGTCTGTTGTGGTAAACATGACCTATGATTCGGCGGTGACCGCTCTTCGGAATGCCGGGTTTACGGGTACGATCACGCAGGCGACGGAATACAGCAGCTCCGTGGGAGCGGGCTACGTGACGCGTTTCAGTCCCAGCAGCACGGTGGACTATGATGGCGAAGTGACGATCTATGTCAGCCTGGGACCATCAGCCTGATGAGAGGAAGAATTATCAAAGGGATCGCGGGTTTCTATTATGTCTATGTAGAAGGACGCGGCGTATATGAGTGCAGGGCAAAGGGGATATTCCGAAACCGGGGCTTAAAGCCTCTGGTCGGGGATATGGTGGAGATACAGGCGCTGGATGAGTCAGAGCACAGTGGAAATGTCGAAGAGATCCTGCCGCGGAGCAGTGAACTGATCCGGCCCGCAGTTGCAAATCTCAGCCAGGCGCTGATCGTTTTCGCCCTGTCGAAACCGAAGCCGAATCTGGGGCTGCTGGATCGCTTTCTGGTTATGATGCGGCAGAAAGAGCTTCCCTCGATCATCTGTTTTAACAAGCTGGACGAGGCACAGGAGGATCAGGAGGAGCTGCGCCGGATCTATGCGGGAAGCGGCAGCCCTCTTGTATTCGTCAGTGCAAAAACGGGAGAGGGCGCTCAGGAACTGAGAAAAATGCTTCTGGATCAGACGACCGCGCTGGCGGGACCCTCCGGCGTGGGAAAGTCGACGCTGACCAATTTGCTGATCCCGGAGGCAGATAGCCAGACCGGCCAGATCAGCGGAAAACTTGAGCGCGGAAAGCATACGACGCGTCACAGTGAGCTGTACCGGATTCAGAAGGACAGCTACCTCTTTGATACGCCGGGTTTCAGTTCCCTCGACCTGATGGAGGAGGAGAAGGAAGAACTCCGCTACGATTTCCCGGAGTTCGCCCCTTATGAAAATAAATGCCGCTTTCCCGGCTGTGCGCATGTGCAGGAACCCGGCTGTGCGGTAAAGGCGGCAGTGGAGGCCGGTAAAATCCACAGAAGGCGCTATGACAGCTATCTGGATTTTTATGAAGAGCTGTGTGAGCGGGAGAAGAGGAGGTATCATTAAATCATGAAAAAATACTTATCACCCTCGATATTGTCGGCGGACTTCGCGCATCTCGGAGACGATATCCGGCGTGTGCAGGAGGCGGGCACGCAGTATCTGCACTATGACGTGATGGACGGCCTGTTTGTTCCGAGTATTTCATTTGGCATGCCGGTGCTGGAATCCGTTCGAAAGGTTACGGATCTCGTGCTGGATGTCCATCTGATGATTGTGGATCCCGATCGTTATATTGATGAATTTGTGCGCTGCGGGGCAGATATTATCACTGTGCATTATGAGGCCTGTAAGGATATAAAGAAGACGTTGCGCGCGATCCGGGAAAAAGGTGTTAAAGCAGGCGTGACGATTAAACCGAAGACGCCGAACAGTGTCCTTGCGGATGTGCTCGATGAGGCGGATATGATTCTCCTCATGACGGTGGAGCCGGGTTTTGGCGGACAGTCCTATATTCCGGAGTCTACACAGAAGATCCGCGAGCTTCGTGCGATGCTTGACGTGCGCGGGCTTGACACCGACATCGAGGTGGACGGCGGCATTAAGAAGGAGAATCTTCGGATGGTCCTTGACGCGGGGGTGAATGTGATCGTGGCCGGATCTGCCATTTTCAAGGGAGATATCGGGCAGAATGTGCGTGATTTCATGGAGATTATGAAGTGATGAAAACCCTGATTATCAGCGGGGGCAGGATCGATGTCGATTTTGTCCTCGGCGTTTTGGAGCAGCCCTTTGACCACATTATCTGTGCGGATAAAGGGCTGGCCTTTTGTTATAAGCAGGAGATCCGGCCGACGCGCATCGTCGGCGATTTTGACAGTCTGCAGCCGGAGATTCTTGAAAAATATCGGCATACGGACATTGAGCTTCGAGAGTTTAATCCGGTGAAGGACGCCACGGACACACAGATCACTGTCGAACTCGCGCTGGAGCTGGGCAGCACAGATATCACGATTGTCGGGGCGACCGGAACCAGGCTCGACCATGTGTTGGGAAACATCCATACGCTGTATCTTCCTTTTGAAAAAGGGGTTTCCTGCCGCATTCTGGACGAGTACAACCGCATTCGGCTGATCAGCGGCGATATTTCGCTGAAACGCGAGGAGCAGTATGGCGATTTCTTTTCTTTAATTCCGTTCACGGAAGAGGTGCGTGGCGTGACGCTGCAGGGGGTGAAATATCCGCTCAGCGATTATGATTTTACCGTCCGAGGGAGTGCGTCCCGGGGGATTTCGAATGAAATTACGGAGGATGTGGCGCAGATCACGATTGGCGAAGGTATTATGATCCTGATCGAGTCGAGAGACTCCTGATGAAAAGGAGGTTTGTATGCGAATTCTTCTTGCGGAGGATGAGCGGGATCTGAACCGCATCATCAGTAAAAAATTAAGTTCGGACGGCTACAGTGTGGACAGTTGCCATGATGGAAGAGAAGCGATTGACATGCTGGCCTGCGCGGATTACGACGCCGTGATTCTGGACATCATGATGCCGGGAGCGGATGGTTTCGCCGTGCTCACGGCTCTGCGGAATGCCGGAAAAATGACGCCGGTGCTTTTCCTGACGGCGCGCGATTCCGTCGCCGACCGCGTGAAGGGGCTCGACAGCGGGGCAAATGACTATCTGGTGAAGCCCTTTTCCTTTGAAGAGCTGAGCGCACGCATCCGGGCAATGATCCGCACGAGTCACGGCACGGCGACGAGCGAGCTTGCAGTCGGGGATCTCGTCATGGACTGCGCCGCAAAGCGGGTTACGCGCGGCGGGCAGGAGATTACTCTTTCAGCCAGAGAATACGCGCTGCTTGAATATCTGATGCACAATCCGGGTATCACGCTGTCCCGGGAACAGATCGAGGACCATATCTGGAACTATGATTATGAGGGGGGCATGAACGTCGTGGATGTGTATATCAGCTATCTCCGCCGCAAGATCGACAGCGGACAGAAGAAAAAGCTGATTCACACCGTGCGCGGCAGAGGCTATGTTATTTGGGAGGACGCTTAAGTTTTGAAAAGATTATCCATCCGCGCGAAGATCACGCTCTGGTTTTCGGCCGTGCTGATTGTGGTCGTCGCGCTCACCTATTTTGTGATTCTGTCGGCCAGCCGCCAGATCATTCAGAAGACAATCCGTGACGAACTGATACAGACGGTAGAGAATAATGTGGACGAAGTCGAGTATTACGCTTCGATTGACGACCTCTATGCGGACAATGATGTGGATTATTATGCGCATTTTGACGGGGGTTATATTGAGATCGACGACGACTTCCTTGATGCCGTCAATGAGATTTACACCTCTCTTTGCCGGACGGACGGCACGCTCGTCTACGGCGAGAATCCGATTGCGCGGGAGAGCGCCTCAGTCGCGCTTTCCGACCTGGAGGTGCAGCGTATAACGGTGGAGGGGACGCTCTACTATATTTTTGACCACAGACTGGAGACGGAGGGACTTGAGGATCTGTGGCTGCACGGCATTGTCGCCGAGACGCAGGGCGAGGTTGAGTTATCCGCCATTTCCCGAACCTCCCTTATCCTTCTGCCGAGTCTTGTCGTGCTGGCCATCATCGGGGGCTTTCTGATCGCGGGGCGGATGCTGCGCCCGATTCGGCAGATCGCGGACACGGCGGCGCAGATCCGCGAGGGAAATGATCTGGGAAAACGGATTGAGCTCAGCGAGGGGCAGGATGAGCTGCATCAGCTTGCCGGACAGTTCAATGAGATGTTCACGAGGCTGGACGAGTCCTTTCAGGCGCAGCAGCGCTTCGTCTCCGACGCCTCCCACGAGCTTCGGACGCCGGCCGCCGTGATCAGCGCGCAGTGCGAGCTTTCTCTGGAGTCCCCGCAGACACAGGAGGAATATGAGGAGGCGCTTCAGGTCATCCAGCGGCAGAGCCGCAAGATGAACCGGCTGATCGGCAATCTGCTGGATTTCACGAGGCTGGAGCTTCAGCCGGAGCGCTATGCGAAGGAAGAATTGGATCTGACGGCGCTGACGGAGGGCGTCTGCATGGATCTGGCGCTGCTACGGGAAAAGAATATCGAGCTGCGCTTTGAGGCGGAGCCGGATATCCATTTCTGCGGTAACCGTGAGCTTTTGACGCGGCTGTTGACGAACCTCATTGGCAACGCCTATCGCTATGGAAAGCCGGATGGTCATACATGGGTTGCCCTGCATTCCGACGAGGCGGGAATCATTCTCACCGTGCAGGATGATGGCGTCGGTATCGATGCGGAGAGCCTGCCGCATATCTTTGAGCGTTTTTATCAGGCTGACGCCTCGCGCAGCGGGGAGGGGAACGGGCTCGGGCTTGCGATGGTGAAGGAGATTGTCGAATTTCACGGCGGCGAGATCACAGTGGAGAGCGAAGCAGGGCGCGGAACGACTTTTAAAGTTTTTTTGAAAAATTTTTCGCTCTAATGTTCTTCTAATTTTTCTGTTTTATACTGTGCTTACAGAAAACAAAAGGAGGACAAAATAGATGAAGCAGAATATCATTCAGAAATTTTTTGGAACCAGAAAAAAAACAGTCATGTCGATCGCGGGTATCGCGTCCGCAGTTGCACTCTTAGGAGCAGGGACAGCCTACGCGGCGTCAGGCGCAAAGACAGCCGCCGCGCAGAAATCAGCCATCGGGGAAGAAGCGGCACAGAATTATGCTTTTGCCGACGCGGGTGTGGATCCGGCTTCCGCACAGTATGTCAAAGTTGAGTTCGATCATGAGGACGGGCAGTTCGTCTACGAAGTGGATTTTACCGCGGGTGATACGGAATATGAGTATTGGATTCTCTCGTCTGACGGAACCGTGATCAAGAAGTCGGCGGAGATCATTGCCCTGGCCAGCACGGCGGCGGAGGTCTCGGAGATCACGCTGGAGGAGGCAAAGGAAATTGCCCTGACGGACGCGGGACTTACCGCATCCGAGGTTACCTTTACCAAAGCGGATCTCGACCACGACGATGGACAGTCGGTTTATGATATCGAATTCTACGTGGAAAATGTGGAATATGAGTATGAGATCAAGGTGAGCGGAGGGGCGATCTACAGCAAGTCCAAAGAGACGCATACAGTGACGACCGTTGTGGAGGAGCCGGCTGCTGCGGCAAGCGCGGCAGAAGATACGCCTGCGGCGAAAACGGAAACTGTCGTGGTGGAGACAGTTGAGACGACTCCGGTGGTGGAGAGCGGAACCACGGATACAGGCTCCTCCGCGCAGACAACTTCGGGCGACAGCTCCGCGTCAACGGCGAATAGCCGGATCGATCTGGAAACCGCCAAAAATAAGGCGCTCTCCGACGCGGGAGTCTCCGCTTCCGACGTGACCTTTACGAAGGCACATGAGGATATGGACGACGGCGTCGCTGTATATGACATCGAGTTTGTCAGCTCGACTACTGAGTATGAGTATGAGATTCGTGTCTCGGATGGTGCGATCGTGGATAAGAGTGTCGAAGCTCTGGAGACTGCGCCCAGCGTATCCTCGAGCTCAGGTTCGTCCGGCAGTACGGACAGCGGTTCCTATATCAGCGTGGACGAGGCGAAGGCTATCGCCCTGAACCAGGCAGGACTCTCGGCTTCCGATGTCGTCTTTGAGAAGGCGAAGCTGGACAGGGATGATGGGATTATGGAATATGAAATCGAATTCTATCAGGGAAATATGGAATATGAGTGCACGATCAATGCCGTCACGGGCGAGATCCTCGAATACGACGCGGAGTGGGATGACTGATCAGAACACAAAAAGAACCCCCGGAGAAATCCGGGGGTTCGACTTTTTTAAGGGAGAATTAAAGTCCCATCTGCTTTGCGACCTCAGCCGTGAAGTCCTCGTTCTTCTTCTCAAGACCCTCGCCGGTCTCAAAACGAACAAAGCCTTTGATCGCGATATTCGCGCTGTTGGCCTTCGCAACCTGCGCTACATAGGCGGAGACGAGCTGTTTGCCGTCCTCGGCCTTTACATAGACCTGATCGAGCAGGCAGATCTCCTTGAGCTGCTTGTTCAGACGACCCATTACCGCGCCGTTAATAACCTTCTCCGGCTTGCCGGCCATCTTCGGATCATTCTCGATCTGTGCCTTGATGATCTCAAGCTCATGCGCCTTGTAGGTCTCATCAACCTCACTGTTATTTGTGTAGATCGGCTTCAGAGCCGCGACCTGCATCGCGAGGTTCTTTGCCATCTCACGGATCTCATCGTTGATCACATCGGTCTCCACGTCCACGAGCACGCCGATCTTGCCGCCCATGTGGATATAGGAAGCGATGAAACCATTCTGCTCTTCCATCTGCTGGAAACGGCGGATCTTCATATTCTCGCCGATCACGGCGATCTGTGCAGCCAGCGCCTCGCTCACGGTCTTGCCCGGCTCCGCGGTCCACTCCTCCGCGAGGAAAGCGTCGATATCCGCAGCTTTCGTCGTCAGAGCCTGAGCCGCGACCTGTGCCACATAGCCCTGAAACTTCTCATTCTTTGCCACGAAATCGGTCTCCGCGTTCACCTCGACGGCGACAGCTTTCTTCGCGTCCTCGGTGAGAGCGGTGGCGACAATGCCCTCCGCGGCGATGCGGCTCGCCTTCTTCTGCGCGGTGGCAAGTCCCTTCTCACGCAGGAAATCGACGGCCTCGTCCATATTTCCCTCGGTAGCGGTCAGGGCCTTCTTGCAGTCCATCATACCCGCACCGGTCATCTCTCTTAATTCCTTTACCATTGCAGCTGTAATAGCCATATTCTGAACCCTCCTTAAAGCTTACTCTTGCTCCTCGTATGCGGCGTCCTCTTCGTACTCCGCCTGCTCGTCATACTCCTCGGCCTCGCCCTGTCTCGCTTCCACGACGGCGTCCGCCATTCTGGAAACGATCAGTTTGACCGCACGGATCGCATCGTCGTTGCCCGGAATCACATAGTCCAGCTCTTCCGGATCGCAGTTGGTATCGCAGATGCCGATCAGCGGGATGCCAAGGGAGTGAGCCTCCTGTACGCAGATGTGCTCCTTCTTCGGGTCAACCACGAAGATCGCGTCCGGAAGGCGCTTCATATCGCGGATGCCGTTCAGGTTCTTCTGCAGCTTCTCGAGTTCCTTTTTAAGTGCAATGACTTCCTTCTTCGGCAGCACATCAAAGGTGCCGTCCTGCTCCATGGCCTCGATCTGCTTCATGCGGACGATACGGCTCTGGATCGTCTTGAAATTGGTAAGCATGCCGCCCAGCCATCTCTCGTTCACATAGAACATGCCGCAGCGCTCGGCCTCCGCCTGAATCGCGTCCTGCGCCTGTTTCTTCGTGCCGACGAAGAGAATTGTACCGCCTTGTGCGGTGATATCAGCGACAGCCCTGTAAGCTTCGTCAACCTTTACGACGGACTTCTGCAGGTCGATGATGTAGATGCTGTTACGCTCTGTGTAGATGTACTCCGCCATCTTGGGGTTCCATCTCCGGGTCTGGTGTCCGAAGTGGACGCCGGCTTCCAACAGCTGTTTCATGGAAATTACGCTCATTTTTTCTTCCTCCATTTTGGTTTTTCTTCCGCGGAGCCATCGCTTCCGAGAGAATCCTTATAAGGACACCGCCCCCGAAATAGCCTCGCGTGATTTTTCGCGCAACTTTTGGCCGTCCGTTCGCCGGACAGCCTTGAATACTATAGCATAAGCGGCTTTGTGCGTCAAGGATTTTCTTACCATTGTAGAGCGACTGCAAATTTATTTATGTTAAGTTTCCAACTATGGGACAAAATATGGTAAAATAACAGAAAGCACTGGATTGGGGAGGGATGATATCCGTGCCGTAAGCAGACAGTCACAAAGTGGGAAAAACGAATAGTGTGCGAAGAGAGAAGAAAGGAAGAAAACGACGATGCAGAAAATACTGGTAGTTGTGGACATGCAGAATGATTTTATCGACGGGGCGCTCGGCACGAAGGAGGCCGTGGCGATCGTGCCGCGGGTGGCGGAGAAAATACGCAGTTTTCCGGGGCGTGTGATTTTCACGAGGGACACGCATGAACAGAATTATATGGACACGCAGGAGGGACACAGGCTCCCGGTGCCGCACTGCATCCGCGGCACGGAGGGCTGGCGGATCCGCCCGGAGCTCGTGGATTTCTGTAAGGAGGAGCCTGTCGATAAGCCGACTTTTGGCTCAGTAAAGCTGGGCGAGCTGCTCCGTCAGGCAAATGAGAAGGAAGCGATCGAGAGTATTACCTTCGTGGGATTGTGCACGGACATCTGTGTGATTTCCAATGTGCTGCTCGCGAAAGCGTACCTGCCGGAGATCCCGATCGTGGTCGACGCGTCCTGCTGCGCGGGTGTCACGCCAGAGAGTCACCAGAATGCCCTGAACGCGATGAAGGTGTGCCAGATCGCGGTAGAGAATGAACCATAGTATATATTCTTATTCTGGGGCGATTTCCTCCGTCTCGATGAGAAAGCGCACGCTGCCGATCGCTCCATCGGCGATGCCGCCAAAATTCTGGTAGGCGTCGTCGGCGATTTTGAGGGCGCGCAGTTTGACGACGAGCGCGGCGAGATCGTCCCCGAAGAGATCGCTGAGTTTTTGGATACCCTCCTCATCGAATTCCTTCACACCATCGCGGAGTTCTTCCACGCCTTCGTTTAGGTCGCCGACGCCTTCGTTTAACTCTTCTATGGCGTCCAGCAGCTCCTGCATGCCGTCGTTCAGCTCAAATTTGGCGTTTGCCAGCTCGGCGGAGCCCTCGCTCAGTTCCTTTGTTCCCTGATAAATCTGATAGGCGGCGTCGGTGTAGCTCTTCACGCCGACAAAGAGAAGCTGGCTGCCAGCGGAGAGCTGACTTATGCTTTCCCGCAGCGCGGTGAGTTGTGCCTGAAATACAGAGAGCTGTCCGTAGAGCGCGGTCTGTTCTTCGCTCAGTTCTTCCGTGGAGGCAGATTCTGAGGAATCCGGCAGTTCGATCGCGCTGAGCGCAGCTTCGATTTCCGAAAGTCCGTCTGCTAATGCCTGCACGGATTCCTGCAGTTCCTCGTTCGAGAGCGTCAGCTGGTAGAGATAGTAATTCACGCTGTCCAGCCCTGCATCCACGGCCCATACGCCGTCTGTGTATTCCTTTACACCGTCCCGCAGCTCCGTCACACCATCCAAAAGTTCCCCCGTGCCGTCATAGAGTTCGCTGGTACCATCATATAGCTCTTCCGTTCCCTCTACCAGATCGGAGGAGGCGTCGCCCAGCTCCTTCATATCGGCGATCATGTCGTCCAGCTCATCGAGATCGGATTCCTCCATCTCCGAAAATAATCCTGGCGTGAGGACAGTCGCCGTGAAATCCAGTTCAAAGTCCGTCACATCGGCGCAGAATTCCACATATTCCGGAATTTCCAGATCCTCGGTAAGCTCATAATCCGTGAGCTTGAGATATTCGGCGAGCCCCGGCAGTGCAAAGCCAAGGGCGATCTCCTGGGAACCCAGGAAGACGAGGCTTCCATTTGTCACTTCAATATTGGAGAAAATATCGGAAGACAGGTACAGCAGCGTGACTGCCGTAAAGGGTACCTTTGTACTCACCGTCTCACCATTTACTTCGACCTCCTCCGTGGTTCGGTTCTCGTAGTCGAAGCGGATGCGCAGCCGTCCGCTTTTGCCCGCAAGATCCCCGGCCTCGATTTCCTGATCATCCAGATAGTAGCTAATCAGCACATTGACGGGAAGTTCTTTTTCGGTAGATCCCTTATAGGAAATGTCCGCGCCCTGATTTTCCCAGGTGAGCGAGCCGTCGTCGCCCTGCGTGAAATCCTCGTCGCCCTCGGTATTTTTGATATCGTTCAGGAGCGAGAAGTCGGAGATTGGCGAGAGTCCTTGCGGGTCTGGATTCTTAAGCTCCGTCTCGACGGTGATTTCCGTCGGTGTGCCGTCGGCCTGTGCCTTCACGTAGACGGTCTCCGCTTTGTCGACGGTGAGGGAGGAGCGGTAGGGGGTGGTTTCGGCTGTGTTTTCCTCCGTTTTCTGTGTGTTGGGATCCGTTGTTTCTTGAGAAGCTGTGTCGTCTGAGGAATCTGAAGCATTCTTACATCCTGAGAGACAGCACAAAGTCAGGATGAGAAGCAGAGCTTTTTCAAAATGAAACCTTTTCCTTTTCATATAATATACTGTTCCTTTCACTCTACATTTTTCAGCGCCTCGTCCATCGGGATCTGGCGGATCCTCCGCAGCTCCAGCAGCGCGACGAGTGTGTAGGCAGTTATTCCCAGCGCAAACATCTGCACATAGATCAGCGGGTCCATATAGAAGGGAATCCAGCCGGTGATGCTGGTCAGCATGACCGCGCGGAACAGCCAGTACATGATCCGCGTTTCCAGCGGCAGTGTCACGAGCAGGCAGAGGATCACAACGAGCGTGGTCGAGAGGATGTACAGCCGTCCAATTTCGCCGGGCGTGTAGCCAAGAATCTTTGCCATGGAGACTGACTGGGCATTCTTTTCAATAATTGTCTTCGAGAGCAGGTAGATCAGTACGAGGAACATGACGACGGAGAAAGCGTCCACCATATACATCATCGTGCCCATCGAGACGTTCAGCTGCCGCGTGATTTTCGTCAGCGCTTCCAGATCGATGACCGAGGAGATGTACTGATCGTTGAGGTCGGTGATCTCTGTGTCGGAGAAATAGCCGGAAAAATAATCGTCCCCCAGATCAAAGTACGCGTTCAGGTAATCCTGCTCCATAAAGAGCGCGAGCGCGCCCTCGTAGGCGTAGACGCCGCTGACCGTGAAATCGTAGTATTCGTCCCCGTACTCTTCCTTCAGGGTGATGATATCGCCGGGCTGTGTGCCGAATTTTTCCGCGTAGGCCTGTGAGATATAGATCTGTTCCTCCTCAAAATCCGCGTTGATATAGCGGCTGTCCGCGGCGATCCCGTAGAGAAGAACCTCCTCGCTTTTATATTCGCCTTCCAGTGTAACGAGAGAATATGCCGTAAATTCCTCTGCGTCCTCATTTTCCGTCTGCGCGTCCAGCGAGAAGAGCAGCATGGACAGCAGGCTCTCGAGCTTCCGCTCCTCGTTCATGGCGCTTAAGGGAATCTGCAGAATGTACTGGTAATTGCAGAGCAGATTGTCCTCGAGCGTAGCCTGATAGTGATTCAGGACGGAGGGGAAGATCAGGCCGAACATCAGGAGCAGATTCGCGAAGAGCACGCCGACGAAGAGAATTGCGTAGTTGCCCGCGTTCTGGAAGATGATGCGCAGCCGGAAGCGTGTGAAAAAGGGGACGCGGCGGGGCAGCGGCAGCGCGCGGGAGCGGCTCTTCCGGCTCAAATCCCTCCTCAAAAATTTAAGAGGCGAAAGGCTTAAGGTACGGCGCAGAAGCACGAAATTGATGAGCAGCATCAGGATGCCGGGGACAAGCGTGGTCAGAAGGAAGGCCTCGGCGTTCCAGCGCGTCTCGTAGGTCGGCAGACTGTAGCTTCCATAATACATGCCGGCGCAGAGATTTTTGAAAACCGTATATCCGAGCAAATTGCCGACGAGCATGCCGGCGAGCGTCACGAGCAGGGGTAATGTCATATAGTGCCGGATGAGTTCACCGCGTGTGTAGCCGGAGGCGCGTAAGACTCCGATGACATTCGCCTCCTTTGCGATCGTGGCGTTTGTTGTGACCGCGAAGACAAAGGCCATGATCGCCATGACCATGTAGAGCAGTGCGGTCATCATCGCTTTGTCGCTGCTGAAATCGTCGCCGGTGAACATGATCGCCTGATTGAGATAGCGCGGAACGAAGGCTTCGAGCCCTACCTCGCGGAGCATGGCTTTCATGAGCTCTTCGGAGATTTCTTGCTCGGCGTCTTCATCTGTCGGAGCAATATCCGCGTCATATTTCCATGAGTAACTCCACGTGAGTTCCGCGTCGTGAAATGTGGAAAAGCCCTCCGCGGACATGACGGCCATGCCGAACTGCACGGCGTCGAACATGGAATCCCCATTGTCCTCGAAAAGGCAGCTGTAGTCGGGGAGCGCGACGAGGCCGGAGATGGTGAGGCTGCGGGATTCGCTCTGCAGTGTATCGCCGACAGAGAGACCGTTATTGTCCGCGTACATGCGGTCGATCGCGATCTCATCCGCCGTCTCCGGCATCCGCCCCTCCATGAGACAGACGAGATTGACCTCACTGCGATTCTGGAAGATGCGCAGTCTGCTGCCATTTGTCAGAGTTTCCGTCGCGTAGAAATTATCGTAGAGCGTGACGCCGAAGTCCTCGATGGAGCTTCGCTGCGCGCGGTTCATCTTTTCACTCAGATGGAAGTTTCCATCTTCAATATTGTATTTTTCAAAGCTCTCCTCGTAGGCGGCGAGGATGCTGCCGTCCGCCACGAGGAAACCGGACACAAAGCCGATCGAGCCGGTTAGCAGAAGGAAAATCACGAGATATTTTCCGAGCTCGCTTCGCAGCTCTCGCGGAAGACGCCGGTACAAGGGATTTTTCTTTCTTACCATTCCAGCTCCTCCGCCGGGATGCGCTGTTCGTTCAGGCGATTATCCCGGATCTGCCCGTCCCGCAGGCGCACGACGCGGTCAGCCATGCGCCGGATCGCGTCGTTGTGCGTGACCATGAGTACGGTGCTGCCGTAGCGGCGGCTCACGGTCTCGATGAGCTTCAGGATTTCCCGCGAGGTCTGGTAGTCGAGCGCGCCGGTCGGTTCGTCGCAGAGCAGGATGTCGGGTTTTTTCACAACCGCGCGTCCGATCGCCGTGCGCTGTTGCTGCCCGCCGGAGAGCTGCCCCGGGAGTTTCCTCTGATGTTCGTCAAGCCCCAGCGTGTGGAGCAGATCGTCCACATCGAGCGGGTCTTCGCTTAAATACGCGCCGACCTCGATATTCTCTCGCACGGTCAGGTTTGGGATCAGATTGTACATCTGGAAGACATAGCCGAGATGCCGCCTGCGATAGTCGGTCAGTCGCCGTTCCTTCATGCCGGACATGCGCTCCCCGCCGATCGCGATCTCGCCCGAGTCCGCCGCGTCGATGCCGCCGACGATATTGAGCAGCGTCGATTTTCCCGAGCCGGAGGGGCCGAGCAGCACGCAGAATTCACCCTTGTCGACCGCGAGACTGGCGCCCTTCAGGACCTCCGTTCGGTTCTCGCCGGAGCCGAAGGATTTTCGGATTTCCTGTATTTCCAGAAACATAACTTTGGGAACTCCCTTTTTCAACGATAGTTAAATGTTAGCACCGACTAACTCAGAACGCAAGCTTCCAGTTGAAAAGAATTATCAAATAGGAATGCTTAAGAATTCTTAAAGTCTTCCGTCAGGTCTTTTCTTTTCCTGCTGTAAAGTGCTACACTGTCGGTAACGCAAAGTTTTGAGGGAGGCTTTTGTTATGCCGGAAAAACAGAAAATACTGGTGGTGGACGATGAACCGGAGATCCGCGAGGTGCTGCGCGTGATGCTCTCCGGAGAGGGCTATGAGGTCATGGAGGCCTGCGATGCGCATGAGGCACTTGAGCGGGCTTCGGAGGCAGATCTGGTCATTCTGGATATCCTGATGCCCGGAGAGTCGGGAATCTGGGCCTGTGAGAAGATACGGGAGCAGACGAATGTGCCGATCCTCTTCCTGACGGCGAAGTCCGGGGAGCGCGACAAAGTGCAGGGATTCGGCGCGGGCGGCGACGACTATTTGGTGAAGCCTTTTTCCTATACGGAGCTGCTGACGCGGGTCGGCGCGCTGCTGCGCCGTTATCAGGTCTACAAGGGGCAGCAGGAGAGGCCGGAAAAACTTGCATTCTACCGCGATATCACAGTGGACCGGAAGCGCCAGAGCGTCTTCGCGGGCGAAGAGCGGATCGCCCTGACGGAGATGGAGTATCAGATTCTGCTGCTGCTTATCTCCAGCCCGGGAAAGGTTTTTTCTGTGCGGGAAATTTATGAGGCCGTGTGGAAGGAAACTTTCTATGCGAGCTCCGGCAATACGGTCATGGTTCACATTCGGAATATTCGCCGCAAACTGGGAAAAGAGAGGGAGAGTTACATACAGAATGTCTGGGGAAGGGGATACTGTGTCGTCTGAGAAGAAATGGGGAAACCGGCTCACGCTGGAGTTGATTGTGATGAGCGCTGCCGCGCTGCTTGTGGCCGTTCTGGTTGCAAGCCTGACTGAAAATCTGGCCTATGATATCGCCGCGAACCGGCGCTATTCGGAGGAATCAATTGACCTGGCCATGGATGAGACGCTGGAGAGCCTGAATGATTTCATTGAGACAAATCAGGTGGGAGAGGATAATATAGAGCTGTTGGTAGGCTGGGTGCAGCGGCAGAAGGACATCTATGTGATGTTTTACCGCGATGTGGACGCGCTTATTGGTCCTTATCTGACGATCAATGAGGGCGAGGATGAGCCTCCGGAAATGCTGGAGCTGAACCGCGTCACTTACTATGATCTGGAGCTCTGCGATGGAACGCCGATCAAGGCGGAGCTGGAATACTATATCACGATGCAGGATATGAACTGGCTGAATGTCCTGAAATACGTGGTGGGAGGGATTGTATTCATCCTTCTTCTCTTCCTGATGGTGCATCGGAAGATTCGTTATATCAACTGTCTGGAACGGGAACTATCGGTTTTAAGCGCCGGGAACTTAAGCTACCCGGTCACAATCCGTGGCAGGGATGAGCTCACCGACCTTGCGAAGGGCATTGAGACGCTGAAAAATGGAATTCTGGAGGAGCAGCAGAAGAAGGCCGAGGCCGAGAAGGCGAATATGGAGCTGGTGACCGCGATGTCTCACGATCTGCGCACGCCGCTCACTTCCCTGATCGGGTATCTGGAAATCTTAAGCCGCGGGCGCTGTGAAAACGAGGAGCAGCGGCAGTCCTATCTGGAGCGCTGCCGAGAGAAAGCATTCCAGATGAAGCGCGTCTCCGACCGGCTCTTTGAATATTTTCTGGTTTACGGGCAGGAGGAGAAGAGCTTAGTGCTGATCCGCATGAGCTGCGCGGATCTGGTGAATGAACTCTGCTGCCGCCAGCTTCTGGACTGGAAGGAGCAAGGCGGGCAGATGGAATGTGAGACAGGCGGGCTTACCGGCGCGGTGATGGTAGACGGCGAATACATGCAGCGCGTGGTTGACAACCTGCTTCGGAACCTGCAGAAATATGCGGACAGGGCTTATCCGGTCGAGATTCGAATCCGAGAAGAAGAAGGCCAGCTGAAGATCCAGGTCACGAATCATGTGCGCGAACAGGAAAATCGCAGAGAGAGCACGCAGATCGGCCTCAAAACCTGCCGGAAAATCATCGAGAAGCACGGCGGCAGCTTCAGCTGGCGGCGTGAAGACGACTGCTTCGTGGGCGAGATTTGCCTGCCGCTGGCGGAGTAAGAATCCGTGGTTGCTTTTTTTGCAGAAACATGCAAAAATAGAAGCTGTGTGAGGAGAAAAGCCATGGCGAAGCAAAAAGAGGTCAAGACTAACGCGATGCGGATTCTCGAGTCGATGAAGATTCCGTTTCAGTATCATACCTATGAGTGCGGGGAGTTCGTGGACGGAATTCAGGTCGCGGACCAGCTGGGACTGCCGCATGAGAAGGTGTTCAAGACGCTGGTGACGGTTGGAAATAGTAAGAATTATTTTGTGTTCGTGATTCCGATCGAGGAGGAGCTGGATCTGAAAAAGGCGGCGCGCGCCGTGGGAGAGAAGAGCGTGGAGATGCTTCACGTGAAGGATATCAACCGGGTCACGGGTTATGTCCGCGGCGGCTGCACGGCGGTCGGTATGAAGAAGCAGTATGTGACGCGTATTGACCGCTCTGCGCAGGAGCAGTCAGAGATCTATGTCAGCGGTGGCCGGATCGGTTCGCAGATCGAGCTCTCGCCCGCGGATCTTTGCCGCGCGGCGGGCACAGAGTTCGCGGAGCTGACGAAGCAGCGCGTATGAGGAGGATTGGCATGGGAAATCCGCTGGTAAGCATTATCGTACCAGTCTATAACACGCAGAAGTATCTGGCGCGTTGTGTGGACAGCCTGCTGGGTCAGGACTATGAGAATCTGGAGATTATTCTGATCGACGACGGGAGTACGGACGGTTCGGAGCTTCTGGTGGATGAATATCGGGAAAAGGACGCCAGAGTCCGCGTAATCCATCAAGAGAATGCGGGCGTTTCTTTAAGCCGGAACCGGGCGATTGAGGCTGCTTGCGGGGAGTATATCCGTTTTGTGGACAGTGATGACTGGCTGCCGGAGAACGCGACCAGTTTGCTGGTGAGTGCGGCCAAGGAGGCAGGCTGCGATCTGGTGATCGCAGATTTTTATCGTGTGTCGGGTACGCGCATGTCGCAGAAGGGGGACATCGACGAGGATCAGGTGATGGACCGCGTTGAGTTTGCCGCACATATGATCGAGAATCCGGCGGATTTTTATTACGGGGTGCTCTGGAATAAGCTGTTCCGCCGTTCCATTATCATGGAGCATGGGATACGGATGGACGCGGAGCTGAGCTGGTGCGAGGACTTTCTCTTTAATCTCGAGTATATCCGCTATGCGGAGACCTTCCGCGCGATTCAGGAGCCGGTCTATTATTATTTGAAGCGAAAAAACAGTCTGGTTTCGCAGAGCATGAACATTGCCACCACGATCCGGACGAAGATTGTTACTTTTGAGTATTACAATGATTTCTATAAGGATGTCTACGGAGACGACTATGAGGATGTGCAGGGCAAGGTGCGCTACTATCTGCTCAGCGCGGCGAAGGATGGCGTCGTCATGCCGCTGCCCACGACCAGAAAGAAGGGCGGTTCGGAGTTAAGTCCGCAAACGGAGCAGGAGCTGCTGGGCAAAGTGGGCTTCTGGCCGGATTTTTATTATGGACGCAGGCTGATAGAGGAGTTCTTGCACTCTGATGAGGTACTGAAACAGCTGACTCTGGATGACGCTACGCTGCTCTGGCTGTTCCGGGATATCCGGCAGTTTGGGCGGCAGAAGGAGATCGCTGCGATCACCGGGCAGACGCCGCAGCGGACGGCACGAACCTTAAGCCGCCTGAAGCGCGGCGAGTATGTCGCAATGCGCACGGACAAGGACGGGATGCTGATCGTCGCGGTGCTTGAAAAGGGACGCGTGTGTCTGGAGAAAATGGAAGAGATTCTCCGGCAGTTTGGCAGTGTCTGCATGGATGGCCTGAGTCCGGAGGAGAGCGCGTGCTTCACGGCGGTGGAGGCAAAGGTACGCCGCAACGTCCGCGAGCAGGTAAAGAAGGAGCACACTACAGGAGGAGAAAGCCATGGATGACAATGAGCTGGAGAAGCAGTTAAAAAAGCTGCGTCGGGATCTGAAATTTAACAGAGTTCTCAGCATTGTATCCGTGCTGTTGACAGTCTGCCTGCTGGGAGCACTGGTCTGGGTGCAGAGGACGCTGGAGCCGGTGGTGGAGCAGGTATCGCAGCTGGATATCGATACAGTGAACAGCACGCTCACGGAGGCGGAGAGTGTACTGACGGAGATTTCCGACTCGGACATTGACTGGGAGCAGCTCTCCGGAACCATTGCCGGTCTGGATGTCGATACGCTGAATGAGACGATGCGGGCGCTGGACATGGAGCAGCTAACAGAGGCAATCGAGAATCTGAACGATGCGAGCGAGGCGATTCAGGAGCTCGTGGATTCCCTGAACAATTCTTTGTTTGGAATGTTTCGCTGACATGATGGTATGGCCTGTGCGTTTTTGCATATGAAGAAAACTTTTCTGTCCGCAGGGGATGTATGGTCGCTATTCACGATTTTAAAGAAGAAAGACGGAGGAAGAAAGATATGAGTATGGAAATGAAACCGGTCAAAGAGGGCAAGGTACGCGAGATCTACGACTGCGGCGACAGCCTGGTTATGGTCGCGACGGACCGCATCAGCTGCTTTGACGTGATTCTGAAAAATGACGTGAGGAAGAAGGGCACGGTGCTGACACAGATGTCGCGCTTCTGGTTCGACATGACCCGGGACATTCTCCCAAATCACATGATTTCGGTGGACGGAAAGGATATGCCGGAATTTTTCCGGCAGCCGCGGTTTGACGGCAACAGCATGCTCTGTCGGAAGCTTCAGATGCTCCCGATCGAGTGTATCGTTCGCGGCTACATCACGGGCAGCGGTTGGGCGAGCTATCAGAAGAGCGGTACGGTCTGCGGCATTGCGCTGCCGGAAGGACTTAAGGAGTCCGATAAGCTGCCGGAGCCGATCTACACTCCTTCCACGAAGGCGGAGATCGGCGACCACGATGAAAATATTTCTTATGAGCAGAGCGTCGCGCATCTCGAGAAATATTTTCCCGGCAAGGGAGAGGAGTACGCGGCGAAGCTGCGCGACTACACGATTGCCCTCTACAAGAAATGCGCGGACTACGCGCTCGGCCGCGGCATTATCATCGCGGACACGAAGTTCGAGTTCGGCCTTGATGAGCAGGGCAATATTGTGCTCGGCGACGAGATGCTGACGCCGGACAGTTCCCGCTTCTGGCCCGCTGAGGGCTACGAGCCGGGCCACAGCCAGCCCTCCTTTGACAAGCAGTTTGCCCGCGACTGGCTGAAAGCAAATCCGGGCAACGACTGGACGCTGCCCGAAGAGATCGTGGAGAAGACGATCGGAAAGTATCTGCAGGCTTATGAATTGTTGACAGGAGAGCGGCTGTAGGCCGCTCTCCGATGTGTTTCACCGCGATAACAGCAGAGCTGCTGTTCCAGACGGTTTTCACAGAATTTTCACTTGCACTTCACAACATTTCCATGGTTTTAACAAAAACAGAATATATACTCCTTCTAAGGGCAGGCGCGGGCGTCTGTCCTTGAAAGGAGGTCTTTCATTTGATAGAAGTGAAACACTTGACAAAGCGGTACGGCGATCAGCTCGCCGTATCCGATCTGTCCTTTACGATCACACCGGGACAGATCTACGGCTTCCTGGGGCCGAACGGCGCAGGAAAGACGACTACGATGAATATCATCACGGGTTGTCTGGCCGCGACCGCCGGCGATGTGATTGTCGGCGGCTATGACATTTTTGAGCAGCCGAAGGAGGCGAAGAAGCTGATTGGCTACCTGCCTGAGCTGCCGCCGCTCTATATGGAGCAGACGGTGCTGGAGTATCTGTATTTTGTGGCCAGAGCCAAGGGTCTGAAGCGCGGAGAACTCGAGGAAGAGCTCGACAGGGTCGTGGAGGAGACACACATTGAAGAGGTGGAGGAAAAACTGATCAAGCATCTCTCGAAGGGCTACCGGCAGCGGGTCGGCATCGCACAGGCGCTGCTGGGAAATCCGGAAATCATCATTCTGGACGAGCCGACCGTCGGTCTCGATCCAGCGCAGATCATCGAGATCCGGGATCTGATCAAAAAACTCAGCGAAAAGCATACGGTGATCTTAAGCTCTCATATCCTCTCGGAAATTCAGGCCATCTGCGATAAGGTGCTGATCATCCACAAGGGAAAGCTGGTGGCCTTTGACCGGCTGGAAAATTTAGGTCAGGCCTTATCCGCTGGGAATACGATCGAGATATGTGCTGAGACGAGCGCGGCGGAACTGCGTGAACTCCTGCAGCACGTAGAAAAAATAAGCAGTATCGACGTGGCGGAGGAGACAGAAGAAGGCTGCAGCGCTGTCCTGAATGTGAGCGAAGAAGAACCGGGCGAAATCTGCCGGGAAGTTTTTCTGGCCTTTGCCCGAAACGAAAAGGTCTTGCGCAAGCTGAATCCGGTCCATGCGACGCTGGAGGATATCTTTATGGAAATGACAGGCGACGCGTCGGAGCCCATTAGTGTCGAAAAGGAGGTGGAGAACGCATGATCGCTGTCCTGGAGCATGAGCTTTCCCTTTACTATCACAGCATGAAGGCTTACGTTTTCGGTGCTTTTCTGCTGGTATTTACCGGTATTGGCGCGCTTCTTTATAATATCAACGCCTCGGTCGCGAACTTTGAGTACGTGCTGAGTTTTATTTCCATTATTTTCATCATCCTGATACCGATCCTGACCATGCGGATTATGGCGGAGGAGCGGAGCCAGAAGACGGATCAGCTCTTATTTTCCCTGCCGATCTCGACGACAGAGATCGTGATCGGAAAATTCCTTTCCATGGTGATTGTATTTGCCATTCCGGTTATCATTATTAGCTTTTACCCGCTGATCTTTGCCCAGTTTGGAGAGGTCTATCTGCCCACTTCCTATGGGTCGATTTTCGCGTTCTTCCTGCTCGGGCTTGCTCTTATGAGTATTGGAATGTTTATCAGCTGCCTGACGGAGTCCCAGAGTATGGCGGTCGGTGTCTGCATCGTGGCGATGCTGTTTCTGTATTTCTGTGACTCGCTGGCGGATTATGTGTCCTCCACGACGGTCGGCTCCATCATCGCCATCGCAGTGGTGTTTTTGGTTCTCTCCATGCTCGTCCGTTACCTGACGAAATCGGATCTCGCCGGTATCCTGGTGGCAGTTGTTCTGATCGCGGCGGCTGTGGCCGTGTATCTGCACGACCCGTCTTCACTGGAGGGGCTTCTGCCAAATGTGATGGCGCAGATCAGTCTGTTTACACGTTTTGAAACTTTTGTGGACGGCGTGTTCGACCTGACGGCGGTGGTCTACGATCTCAGCGTGATCACCTTTTTCCTGTTCCTCTGTGTGCAGACTCTGGAGAATCGGAGGTACAACGGATGAGAAATCTGAAAACTTCTTTTCGTGAAAAAAGAGAGGCGCTGAACACGCGCGCGGCGAAGGTCGGCGGCTACAGCTTTGTCATGAGCGCCCTGGTGCTCGCGATTCTGATTGTTCTGAACATTGTAGTATCTTCCCTGCCGAGCACCTGGACCCACTATGACATCTCGGCAGCACAGCTCTATTCTGTCACTTCTTCCACCAAGGCGGAGGTACAGGCACTCACCGACGAGGTCACGATCTACTGGATCGTCCAGAACGGGGAAGAGGATTCGGTGATTGAAAAGCTGCTGGATGTGTACGACTCCCTGAGCGGCAATATCACCGTCGAGAAAATCAACCCGGACGTCTATCCGACCTTTGCGGAACAATATACGGATGAAACTGTGGTGAACAATGCGCTGATCGTAGAAAGCGGCGAGCGTTCCCGCTATATTTCCTACGACGACATGTATGAGGCCGATTACACCAACTATTACACCAGCGGCTCCGCGGCCTACTCCTTCGATGGCGAGGGAGAGATCACGACGGCGATCGACTATGTGACGAGGGAAGAGCTGCCGATCCTCTATATGCTGACCGGCCATGGGGAGGCGGATCTCTCAGACAGCTTTGCGGAGAGCATCACAAAGCAGAATATCGAGACGGAGGAGTTCTCTCTCCTGACCGTGGATGAAATTCCCGAAGATGCGGACGCGATCCTGATCAACGCGCCCACGAGCGATATCTCGGAAGAGGAAGCGGATATGCTGATCGAGTACCTGGACGGCGGCGGAAAGCTCTTCGTACTCTCCGGCCCACAGGAGGATGACGAGATGGCGAATCTGCATTCTGTTCTGGAACACTATGGGGTGAGCGTGGAGGAAGGCATCGTCGTGGAGGGAAGCCGCGACAACTACGCTTTTGATTATCCCTATATTCTCCTGCCGGAGCTGGGCGACTCGGACATCACCTCCGAGCTGTCGGAAAATAATAACTATGTCATCGTCTCAATCGCGCAGGGGCTGACGATCAACGAGACATCGGACGATGTCATGGTCACCTCCCTGCTGGACACGTCGACGGAATCCTTCTCCAAGGTGGCGGGATACAGCCTGACCACCTATGATATGGAAGACGGCGATATCGGCGGGCCGTTCTCCGTCGCGGTCTCCGTGGAGGACTCTGAAAGCGGCGGTATGCTGGTCTACATCAGCTCGGATGAAATGATGGAGGAGACCTATATCGCCTACTCTTCCGGGGCAAACTCTGATTTTGTCATGAACGCTGTTTCCTGGCTGATCGGCGAGACGGACGCCATCTCGATCCGCAGCAAGTCGATGAGCTACAATTATCTGACGATCTCATCGGCGCAGGCGGGAATGATCAAGATGTTCCTGATTGGCGTGATTCCGTTGGTCTATCTGGTCTTTGGGCTGGAAGAAGTATTCAGAAGAAGGAGGGAACACACATGAGGCGCAGAAGAAATTTAATCGTTCTTTCCGTGCTGTTTCTTGCCCTGTGCGGCGCAGCCCTGCTCGCGCAGTCTATCACGGAGCATGTGGACAGTGTCAATACGACGGATGAAATTATCCTGACGCTCGCACAGGACGAGCTCACTGGCGTCTCCTGGGAATACGAGGAGGAAGCTCTGGAATTTGAGAAGACAGACGATATCTGGTACAACACGGGGGATGAGGACTTCCCGGTCAATCAGGACACGATCGCAGAATTTCTGGAGCATTTTGAGGAAGTGCACGCCTGCTTCATCATTGAGGATGTGGAGGACTACAGTCAGTACGGTCTGGAGGAGCCGCAGTGTACGATCACCCTGACGACGGAGGATGGGGAGACGATCGTATCGCTTGGCAACTACTCCACGATCGACGAGCAGCGCTACATCAGTATTGGCGACGATAAGGTCTATTTGATCGAGGATGATCTCCTCGAATACGTCACGACCGACCGGGATGAATACATGCAGCATGATGATATCCCGGAGATCGAGTCGCTGGTGGAACTGACCGTCGCCGGGGATGCGACGCTGGACGCGGTTTATGACGAGGAGGACGTCTACGCCTATACGCAGAGCTACAACTATTACAACGTGGAGAACGGGAACTATTCGGTTCTGGACGACGAGCGAGTGGAGGATTATCTCAGTGCACTGACGGACCTTTCCCTGACCGACTATGTCACCTACACCGCGTCCTCGGAGGATCTCTCGGAATATGGGCTGGATGATCCGGACTATACGATCACGCTGACCGCCGAGGTTGCGGTCGTGGACGAGGCGGATGAAGAGGAAATGACAGAGGAGGATACATCCGCCGTGGAGGAGGACGAAACGGTCGAAACAGAGACGGAAGAGTATGTCCTCTACATCGGGACCGTAATGACGGATGAAGAAAATGAGGACGGCGTAACCGAGGTGATAACACTTGCCTACGCGCGCGTCGGCGACAGTGAGATCATCTATCAGCTCACAGACGAAGATTACGAGACGCTCGCGGCAAACTCCTATGATTCCCTGCGCCCGCGGGCGGTACTGAGCCTTGACTGGGAGAGCGTGACGGGCGTGTCCTTCACCATAAACGGCGAAACCTATGAAGTCAGCGCGATGACTCGCGGTGAGTGGAATGAGCTGCAGGAAATCGAGGAGGAAGACGACGAGGACATCGATGAGGACGAGATCATTTATCTGCTGTCTGATCAGGAGATTGACTTCGATACAGCGATGAGCGCGGTGAACGCGCTGGAGATCGACAGCTTTACCTCTGAGGAGAGCGCCTCAACGCAGGAACTGTCGATGACGGTCTATCTGGACAGCGAGGACTATCCTTCCGTTACGGTCACGATCTATCAGTACGACGGCGAGGACTGTCTGGTCTATCTGGACGGCGGGCAGGTCGGCCTGATGGAGAGAAGCCTGATGGTGGATCTGCGCGAGGCTGTGACGAGCATCGTGCTTGGCCTGGAATAAGTGAAGAAAACGTCAGAAAAAAATGCCGCCCGGTATTGCATTTCACTGCAGGCCGGGCGGCATTTATCATGGCAGCTTACTGGTAGATTCCGTTGATCGTGACCTCAAAGACAGCTTCCTGACCGTTCAGTTCCTCATTTCCATAATCCTCCGGGAAGGTGACGGTGACGCTTACCGTGTCGCCAGGATGAGAGCCGATCAGTTGCTCTTCAAAATCATCGATATAACTCCCGGAACCGATGGTCAGATCCGTGCCGGATCCGTTTGTGCTTCCACCGTCGAAGGCGACATCGTCGATGTATCCGGTGTAATCAATGTTGACTGTGTCACCATCTGCAACGGTCAGAGAAGTGTCTGTGGAGTAAGCGGTCTCTTCTTCGGTGGCTTCGCTCTCGTCAGAGTCTGCGGTCGCCTCCTCCGTTTCTTCCGTGCTGTCAGCTTCTTCTGTGCTGTCCGTTTCTTCAGAGTCGTCTGTCTCTGCACTGCTTTCCGCTTCCCCGGCCTCGTCGTCCCAGGTCATGTAATAGACGGTTGCCGAGACGGCGAAGGCTACGACCAGGCAGGCGCAGGCGATGGCGATCAGTTTTTTCCGGGAGTGCTTTTTCTCTGGCGGCTGTTCGAGAGCAGTCTGGAGTTTTCTCAGCTCAGACAGTAGTTGCTCTTCCTGAATTTTCTGATAGCGCCCGTTTTTTTGCTGCCATAGCGGTAGGATTGAATCCGTTCCTCCAGCAGGTCTGCCGCGTTTTTTCCCTCTGCATTTTTCCGGAACAGATCCATGCCCTGTCTCAGCATGTAGTCCATTCTGGCGCTGCCGTCCCGGGAGGTGAAGGCGCTCAGGTACAGCTCGAGCCACTGGTCGTCGCTGATCGCACCCGCCGCGATCTGGGAGACCTGAATGAATACCGGGAAGGGCGCAGAGCCGATCAGAGGATAGTAGTTGGCGGCTTTCTTCTTCCGAATCAGATTTTTTACTAGTCTGGCGTCTCCGACGGAGCAGGCGATGGCGAACAGCAGGTCGCATTCCTCGTCGTCGGACAGATTGAATTTTTTGCGGTATTTTTCCAGGGCATCCAGGACGAAGCTTCTGTTCTGGGATGTGTCGAAATCCAGCTGCATCATTTTTGCAGGGAAATATGTTTTCTGTTTGCTCAGATAATCCAGAATCTCCGTACTGCGCAGCGTGGCAAGGCGACAATAAAAGTATTCTGTCTTGTCGTCCGAGAGCCCGTTAAGGACGCCTTTTTTTAACATGGCCAGGACATCTTCCCTGCGGTATCGGTCGATGGCACTCTCAAGATTTTCGGTGGTGGCTGTAATGTCGGAATTTTTGCTGCTCAAAGCGGAACCTCCTAAAAATAATATCGTAGTATTGTAACAACTCAGGACTACATCAGGCCTCAGGGGAATGAAGAGTATATAGTCTGTTGTTCTGCATGGTCATATATAATTTATATTACGGGATAAATGTGATTACTTTATGAGAAAATCGCGTCCAAACTGTGAACTGGACAGATGTCCGCAGCCCTGTCCGGGATTTTTATATGGGATATTGACAAATACCCTTTGGGGGTATATGATGGCACTGTCATGATATACCCCAGAAGGGTATTTTGCACGGAGGAATGTGATGGAAGAAGCATATAAAGAGGAGCAGATGTGCTGTGAGATGATGACGGAGAAGAAAAAGGAGCGTTCCGAGAAGGAGTACCGCGACCTGATGAACCGCCTGAAGCGTATTGAGGGACAGGTGCGCGGGATACAGGGCATGCTGGAGAACGACGCGTACTGTGCGGACATTCTCGTGCAGGTGGCGGCGGTGAACGCCGCACTCAACAGTTTCAATAAGGTGCTGTTGGCAAATCATGTCAGAACCTGCGTGGCGGACAATATTCGCGCGGGGAATGATGAGGTTATTGACGAACTGGTTACACTGTTACAGAAGCTGATGAAATAATGACGCCGGTTTTTGCCTGGCGGTAGGAGGGATTTAATTATGGAACAATATAATGTGACCGGCATGAGCTGCGCGGCCTGCAGTGCGCGGGTCGAGAAGGCCGTGAACGCGGTGCCGGGCGTCACTTCATGCTCGGTGAGCCTTCTGACAAATTCCATGGGAGTGGAGGGAAGCGCCGCGCCGGAAGCGATCATCGCGGCGGTCGTGGACGCGGGCTACGGGGCGTCGCTGAAGGGTGCAAAGAAGACGGGCGGCAGCGCGCCGGATTATGACGATATGCTGAAAGACACGGAGACGCCGAAGATGAAGCGCAGGCTGATCGCTTCGCTCTGCCTGCTGATTCCGCTGATGTATGTGTCAATGGGACACATGATGTGGGGCTGGCCGCTGCCCGCGTTTTTCGATGGAAATCATGTCGCTATGGGGCTCGTGGAGCTGCTGCTCACGACCGCGGTCATGGTGATTAATCAGAAGTTCTTCATCAGCGGCTTTAAGGGGCTGATTCACCGTGCCCCGAATATGGATACGCTCGTCGCGCTCGGTTCGACCGCTTCCTATGTATACAGCGTCTATGCGCTCTTCGCGATGACGGACGCGCAGGTGAAGGGCGATATGACGGCGGTCATGAGCTATATGCATGAGTTTTATTTCGAGTCGGCGGCGATGATCCTGACGCTGATCACGGTCGGCAAGATGCTGGAATCGATGTCGAAGGGCAGGACGACGGACGCGCTCAAGAGTCTGATGAAGCTGGCGCCGAAGACCGCCGTCCTGAAGCGCGGGGAGAGCGAGATCGAGGTGCCGATCGAGCAGGTGCATATCGGCGACCACTTTGTAGTGCGTCCCGGCGAGAATATTCCGGTCGACGGCGTCGTGAAGGAAGGCACGAGTGCGGTCAACGAGTCCGCGCTGACCGGCGAGAGCATTCCGGTTGACAAGGAGCTGGGCGATACAGTCTCGGCGGCGACGCTGAATCAGTCGGGCTATCTCGTCTGCGAGGCGACGCGGGTGGGAGAAGATACGACTCTATCGCAGATTATCCAGATGGTGAGCGACGCGGCAGCGACCAAAGCGCCGATCGCGAAGGTTGCGGATCGGGTGTCCGGAGTCTTCGTGCCTTCGGTTATCACGATTGCACTCATCACGACGGCGGTCTGGCTGCTCGCCGGGCAGACGGTTGGCTATGCGCTGGCGCGCGGCATCTCGGTGCTTGTCATCAGCTGCCCCTGTGCGCTCGGGCTCGCGACGCCGGTCGCGATCATGGTCGGCAACGGCATGGGGGCGAAGCACGGCACGATGTTCAAGACCGCCGTCTCCCTCGAGGAGACTGGCAAGGTACAGATTGTCGCGCTCGACAAGACCGGGACGATCACGAGCGGCGAGCCGCGCGTGACGGATATCTGCCCCGCGGACGGCTGCAGCGAAGAGGAGCTGCTCGAAAAGGCCTGCGCGCTGGAGCAGAAGAGTGAGCATCCGCTGGCGCGCGCGATCCTCGCGCTGGCGAAGGAACGGAACATGTCCCAGCAGGAAGTCGATGATTTTCAGGCTGTCGCCGGCAACGGGCTCACGGGGACGCTGGAAGGCAGAGCGCTCGCCGGTGGAAACCGGAAATTTATCTCCGGAAAAACGCAGATTCCTGAACAGGTCGCTGCGAAGGCCGCCGAGCTGGCCGAAGAGGGCAAAACGCCGCTCTTCTTCAGTGAGGACGGGCGCCTGCTTGGCATTATCACGGTCGCGGACGTGATCCGTGAGGACAGCCCGCGCGCCGTGAAGGAATTGCAGAACATGGGCATCCATGTCGTCATGCTGACAGGCGACAACGAGCGCACCGCGCGGGCGATCGGCGCGCAGGCGGGTGTCGACGAGGTGGTCGCGGGTGTGCTGCCGGACGGCAAGGCGGCTGTGATCAGCGCCTTGAAGAAGAAGGGCCGGGTTGCGATGGTCGGCGACGGTATCAACGACGCGCCGGCACTCACGAGCGCGGATATCGGTATCGCGATCGGCGCGGGTACGGACATCGCGATTGACGCGGCGGACGTGGTGCTGATGAAGAGCCGGCTTTCCGATGTCCCGGCGGCGATCCGTCTGAGCCGTGCAACGCTGCGGAACATTCATGAAAATCTGTTCTGGGCCTTCTTCTACAATGTGATCGGCATCCCACTCGCCGCGGGCGTCTGGATTCCGATCTTCGGCTGGACTCTGAACCCGATGTTCGGCGCGGCGGCGATGAGTCTCTCAAGCTTTTGCGTCGTGAGCAACGCGCTGCGCCTGAACCTGTTCCGCATGGACGATGCAGGGCGGGATAAAAAGCGGAAAGACGCGCTCGGAAGCGAGCCGTTCCTTCCGGAGGTGAAAGGGGGTGAGGAGAAGATGACGATGAAGATCGAAGGAATGATGTGCGGTCACTGTGAGGCGAGAGTGAAGAAGGCGCTCGAGGCCTTTGCGGAGGTGGAGTCCGCCGAGGTGAGCCACGAGAAGGGCACCGCGGTGCTCACGCTCTGCGGCACGCCGGATCAGGCTGCTTTGAAGAAAGCGGTCGAGGACGACGGCTACAAGGTACTGGAGATTGCCTGACGCGAAATCACGTATGGGAAATGCCGCCCGGCCGCTGCCGGAAAGGTGTGTGACCCTGCGAAGCGCACGCGCTGACAGCCCGCCCTGTGCGGGGTAAACATTGGAAACGGCTTCGCTGGATTTTCATCATCTGCGAGTGAGAAACGGATGAGCCTCCGGGGCAAGTCGCAGCACAGACTGCCGCACGATAAGTCCTTTCGATTCCCAGATGGCGATTTTAACAGGAATTAAGCATACGGCTTCGCGACCTTACGAATGACGGGTTCAAAACAATTCTGTAGTGTTTTGAACCCGTCTTTGGTCGCTTCCAGCCGTATGCAGTTCCTGTAACAAATCGCCCTCAATGTCCATCAAAAGGACTTATCGTTCGACAGCCTGACGAGAGACATTTGACCCGGAGGCTCAATTCGAAGTTTCGCAGCCGCAGATGACGAAAATCCCGAAGGCGGTGACTGTTTTACCCCGCACAGGGCGGGCTGTCAGCGCGTGCGCTTCGCAGGGTGACGGACATCCCGGCGGCAGCGGCCGGGCAGGGGCGGCGAGATTTTTATCATTTTGCCTATTGCAATCTGACACTCCATAGTATATACTGGATATCAACATCTGGCATTTAAAACGGGAAAATGACACAAGATATAGTGGGGTGGAAGATATGATGTATGTGATCAAGAAGGACGGCACGCGCGAGGCCTTCAACGTGCAGAAGGTTGTCAATGCGGTCAACAAGTCCGCGGCGCGCATTCTGTACAAGTTCACGGATGAGGAGATCGACTTCATCCGCAGCTTCGCCTACGAGCATGCGGAGGCGCTGGGCAAGGAGAATATCGATGTTCAGGAGATGCACAATATCGCCGAGGGCGCGCTCGACCAGGTGAACCCGGCGGTGGCGAAGAGCTATCGGGATTACCGGAATTATAAGAAGGATTTCGTGCACATGATGGACGATGTCTACACCAAGAGCCAGTCGATCCGCTATATCGGCGACAAGAGCAACGCGAACACGGACAGCGCGCTCGTGGCGACGAAGCGCAGTCTCATTTTCAATGAGCTGAACAAGGAGCTCTACCGCAAGTTCTTCATGAACCGCAACGAGCTGCAGGCCTGCCGCGACGGCTATATTTATATCCATGACCAGTCGGCGCGCCTCGACACGATGAACTGCTGCCTCTTCGACGTGGCGAACGTGCTGAAGGGCGGCTTCGAGATGGGCAATGTCTGGTACAATGAGCCGAAGACGCTCGATACGGCTTTCGATGTGATGGGAGATATTATCCTGAGCACGGCCTCCCAGCAGTACGGCGGCTTCACGGTGCCGGAGGTGGACAAGATTCTGGCACCCTATGCCGAGAAGAGTTACGATAAGTTCAAGAAGGAATTTCTGTCCTATGCCGACCCGTCCTGGGAGGGCGCGGAGGCGAAGGCGGAGGACTACGCGCTGAAGCGCGTCCACCGCGATTTCGAGCAGGGCTGGCAGGGCATCGAGTACAAGCTGAATACGGTCGGTTCCTCGCGCGGCGACTATCCCTTCGTCACGATGTCGATGGGCCTCGGTCAGGGCAGATTTGAGAAGATGTGCAATATCGTCATGCTGCAGGTACATCAGGAGGGGCAGGGCAAAAAGGGCGCAAAGAAGCCGGTGCTGTTCCCGAAGATCGTCTTCCTGTATGACGAGGCGATTCACGGGAAGGGCGGCGTCTGTGAGGATGTCTTTGAAGCCGGCGTCGAGTGTTCCTGCAAGACGATGTATCCGGACTGGCTCTCGATGAGCGGCGAGGGCTATATTTCCAGCATGTACCAGAAGTACGGCAAGGTCATCAGCCCGATGGGCTGCCGCGCGTTCTTAAGCCCCTGGTACGAGCGCGGCGGCATGGAACCGGCCGATGAGGATGACGTGCCGGTCTTTGTGGGGCGTTTCAATATCGGCGCGGTGAGCCTGCATCTGCCGATGATTCTCGCGCAGTCCCGCTCGGAGAACCGCGATTTCTACGAGGTGCTCGACTATTACCTCGAGATGATCCGGAACCTGCACATCCGTACCCGCGATTATCTCGGCGAGATGCGCGCCTCGACGAACCCGCTCGCCTACTGCGAGGGCGGCTTCTACGGCGGCCATCTCGACCCGCACGACAAGATCAAGCCGCTGCTTGCGCCGATGACCGCATCCTTCGGCATCACGGCGCTCAACGAGCTGCAGGAGCTCTACAATGGCAAATCGATCCGCGAGGACGGGCAGTTTGCGCTGGACGTCATGAAATATATCAATGAGAAGATCGCGCAGTACAAGAAAGAGGATGGTATTCTCTATGCGATTTACGGCACGCCGGCGGAGAGCCTCTGCGGCCTGCAGATCGAGCAGTTCCGCAAGAAATACGGGATTGTGGAGAATGTCTCCGACCGACCCTATGTGAGCAACAGCTTCCACTGCCATGTGACTGAGGATATGACGCCGATCGAGAAGCAGGACAGCGAGGGACGTTTCTGGGAGCTCTGCAACGGCGGCAAGATCCAGTATGTGCGCTACCCGGTTGGCTACAATAAGGAGGCGGTGCGCACGCTCGTGCGCCGCGCGATGAAGAAGGGCTTTTACGAGGGCGTGAACCTCTCGCTCGCCTATTGCGACGACTGCGGACATCAGGAACTCGAGATGGATGTCTGCCCGAAGTGCGGCAGCCGCAACCTGACGAAGATCGATCGGATGAACGGTTACCTTTCTTATTCCCGCGTGAAGGGTGACACCCGCCTGAACGCGGCGAAGATGGCGGAGATCGCGGAAAGAAAATCGATGTAAAAGGAAAATGAAGACAGCGGACAGCCTGTTTTTTGAACGGCTCATCCGCTGTCTCTGCATTTTTGTGAAAGTATACAAAAATGATGTGAATCCATGTTAAGCTTTTGCGTAATTATTGTGAAAAACTCCAAAATTGAAAAAGAAAAATTGCAATTTTCCCACAAGATTGTATAATAGACTTATATGAGTGAAAGAGAGGTCCATTCTTATGAAGCAAAACAGCATGTTGGCAATGATTCTGGCCGGCGGGCGTGGTTCCCGTCTCCATGATCTTACCAATAAGGTCGCAAAACCAGCGGTCGGTTACGGCGGAAAATACCGGATTATTGACTTCCCGCTGAGCAACTGTGCGAACAGCGGTATTGATGTGGTCGGCATTTTGACCCAGTATGAATCCGTCCTACTGAACAGCTATGTGTCCGGAGGCAGTAAGTGGGGACTCGATTCCCGCGACAGCGGTGTCTTCGTGCTCCCGCCGCGTGAGAAGGCGGATTCGGAGCTGGACGTCTACCGGGGAACGGCGGACGCGATCTCGCAGAACATCGATTTCGTGGACAGCTACGACCCGGAGTACATACTGATCCTTTCCGGTGATCACATTTATAAGATGAATTATTCCAAGATGCTGAACGCCCACAGGGAAAATAATGCGGATGCGACGATTGCGGTGCTCGAGGTTTCGATGAAGGAAGCCAGCCGTTTCGGCATCATGAATACCGACCCGGAGACCGGACGCATCGTGGAGTTCGAGGAGAAGCCGGCGCAGCCGAAGAGCAACCTCGCGTCCATGGGTATTTACATCTTTACCTGGAAGCTCTTAAGAAAGATGCTTTTGGCCGACATGAAGAACGAGAATTCCAGCCACGATTTTGGCAAGGATGTTATCCCTGCCCTGCTGAATGACGGAAAGAGACTCTTTGCTTACAAGTTCAAGGGCTACTGGAAGGATGTTGGGACGATCGACTCGCTCTGGGAAGCGAATATGGATCTTCTGGACAAAAAGAACGGCCTGGAGCTTGACGACCGCACCTGGTCGATCTACACGGAGGACGCCCCCGCGACGCCGCAGTATGTATCTCCGACGGGCAGCGTAAAGCGCGCTTATGTCACGCAGGGCTGTGTGATCGAGGGCGAAGTGCGTAATTCCGTGCTGTTTACCGGCGTGGAGGTCAAGACAGGAGCGAAGGTTGTCGACAGTGTCCTGATGTCAGGCGTCGTCGTGGAGGAGGGCGCGGTCGTACAGCGCGCGCTCGTCGCGGATGGCGTGAAGATCGGCGCGCAGGCTGTCGTGGGTGACCCGGACAGCGAGCACATCGAACTTATAGCGAAAAATGTAAAGGGGTAGAGAATTATGGTGAGAGCATTAGGAATTATCAGTTTTTCGGAGAGCAATGTCTGGGTAGAAGGAATGGAGTCTTTCCGCTCGATCGCCGCCTTCCCCTTCCTTGGCAGATATCGCGTGGTTGATTTCCCGATCTCCAATATGTCTAACAGTGAGATTGACCGAATTCAGGTTTACATCCGCAGAAAGCCGCAGTCGTTGGTGCAGCATCTCGGTACCGGCAGACATTACAACATCAACTCCAAGAGCGGATATCTGCGCATGATGTTCGCTTCCTCCACGGAGGAGAATGACTACTACAACACTGATGTCCGAACCTACATGGAGTTCATCGACCATATCAAGAATACGTCGAATATCCATGTGGTGATCGCACCGGGCTACATGATCTATCAGCAGGACTTTGCCGCGATGCTGAACACGCATATTGAGTCCGGAGCGGATATCAGTGTGCTCTACCATGCGGTCGACAATGCAAAGGACGCTTATCAGAATTGCTACTGTGTGAATCTGAACCGCCAGAAGGGTGTGAAATCCTTCGAGCTGAACAGTGGTACAGTAAAGAACCGGAACATTTTCATGGATACTTATGTCATGTCGAAGGCCATGTTCCTCGACCTGCTGGATGAGGCGCAGAAGCTGTCCTCCATGTATACGTTGCGGATGATCATCAACGCGAAGTGCGACGAGCTTGATATTCGTGGGGTGGCTCACAAGGGATTCTTTGCACCGATCACGGATTTCAAGAGTTACTATGACGCGAATCTGTCGGTGAACCGGCAGCAGATCGCGGAGAGTCTGTTCAAGCAGAGCTGGCCAATCTATACCAGAACAAATGATTCCTGCCCGGCGCAGTACTTCGAGACGGCCGAGGTGAAGGGTTCCTTTATCGCCAATGGAAGCGTCGTTGAGGGCACGGTTATCGACTCCGTCGTCGGCAGAGACTGTAAGATCAAGCCGGGCGCGGTGGTGCGAAACGCGGTTCTGCTGGACAACGTCACGATCGGCGAGGGCGTCCACATCGAGGGTCAGGTCGTGGACAAGAACGCACAGGTGATCCACATGAAGGAGATCATTGCGGATCCGGAGCATCCGGGCTATATCAAGAGGAATGATGTAGTATAATTACGATAGAAAAGAAAATCCCTCCCGGTCATTCTTATATGATGGGAGGGATTTTTTCATTGATACTTTTCCATATCTTGTGTTATACTGTGAAAATGTGATACAAGATAGAAGGAAACAGGTGAAAGAAGTATGGCAAAGACGAAAAGCTATGACGCGGACAGTATCGCCGTCCTGGAGGGGCTGGAGGCGGTGCGCAAGCGACCGGGCATGTATATAGGAAGTGTCTCGACGAAGGGCTTGAACCACCTGATCTATGAGATCGTGGATAACTCCGTGGACGAGCATTTGGCGGGCTACTGCGACCGCATCGAGGTCTTCCTCGAGGCGGACGGCTCCTGCACAGTGTCGGATAACGGGCGCGGAATTCCGGTGGGCATGCACGCGAAGGGCATGTCGGCGGAGCGCCTCGTGTTCACGACGCTGCACGCGGGCGGCAAATTCGATGACTCTGTCTATAAGACGAGCGGCGGCCTGCACGGTGTGGGTTCCTCGGTCGTCAACGCGCTGTCGGCCTGGCTGGACGTCGAGGTCTCACGGGAGGGTTATATTCACCACGACCGTTATGAGAAGGGCATTCCCGTGCTGGAGCTGAAAAACGGTCTCCTGCCGACGATCGGGCGCACGAAGGAGACCGGGACGAAGATCCGTTTCCTGCCGGACGGCGAGATCTTTGAGAAGACCCGCTTCAAGGCCGAGGAGGTCAAGAGCCGGATGCACGAGACCGCCTATCTGAATCCGGAGCTTACAATCATTTTCGAGGATCGGCGCGGCGCGGAGGTCGAGCACATCGAATTCCACGAGCCGGAGGGACTCAAAGGCTACGTGAAGGACCTCAACAGCAAGCAGGAGCCGCTGCACGACGTCGTCTACTTCAAGGGCGAGAGCGAGGGCATCACGGTCGAGGGCGCTTTCCAGTATATCAATGAATTTCACGAGAATGTGCTCGGCTTCTGCAACAATATTTTCAACGCGGAGGGCGGCACGCACATCACCGGCTTCAAAACCATATTTACGACGGTGATCAATTCCTACGCGCGCGAGCTCGGCATCCTGAAGGAAAAGGACGTGAATTTTACAGGTGCGGACGTGCGCAACGGCATGACCGCGGTGATCTCGATCAAGCATCCCGCGCCGCGCTTCGAGGGACAGACGAAGACGAAGCTTGACAATCAGGACGCTTCGAAGGCCACCGCGAAGGTGACGGGCGAGGAGATCCAGCGCTATTTTGACCGTAATCTCGAGACGCTCAAAGCAGTGATCAGCTGCGCGGAGAAGGCGGCGAAGATCCGCAAGACAGAGGAGCGCGCAAAGACCAATCTCCTCACCAAACAGAAATTCTCCTTTGATTCCAACGGGAAGCTTGCGAACTGTGAGAGCCGTGACGCCTCGAAGTGCGAGATTTTCATCGTCGAGGGTGACTCCGCCGGAGGCTCGGCGAAGACGGCCCGGAATCGCGCCTACCAGGCGATCCTGCCAATTCGCGGCAAGATCCTGAATGTCGAGAAGGCCAGTATCGACAAGGTGCTCGCCAACGCCGAGATCAAGACGATGATCTACGCCTTTGGCTGCGGATTCTCAGAGGGTTATGGCAACGATTTTGATATCACGAAGCTGCGCTACGATAAGATTATCATCATGGCCGATGCCGACGTGGACGGCGCGCATATCAGCACGCTGCTGCTGACTTTATTTTACCGCTTTATGCCGGAACTGATCTACGAAGGGCATGTCTACATCGCGATGCCGCCGCTCTACAAGGCGATGCCGGCACGCGGTAAGGAAGAGTATCTCTATGACGATAAGGCGCTCGAACGTTACCGGAAGAAGCACACCGGTCCCTTTACGCTGCAGTGCTACAAGGGGCTGGGCGAGATGGACGCGACGCAGCTCTGGGAGACGACGATGGACCCGGCGAGCCGGAGACTGAAGCTCGTCGAGATCGAGGACGCGCGTCTGGCCTCCTCCGTGACGGAGATGCTCATGGGCAGCGAGGTGCCGCCGCGCAGGAAATTTATTTATGAGAACGCCGTAGAGGCGGAGCTCGACGTGTAGGAGGCCTGTCATGAGTGAAGAAATGATCATCAAAACGGAATATTCCGATATTATGCAGAAGTCCTACATCGACTACGCGATGAGTGTTATCGTGGCGCGTGCGCTGCCGGATGTGCGCGACGGCTTAAAGCCCGTGCAGCGCCGGACGCTTTACGACATGCACGAGCTTGGTATCCGCAGCGACCGCCCCTACCGCAAGTGCGCGCGTATCGTCGGCGACACAATGGGTAAATATCATCCGCACGGCGACAGCTCGATCTACGAGGCGCTCGTCGTGATGAGCCAGGACTTCAAGAAGGGACTGCCGCTCGTCGACGGCCACGGAAACTTCGGCTCGATCGAGGGCGACGGCGCAGCCGCGATGCGTTACACGGAGGCGCGCTTACAGAAGGTCTCTGAGGAGGCGCTGCTCGCCGACCTCGATAAGGACATCGTGGATTTTATGCCAAATTTTGACGAGACAGAACGGGAGCCTTCAGTATTGCCGGCGCGCATCCCGAATCTCCTTATCAACGGCGCGGAGGGCATCGCGGTCGGCATGTCCACGAGCATTCCGCCGCATAATCTGGGCGAGACGATCGACGCGATGAAAGCCTATATGAAGAATCCGCAGATGACGACGGAGGAGCTGCTTGCGATTATGCCGGGACCGGATTTCCCGACCGGCGGCATCGTGGTCAACAAAGACGAATTAACAGAAATTTACAAAACAGGCGTCGGCAAGATCAAGATCCGCGGGCGCGTGGAGATCGAGAAGCTCAAAGGAGGGCGGCAGCAGCTTGTCATCACGGAGATTCCCTACACGATGATCGGCGCGAACATCGGGAAATTCCTGAACGACATTGGCACGCTTGTCGAGACGAAGAAGACGACGGACATCGTCGATATCACAAACCAGTCCTCGAAGGAGGGCATCCGCATTGTGCTGGAGCTGAAAAAAGGCGCGGACACGGAGCAGCTCACGAACCTGCTCTACAAAAAGACCCGCCTCGAGGATACCTTCGGCGTGAACATGCTCGCGGTCGCGGACGGAAGGCCGGAGACGCTGAGCCTGAAGCAGGTATTCGAGCATGTCGTCGATTTTCAGTTTGAGCTCAACACGCGGAAATACCAGACGCTGCTGAATAAGGAGCTTGACAAAAAGGAGATTCAGGAGGGACTCATCAAGGCCTGCGATGTGATCGACCTGATCATCGAGGTGCTGCGCGGCAGCCGCGATCTTAAGATGGCGAAGGCCTGTCTGATGAGCGGCGTTACGGAGGGCATTCGTTTCAAGTCCGAGGCCTCGAGAAAACAGGCCGCACAGCTGAATTTCACGGAGCGGCAGGCTACGGCAATCCTCGAGATGCGGCTCTATCGCCTGATCGGCCTCGAAATCGAGGCGCTGATGAAGGAGCACGACGCGACGATGAAGAACATCGCGCGCTACTCCGATATTTTAAATAATTACGACGAGATGGCGAAGGTCATCACCGACGATCTGAACCGCTATAAGAAGGCCTACGCCGTTCCGCGCAGGACCACGATCGAGAATGCGGTGGAGGTCGTCTATGAGGAAAAGAAGATCGAGGAAATGCCGGTCGTATTCCTGATGGATCGCTTTGGTTACTGCCGCACGATGGACGAGACGGTCTACGAGCGCAACAGGGAGGCCGCTGATGCGGAGAGCCGTTATGTCTTCACCTGCCTGAACACGGGACGTATCTGCGTCTTCACCGAGACGGGTAAGATGTATACGGCGAAGGTGCTTGATTTGCCTTTCGGAAAATTTCGCGACAAGGCGGCGCCGATCGACAATTTCAGCAACTACGACAGCGCGAAAGACCGTGTCGTCTATGTCTGCGCGATGGAGGAGCTTTTGAAGGGAAGCCTTCTCTTCGTCACGAAGGACGGCATGTGTAAGACGGTCAGCGGCTATGAGTACGATGTGCGCACGCGCACGAGCATGGCGACGAAGCTGAACGAGGGCGACGAAGTGATTTATATGAGCCTCATTACGGAGAAGATGCAGCTTGTGCTGCGCTCTGCGGACGGCTACTTCCTGCGCTTTCCGATTTCGGAGATCCCCGAAAAGAAGAAGGCGGCCATCGGCGTGCGCGCAATGAAGCTTGCCGCGAAGGATCATATTGAGGAGGCCTATCCTTTCTATCCGGGGACGGAGCAGACGATTCTCTATAAGGAGAAAGAAATTCCGCTCAGCCGTGTGAAGGCCGGAGGCCGCGACCAGAAGGGGACGAAGCTTCGGGTGTAAAAATTCTGATTCCAGATGAAACAGTATAAAGCTCTGAAAGTCGTTGTTTTGCCAAAGAATTTCTCTGATGGAAACAGCGGCTTTTTGCACTTTTGAAATGTTTTCAAAAAATTAAGAAGATTTTGCGGGAGTATTGTAGTAAAATGATTATAGTTAACGTTTTAATAGATGTAAATGCATTTACGGAGGATAAACATGTTCTTATTTCTCGCGCTCCTGGACAGCCCCAGTGAGCAGGAAAAATTTGTGGAGATCTATGAACAGTACCGCCATTTCATGTGGTACGTCGCGAATCAACGGCTGAAGGACGAACATCTGGCGGAGGACGCGGTGCAGGAGGCTTTTCTTGCGCTCACGCGTCATCTGGACAAGGTGGAGGATGTACACAGCTTAAGGACGCGCAATTTCCTTGCCACGATTGTCCGCAGTAAGGCGGCGGATATCCTGCGCAAAAGCCGACCCGAGGAGGAACTGACGGAGAAGGCGGAGCGCAGCGGCTGGGAAGGCGATGCGCTGGAACAGTATCTGAAAAAGGAGTAGTATAACGCGCTGGTCGCCTGCGTGCTGGAGCTCGATGACAGTTATCGGGTCGTCTTCGAGTACAAGTACATATATCGTATGTCAGATAAGGAGATCGGGGACATTCTCGGGATTTCGGCAAAAAATGTGAATGTGCGCTGTTTTCGCGCGAGAAAAAAGCTTCAGGAGATGCTGCGAAAGGAGGCGGAGCGTTATGAGAAAGCATAATACGCTCACGGACGGGGAGCAGCTCCTCGCACGCGTCCTGGAGGAGTGTCTGGAGGAGGATTTAAGCTTCGTGCCGCCGGAGCGGGAGATTGAACGAAAACACAGTTTTTCTCAGGAATTTGAGGAGGTCATGTCCGAACTGCTGGAGGAAGAGGCAGAAGAGGAAGAAGAAGTGGACGAGGAAGAAGAGGCGATCCGCCGGCAATTCAGACCTCGTTTTGTGGAAATGGCGGCGGTTATTCTGGTGTTTTTTGTCTGCGGAGCGGTGGCGATGTCGCTGTCGCTGTCGGACAGCTTTTTTTCAGCTTCGACTTCGTCCGATACGGCCGAGGTGGAGACGACGGAGGAGACAGAAGAAGCGGCGTCTGCAGAAACCTGGGATATGGAAGAGGCCGCGGAGGAGAAGACCGGAACCGACGCCGGTGAGGAAAATGACGAGGCAGCCGCCGGGGGATCTTCGGAAGCGGCGGGCAGTATGGCAGAGTACGGCGGAGAGCTGATCGACGAGGCCGCGGAGCAGGAGCTCACATCCTCGCTGGACGGTCTGACACTCGGACTGGACTATCCGGGCACAGAGGGCGGCAACACGACCGTCGGCTATTCGCTCGAAAATTCCGGGGAGGAGACGGTCAGCTACTTCAGCCTGTTAGATCTGGAGGTGTATCTGGACGATGTGTGGTATACGGTTCCTTATCTCGGAGAGGAAAAAGGGCACTGGATCGAGATGGGAAGCGGCATCGTGCTGGACGGTGCGCTGGACTTAAGCATCTGGTCGATCGACGGCGAGGAGCATCTGTATCGGCTGGCGCTGCAGCTTGAAGACGGACGGGTCGCCGCGGAGTTTACGTTTGAGGAGGCAGTTTTGGAGTGAGGATCGCGCCTTCGATGTGTGATCCGGAATCGCGGGGCATGAAGGCCCCCGGAAATGGGAGGAGAGCGTATGAAGAAGAGAGTTCTGGCTGTCATGATGACGGCACTGATGGTTCTGGGAATGGCCGGCTGCGGCAGCTCGTCGGCGGATACGGTCGCTTCGTATTATCGGACGGAGGCGGCGACCACAGAGGAGGCCGTGGAGTATGAGGAGGCGGAGTATGACGATTATGAGGTGGCAGAGAGTGATTCGGGTGTCAGCTCCGGCAGCGGCATCGAGTCTGTGACGGACACCTCCCGCAAGCTGATCAAGACCGTAAACCTGAGTCTGCAGACGACGGAGTTTGACTCCGTGCTGGAGAGCATTTCCGCGCGGACGACGGAGCTCGGCGGCTATATCGAGAGCTCGTCGGTCAGCGGCAACAGCTATTATTATGAGAGCACGCGCTACGCGTACTATACGATCCGCATTCCGTCGGACCGGCTCGATGAGTTTGTCGACGTGGTCGGGGATTTGGGAAACGTGACATACAAGAGCGAGTCCGTCGAGGACGTGACGCTCGAGCACACCGATGTCGAGAGCCACAAGACTGCGCTCGAGACGGAGCAGGAGCGTCTGCTGGAGCTCCTTGAGGAGGCGGAGAATATGGAGGATCTGCTTGCGATCGAGAGCAAGCTCTCTGAGGTGCGCTATGAGCTCGAGAGCTATGAGAGCCAGCTGCGCGTGCTGGACAACCAGGTGGACTACAGCACGGTTTATGTAGATGTGGACGAGGTGGAGCGCATCACCGAGACCGCCGAGAAGGGCTTTTTCGGGCAGATTGCGGACCGCTTTAACGACAGCCTTTACAGCGTTGGAAAAGGTCTTCGTAATTTCGTGATCGTCTTCGTCGGCTCTTTGCCGGTGCTCGCCGTGTGGGCGGTGGTGATCGCGGTTATCGTGCTGATCCTGCGCCGGATTTCCCGCGGCAGGAAAGATAAGAAGGCGGCGATGAAAAGGAAATATTGGGATGGAATGGAGGAATCCGGAGAAAACCGGCCGGAAGCGACAGAGCGGAGGAAGGAGAAGAAAAAGAAGCCGCTCTGGGCCAGAAGGAAGGAGTCCGGAGAAACAGGCGAAAACAACAAGAAAGAGCGGGAAGATGGAAATGAAGAAAGAAAAGAGTCCCCTGACGACTCTGTGCTATATTGAGCAGGACGGAAAGTATCTGATGCTCCACCGTGTCAAAAAGGAGCATGATATCAACGAGGGAAAATGGATCGGTGTCGGCGGACATTTCGAGAAGGGGGAGAGCCCGGATGAGTGCCTGCTGCGCGAGGTGCGGGAGGAGACAGGCCTCACGCTTGTCTCCTGGCATTTTCGCGGCATCGTGACCTTTACCGCGGATTATGAACTCACAGAATACATGTGTCTTTATACTGCGGACGACTTCACGGGGGAGCTGACCGCGGACTGCGAGGAGGGCGTGCTGCGCTGGGTGCCAAAGGAGGAGGTGGTGCAGCTTCCGCTCTGGGAGGGCGACCATATATTTCTGGAGCTGCTGACGAAGGATGCACCGTTTTTCTCACTGAAGCTGAGCTATGTGCAGGATCGCCTCGTGGAATGCGTGCTGAACGGGCGGAAAAAACTGTGAAATAGCTGTGAACCGGGGCTGCAGACGTCAATAAAAACTTGATTTTTCAGGGCAATATGCTATAGTTACTAGCGACAGCTTTTGCCCCTGCGTTCGCAATCTTGCCCCTTACAGGGCTAAAATTGCTCATTACGGGGCAGGGACTGCTTTGCAGCAGTCCCGAAAATTGTAACCGGGGATGGGGAAAAACCATGAAATATGACGTAATTATCATAGGCGCCGGCCCTGCCGGCATTTTTACGGCTCTCGAGCTGGTTCGCAGCGGTGCGAAGAAAAAGATCCTGATGGTCGAGAAAGGCAAGCCGGTCGACAAGCGGCATTGCCCGAAGTCCGAGACCGGGAAGTGCATGAACTGTAAGCCCAACTGCATGATCACGACGGGCTTTTCCGGCGCAGGCGCCTTTTCAGATGGGAAGCTGAGCCTTTCCTGTGAGGTGGGCGGCGATCTGCCGACGCTGATTGGTGAAGAGTTCGCGCAGGAGCTGATCGATTATACGGATAAGATTTATCTGGAATTCGGCGCGGACGAGCATGTCGAGGGCGTCTATGAGGGCGAGGAGATCAAGGAGATCCGCAAGAGAGCGATCCGCGCGGGCCTGCAGCTTGTGAACTGTCCGATCCGTCATCTTGGCACGGAGAAAGCGCAGCAGCTCTATCTCAATATTCAGAATCACCTGCTGGAGCGGGGCATGGAGATCCTGTTTGGCACGGAGTGCGAGAATATTATTCTGGAAAACGAGGTTTGCAAGGGTGTGCGGATCGTGACGAAGGCCGGGGAGCAGGAGATTTTCGGCGACGAGATCGTGATCGGCACCGGACGGCGCGGCGCGGACTGGCTCGAGAAGGTCTGTGCGGAGAATGGCATTGCCCACAGACCGGGCACGGTGGATATCGGCGTGCGTGTGGAGTGCCGCAATGAGGTCATGGAGATGATCAACAAGGTGCTCTATGAGGGCAAGCTGATCGGTTATCCGAAGCCCTGGAAGAACAAGGTGCGCACCTTCTGCCAGAATCCGGGCGGCTTCGTCTCCCAGGAGAATTATGACAACAACCTTGCGGTTGTCAACGGCCACAGCTACAAGGATTTAAAGAGCGAAAATACGAACCTGTCCATCCTGGTGAGCCACAATTTCACCGAGCCCTTCAACCAGCCGATCGCCTACGCGCAGAAGGTCGGTGAGCTGACCAATATGCTCGGCGCGGGTCATATTCTGGTGCAGCGCTATGGGGACATTCTGGACGGTAAGCGCACCTGGCAGAAGGAGCTTGCGCGCTCCAATGTGAAGCCGACGCTAAAGGACGCGGTGGCCGGGGATATCACGGCGGCCATGCCCTACCGGGCGATGACGAATATCATCGAGTTCATCCGTATGCTGGACGAGGTGGTGCCCGGCTTCGCGAGCGCGGAGACGCTGCTGTACAGCCCGGAACTGAAGTTCTATTCTAATAAAGTAAAGATGGATGCGGATCTCAATACGAACATCAAAGGCCTGCATTGTCTGGGCGACTCCTCGGGCTGGACGAGGGGGCTGATGATGGCTTCGGCGATGGGTGTGCTGATGGGCCGGAGGCTTTTGCAACAGTAGTTGACTTTTGCGCGTTAAAGCCTTATAATTTTGGCAGCAATTCAGAGCAGCAGCAAATGAAAAAGCCTGTATTTTTCATTTGGGATGGGCGGAATGCCCATCAAGCCACAGACGTATGTCTGTAGCCTGCGGTTATGGAGAGCAAAAATACATTTAAGAAACATGGAGGAAAAAATTATGAAAAAGATGTTAGCAATCCTTCTCTGTGCGACGATGGCTTTCAGCCTTGCCGCATGCGGAAGCAGCAGTTCTTCTACGTCGTCCGACACGACGGAAGAGACCGCTGAGGAGGAAACCGAAGAGGCCGAGGAAGCTGAGGCGGAAGCCGAGGAGGCTGAGGAAACTGCAGACGCGGCGACCGAGACTTACACGGTCGGCATCTGCCAGCTGGTACAGCACGATGCGCTGGACGCGGCGACGCAGGGCTTCAAGGATGCGCTGACCGAGGCGTTTGGCGATGCAGTGACCTTTGACGAGCAGAACGCGCAGGGCGATTCCAATACCTGCTCGACGATCATCAACAGCTTTGTATCTGCTGATGTTGACCTGATCCTTGCCAATGCGACGGCGGTTCTTCAGGCTGCGCAGGCCGGCACCGACACGATTCCGATTCTCGGCACGTCCATCACGGACTACGCGACCGCGCTGGAGCTTGACAGCTTCGACGGCACGGTAGGCGGAAACATCTCCGGCACGTCCGATCTGGCTCCGCTCACGGAGCAGGCGGCGATGCTCGCAGAGCTCTTCCCGGATGCGGAGACGGTAGGCCTTGTATACTGCAGCGCTGAGGCGAACTCCCAGTATCAGGTGGACAATATTCAGGTAGAGCTCGAGGCTCTCGGCTACACCTGCACGCAGTACAGCTTCTCGGATTCCAACGACATCGCGACCGTGGTGCAGAGCGCCGCTGACGCGAGCGATGTGATCTACGTTCCGACGGACAACACCGCGGCCTCGAATACCGAGATCATCGACAACATCTGCCGCCCGGCCGGCGTTCCGGTTATCGCGGGCGAGGAGGGCATCTGCGAGGGCTGCGGCGTCGCGACGCTTTCCATCAGCTACTATGACCTCGGTTACACCACCGGCGAGATGGCTGCGCGTATCCTGACCGGCGAGGAGGATATCTCCACGATGGCGATCGAGTATGCTCCGAACGTCACGAAGGAGTACAACGCCGAGATCTGCGAGGATCTTGGTATCACGGTTCCGGACGATTATGTAGCGATCGCGACGGAAGAGTAAGGTTCATCATATTTGAATAAAACATAAGACCAAAGGCGGCAGCGAGAAGGGATTTTTCTCTCTCGCTGCTCGTTTTCAAAGACTTTGCAAGGATAAACAGGGGAAGGTAGGAATATGAATATTGCAAGCTTGATAAACGCTCTGCCGGGCGCGGCGGCGCAGGGACTGATTTGGGGGATCATGGCCATCGGCGTCTATATCACCTACCGTGTCCTGGATATTGCGGATCTGACCGTGGACGGCTCGCTCTGTACGGGCGGCGCGGTCTGTATTATGATGATGCAGGCGGGGTATAATGTCTGGATCGCACTGCTCTGTGTGACGCTGGCCGGAATGCTGACCGGCATGGCGACAGGGCTGTTTCACACTTTTATGGGGATTCCGGCGATTCTGTCCGGCATTCTGACCCAGCTCGGGTTATATTCTATTAATCTGAAAATTATGGGAAAGTCCAATCAGGCGATCAATGTGGACAAGTATGATCTGCTGGTCTCCCTTCGTTATGTCAAGGGTGTGGCTTTCTATAAAAATACAATTCTGATCGTGGCAGTGATCATTGTGATCCTGATCGCGATTCTGTACTGGTTTTTCGGGACGGAGCTCGGCTGCTCGCTGCGCGCGACCGGCTGCAACGGCAGTATGGCGCGGGCGCAGGGTATCAACACGAATTTCAACCGCGTGCTCGGCCTGATGATCTCGAACGGTCTGGTGGCGCTCTCCGGCGCGCTGCTCGGGCAGTATCAGGGCTTTGCCGACATCAATATGGGGCGCGGCGCGATCGTGATCGGCCTGGCGGCCGTCATCATCGGCGAGGCGGTCTTCGGGAGAATTTTCCATAATTTCGCCCTGACGCTGCTGTCGGTGGCCTTCGGCTCGATCATCTACTATCTGGTGCTGCAGGTCGTGATCTGGCTCGGCATTGACACCGATCTCCTGAAGCTTCTGTCGGCGCTGGTCGTGGCCTTCTTCCTGGCGATCCCGTACTGGCAGGGAAAATACTTTTCAAAACCGGTTAAGAAGGGAGGAAACCGCTGATGCTGGAGCTTAAAAATATTTCCAAAACCTTTAATCCGGGAACCGTCAATGAAAAGCAGGCGCTGATTGACGTGAGTCTGACAATTGAAGACGGTGAGTTTGTGACTGTGATCGGCGGGAACGGCGCCGGCAAGTCCACAATGCTGAACGCGATCGCGGGCGTGTGGCCGGTTGACGAGGGGCAGATCCTGATCGACGGGCAGGATGTGACAAAGCTGCCGGAGTACAAGCGGGCCTCCTATCTGGGGCGTGTGTTCCAGGATCCGATGACCGGCACGGCGGCGGCGATGAATATTGAGGAAAACCTGGCGCTGGCGCTGCGGCGCGGACAGAAGCGCACGCTGCGGCAGGGTATTAAGGGAAGCGAACGCGAGGCTTATCGCGAGCTGCTCGCGGGGCTTGGACTCGGACTTGAGGACCGGATGACCTCGAAGGTCGGACTGCTCTCGGGCGGACAGCGTCAGGCGCTGACCCTTCTGATGGCGACGCTGCGCAAGCCGAAGCTTCTGCTGCTCGATGAGCACACGGCGGCGCTCGATCCGAAGACGGCGGCCAAGGTGCTCGAGACGACGGAGATGATTGTGAATCGAGACCACCTGACAACATTGATGATTACGCACAATATGCGCGACGCGATTGCTCATGGAAACAGGTTGATCATGATGATGGAAGGGGAGATTATTCTCGACATCCGTGGCGAAGAAAAGAAAGGCTTAAGTGTCAAGGATCTGCTGAGCCGCTTCGAGCAGGTCAGCGGAAAAGAATTCGCGAATGACAAGGCGATTTTGGGCTAAAAAATTTAAATCAAAATAGACAAGCAATCTTGATTGTGGTAGAATGTTTTCGTATGATAAGATTTGTTTGATTCAAACAAGGAGGAACAAGAAAATGGCCAGAAAAATGAAAACCATGGATGGAAACCATGCAGCCGCGCACGTGTCTTATGCGTACTCGGATGTAGCGGCGATCTATCCGATCACCCCGTCATCCGTGATGGCGGAGGCTGCTGACGAGTGGGCGACGCAGGGGCGGAAGAACATCTTCGGGCAGACAGTGCAGATTACCGAGATGCAGTCCGAGGCCGGTGCGGCGGGCGCTGTGCACGGCTCTCTTGCAGCGGGCGCTCTGACGACGACCTTCACTGCTTCCCAGGGTCTGCTGCTCATGATTCCGAACCTGTACAAGGTAGCCGGCGAGGGACTCCCGGGCGTCTTCAACGTATCCGCCCGTGCGCTTGCGAGCCATGCGTTGTCGATTTTCGGAGATCACTCCGATGTCTACGCATGTCGCCAGACCGGTGCTGCGATGCTCTGCGAGTCCAGCGTACAGGAGGTTATGGACCTGACGCCTGTCGCGCACTGCTCCGCGATCAAGGGCAAGATTCCGTTCATCAACTTCTTCGACGGATTCCGCACCTCCCACGAGATTCAGAAGATTGAGACCTGGGATTATGAGGATCTGAAGGACATGGTGGACATGGACGCCATTGACGCGTTCCGCAAGAATACCCTGAATCCGAATCATCCCTGCCAGAGAGGTTCCGCGCAGAACCCGGATATCTTCTTCCAGGCACGTGAGGCCTGCAACCTCTACTACGATGCGATGCCCGCGATCGTGCAGGAGTATATGGACAAGGTCAACGCGAAGATCGGCACTGATTATAAGCTCTTCAACTACTACGGAGCTGCGGATGCAGAGAAGGTCATCATCGCGATGGGTTCCGTCTGTGACACGATTGAGGAGACGATCGACTACCTGATGGCTTCCGGCGAGAAGGTCGGCGTTGTGAAGGTGCGTCTCTACAGACCGTTCTGCCCGAAGGCTCTCGTGGATGCGATCCCGGAGACGGTAAAGCAGATCAGTGTTCTTGACAGAACGAAGGAGCCGGGATCTCTTGGCGAGCCGCTGTATCTCGACGTTGTGGCTGCCCTCAAGGGAACGAAGTTCAATGATACCCCGATCTATACCGGACGCTATGGCCTTGGTTCCAAGGATACGACTCCGGCGCAGATCGTGGCCGTTTACAAGAATACGGAGAAGAAGAGATTCACGATCGGCATCGTTGACGATGTGACGAATCTTTCACTCGAGACCGGCGCTCCGTTGGTGACAACGCCGGAAGGCACGACGAACTGCAAGTTCTGGGGCCTTGGCGCGGACGGCACGGTCGGTGCGAACAAGAACTCCATCAAGATCATCGGCGACAACACCGATATGTATGCGCAGGCGTATTTTGACTATGATTCCAAGAAATCCGGCGGTGTGACGATGTCCCATCTGCGCTTCGGCAAGAAGCCGATCAAGTCCACCTACCTGATCCATAAGGCAGATTTCGTGGCCTGCCACAATCCATCCTATGTGCGTAAGTACAACATGGTGCAGGAGCTGGTCGACGGCGGTACCTTCCTTCTGAACTGCCCGTGGGATATGGAAGGCCTGGAGACCCACCTTCCGGGACAGGTGAAGGCATTTATTGCAAATCATAATATCAAGTTCTACACGATCGACGGTGTGAAGATTGGTATCGAGACCGGCATGGGACCGACGAGAATCAACACGATCCTGCAGTCCGCTTTCTTCAAGCTGACCGGCATCATCCCGGAGGATCAGGCGATTGATCTGATGAAGGCTGCCGCGAAGGCTACATATGGCCGCAAGGGCGACGATGTCGTGCAGAAGAACTGGGCTGCGATCGATGCCGGCGCACAGAAAGTTGTCGAGATCAAGGTTCCGGAGAGCTGGAAGAGTGCGGCTGACGAGGGACTCAATGTCACCGTCGCCACCGAGGGCAGAGAGGACGTCGTCGAGTTCGTCAACACGATTCAGGCGAAGGTCAACGCCCAGGAGGGCAATACCCTTCCGGTGTCTGCGTTCAAGGCTTATGTGGACGGCACGACCCCGTCCGGAGCTTCCGCTTACGAGAAGCGCGGCATCGCGGTTAACGTTCCGGTGTGGAACCCGGACAACTGCATCCAGTGCGCACAGTGCGCCTTTGTCTGCCCGCACGCGGTAATCCGTCCGGTCGCGATGACCGAGGAAGAGGCGACTGCGGCTCCGGAGGGCATGAAGATGCTTCCGATGACCGGTATGCCGGACAAGAAGTTCGCGATCGTGATGTCCGCTCTGGACTGCACGGGCTGCGGCTCCTGCGCGAATGTCTGCCCGGGCAAGAAGGGTGCGAAGGCTCTCACGATGGAAGGCCTCGAGGCGAATCTCGACCTGCAGAAGGGCTTCGACTATGCGGTGAAGCTGCCTGAGAAGGCGGATGTCATTGCGAAATTCAAAGAGACGACGGTCAAGGGTTCGCAGTTTAAGACCCCGCTGCTCGAGTTCTCGGGCGCCTGCGCGGGCTGCGGCGAGACTCCTTACGCGAAGCTGATCACCCAGCTCTTCGGCGATCATATGTATATCGCGAACGCGACCGGCTGCTCCTCGATCTGGGGCAACTCCTCACCGTCTACGCCTTACACGGTGAACCAGGCGGGCAGGGGACCGGCGTGGTCCAATTCCCTGTTTGAGGATGCGGCAGAGTTTGGTTATGGTATGCTGCTCGCGCAGAACGCGATCCGTGACGGCCTGAAGACGAAGGTTCAGGCGGCGATCGACTGTGACTGCTGCGGCGCGGATGTGAAGGCTGCCGCTCAGGAGTGGCTCGATACCTTCAGTGTTGGCGCGACGAACGGCACTGCGACGGACAAACTCATTGCGGCCTGCAAGGCCTGCGGCTGTGACGAGTGCCAGGAGATCCTGAAGAATAAGGACTTCCTCGCGAAGAAGTCGCAGTGGATCTTCGGCGGCGACGGCTGGGGCTACGACATCGGCTTCGGCGGCATGGACCATGTGATTGCTTCCGGCAAGGACATCAACGTGATGGTCTTCGATACCGAGGTATATTCCAATACCGGCGGACAGTCCTCCAAGGCTACCCCGACCGGCGCGATCGCGCAGTTCGCTGCGGGCGGCAAGGAGACCAAGAAGAAGGATCTTGCTTCCATCGCGATGAGCTATGGCTACGTATATGTTGCGCAGATTTCCATGGGCGCGAACTACAACCAGTGCGTGAAGGCGATTGCGGAGGCCGAGGCTTATCCGGGACCGTCGCTCATCATCGCTTACGCTCCGTGCATCAACCACGGTATCAAGAAGGGCATGAGCAAGGCGCAGACCGAGGAGAAGCTGGCGGTCGAGGCAGGCTACTGGCACTGCTTCCGCTACAATCCGGCGCTCGCGGCAGAGGGCAAGGACGCCTTCACCCTGGATTCCAAGGAACCGACCGGAGATTATCAGGAGTTCCTGGATGGCGAGGTCCGCTACAACGCTCTGAAGCGTGCGAATCCGGAGCGTGCGGCGAAGCTCTTCGCGAAGAACGAGAGCGAGGCGAAGGCGCGCTACGCATACCTGAACAAGCTGAAGACGCTCTATGGCGCGGACAAGGCGGAGTAATTCAGGTTAAAATTGATGCAAAGGAAGGAGTCGGCGGCTTTTCGCCGGCTCCTTTTTGCGGGATTAGGAGGCTTCCGGATTAAGGGCAAAAATGGCTTGCTAAACCCCCGGAATAAGGGTATGCTGATAGAAACAGCAGGAGGTACATAGAATATGAAGCAACCGACACTGGTTATCATGGCCGCCGGAATGGGCAGCCGCTACGGCGGCCTCAAGCAGATCGATCCGGTCGACCCGCAGGGGCATATCATCATGGATTTTTCGATCTGCGACGCTGTGCAGGCGGGCTTTGGCAAGGTCGTCTTTATTATCAAGAAGGAGAATGAGGCGGATTTCCGCGCGAGCATCGGGGATCGCATGGCGCGGCAGGTTCCGGTTGAATATGTCTTTCAGGATCTTCATAATCTGCCGGAAGGATATGCAGCGCCGGAGGGACGCGTGAAGCCCTGGGGCACCGGGCACGCGGTGCTCTCGTGCATCGACGTGGTGGATGAACCATTTGCGGTCATCAACGCCGACGACTACTATGGGCAGGAGGCCTTTCACCTCATCCATGATTTCCTTGTGAGTCATGAGGATGGAGAGAAATACCAGTATGCGATGGTCGGCTATCTCCTGAAGAATACACTGACGGAGCACGGGCATGTGGCGCGCGGCGTCTGTAAGACCAGCGGGGAGGGGAAGCTTCTTGCGATCACGGAGCGTACGCATATCGAGAAACGTCCGGAAGGCCCCGCTTACACGGAGGACGAGGGGATAAGCTGGCATGCGCTGCCGGAGGACGCACCGGTCTCGATGAATCTCTGGGGTTTTATGCCCGGTATTCTGCGCGAGCTGAAGGAACGCTTCCCGGCATTTCTGGACAGGGGACTTAAGGAAAATCCGCTGAAATGCGAGTATTTCCTTCCGTTTGTCGTGGACGAGCTGATCCGCGAGGGCAGGGCGGAAGTGAGCGTTCTGCAGTCTCATGACCGCTGGCATGGGGTCACCTACAAGGAGGACAAGCCGGTCGTCGTGGCCGCGCTGCAGGCGTTGAAGGACGCCGGACGGTACCCGCAGGAACTCTGGCCACAGTCTTGAAGCGTAGCCGCCCAGGTCGGTATCCTGCTTCAGACCATTGTGAGACGCCGGCACTTAGCGAAGTCGAGCCTTCAGGCGAAGGCTGAGCTTAGTACCGTTGCGTCTCACACTGAGCGAGAGCGAGTCTGAGGCAGGATACCGACCTGGGCGGCTACGCTCCGGCGGCGGGTCAGTTTCCCGAAACCTTCTTGACACCGGCATGGCGAAAGCTTATCATAAGACCGATGAATTTTTTAAAGGTGAATTTCAGAAAAGTAAGAGAATACATTGTGAACGCTCCTCTGGCTCTCAAAGCATCGATCGCTTATATGGTGGTCAATTTCATGCAAAAGGGAGTCTCTTTTCTGACCGCACCTATCTTTACGAGAGTCCTTTCGACAGCGGATTACGGAAAGGTTTCGGTATATACCTCCTGGGTCGAGATCATGGGAATGTTCGCCATGTTCGGCGTCTATGATAATGTCTACAATAACGGCTATCTGGAGTATAAGAATGACCGGGAGAATATGACCTGGTCGATGCTTCTTTTCTCCAACTTTATGACCTGCGTGACCTTTCTGGTTGTGTGGTTTGTCAATCATCACGTCTTTCACTTCCTGCAGGTGTCGGATATTCTACTCTGTTTTATGTTTCTCTGTTTCCTGTTTGAACCGGCCTTCGAGTTCTGGAAGACGCAGCAGAGGTTCCATTATCGTTATAAGGCGGCCTGTGTCTATGCGATTTTTGTGATGATCGGTTCGCCGATCTTTGCGCTGAGTGGGATTTTTCTGTTCCCGGGTTACAAGGTGGAGGCGCGAATTATCGGCGCGCAGCTTGTGACGGTGATATTAGGAATCTGCTGTTATCTTCTGGAATGGTTCCGGAGTAATAAGAGGATTGATTTTCAGTACTGGAAGTACACGTTTACCTTTAATCTGCCGTTGTTTCCTTATATGATCTCCGCGTTTATCTTGAACTGCTGCGATCGGATCATGATTTCTTATATGGAAGGGGATTCCGCTGCCGGTATCTACAGTATTGCATACACAGCGGCGGCCATTGTGGGCATCGTATGGACTTCCATCAATTCCGCCATGACACCGATTGTCTATAAACGCTGTTATGATGATCACATGGACAGCCTGTCGGACATTCTGTTGCCGTTGCAGACATTTTATGGGATTGTGTGTGTTACCGTCATGGCGCTGGCACCGGAGGTGATCCGTTTTCTGGCCCCATCGAGTTATGGTGACGGCATGTACGCGGTTCCGGCGATCATTGGAGGAACCTTTTTTAACACGGGATACAGCATTTTCTCGATTCCGATTATAGCCAAGAAAAAGCAGAAGTATGTCACCTATGTTGGCGTGTTTACTTCTATTTTAAATATTATATTGAACCTCCTGCTTATCCCCCGCTTCGGCTATCTGGCAGCGGGTTATACGACTTTGGCGAGTTATTTTATCCAGTATATCGGAACTTATATCTTCCTGCCAAGGATTCTGGGCGAAAGTATATATCGAAAGGATCGTATTGCGGTGAATTCCACGCTGGTCGTCGCATCTGCGATTGTTTTTCCGATGATTTACCGCTGGGTTTGGATCCGTTATCTGCTGCTCGCGGTGCTCCTTTACATGATCTGGAGAAATCGGAATGTGCTGCTGCGGCTGCGCAGTCGTGATTTTTCGTAACAGTTCAGAGCGGCATCGAAATGGAAAGGTGCTGGACGTCCGGGGGACGTCCGTTTAGCACGGACCGGAGCGAAGTGGAGACCAGACTTTGCAGGTTTACCTGCTTAAGGCTGTGTTTTCATTTCGGGATGGGCGGAACGCCCATCAAGCCTCAGACATATGACGCGTAAGCGGCATATAGCCTTCGAAGAAGGCGGTCTGTGGCCTGTTGCTCTGAATCGTTGCGTTTCCTGACGCTTGACACCAGAATCGGAAAAGCGTATCATAATGGAAATGAATCCCGTAAACGGGTATCCACATACGAGCGAAAGGAAGTAGAAAAAGATGGAAAAGAAGAACATTGACTGGGGCAATCTCGGCTTTGCTTATGTGCAGACGGATAAACGTTATGTGTCCTGGTACAAGAATGGCGCATGGGATGAGGGCGCGCTTGTCGATGATCCGAATATTACGATGAGTGAGTGTGCCTGCGTGCTGCAGTACGCGCAGACTGTGTTTGAGGGAATCAAGGCATACACGACTGAGGATGGAAGAATCGTGACCTTCCGCCCGGATCTCAACGCAAAGCGCATGGCTGATTCCGCGCGGAGACTGGAGATGCCGCCGTTCCCGGAAGATCGCTTCGTGGAGGCTGTTGTGGAGACCGTGAGGGCGAATGCCGCTTATGTACCGCCCTATGGCAGCGGTGCGACGCTGTATATCCGCCCGTTTATGTTCGGGTATGATTCCATCATCGGTGTGAAGCCGGCGAACGAGTATCAGTTCCGCATTTTTACGACGCCGGTAGGTCCTTACTTTAAGGGCGGCGCGAAGCCGATTACGATCCGTGTGTCGGATGTCGACCGCGCGGCACCGCACGGCACCGGCGATATCAAGGCCGGCCTGAATTACGCGATGAGCCTGCACAATATTGTGGACGCGCACAACAAAGGCTTTGATGAGAATATGTATCTCGATCCGGGTACCCGTACCTATGTCGAGGAGACCGGCGGAGCGAATTTCCTGTTTGTGACGAAGGATAATAAGGTAGTGACGCCGCAGTCGAACAGCATTCTGCCGAGCGTGACCCGCCGCTCCCTGATGGTCGTGGCGGAGAAGTATTTAGGACTGGAGGTTGAACAGCGTCCGGTGCGTCTGGACGAGCTGAAAGACTTCGCGGAGTGCGGCCTGTGCGGCACCGCGGCGGTGATCTCTCCGGTTGGGAAGATTGTGGACCATGACAAGGAGATCTGCCTGCCGAGCGGCATGGAAGAGATGGGGCCGATCACAAAGAAGCTCTATGACACGCTGACCGGCATCCAGATGGGCCATATCGAAGCGCCGGAGGGCTGGATCAAAGAGATCCTGTGATTTCGTTTGGAGGAGACAGGCGGGACATCCCGCCTGTTTTTTTAAGGAGGGCAGCATGAAGACAGGGCTGGTGCTGGAGGGCGGCGCGATGCGCGGCATTTATACGGCTGGCGTGCTGGACGCATTTATGGAGCAGGAGATTCACGTGGACGGCGTCATCGGGGTGTCCGCGGGAGCGCTGCACGGATGTTCCTACGTCTCCGGACAGCATGGCAGGAGCATTCGCTATTATATGAAATACATGCGAGATCCGCGCTTTATGAGCTTTCGCTCTTTTTTGAAGACCGGAAATCTGGTGGAGACCGAATTCTGCTATCATGAGATACCGGAAAAACTGGATATTTTTGACTGGGAGGCATTTCTGGTTTCACCGACTGACTTCTATGTGACATGCAGTAATGTGGAGACCGGGGAGCCGGAATATATTCTGTTGGATCGCCGGGAGGACGCGATCGACTATATGCGAGCCTCTGCCTCGATGCCATTGGTCTCTCAGATCGTTGAGGTGGGAGGCTACAAGCTGCTCGATGGAGGTGTATCGGACAGCGTTCCGATCACCGCCTTCCGGGATATGGGTTATGAGCGCTGCGTTGTTGTCCTGACCAGACCTGCAGGTTATCGCAAGAAGCCCTCCGGCGCGGGAATTGGACGCGTGCTGTATCGGAAATATCCGGCCTTTGTCCGTGCGCTGGAGCAGCGATATCTGATTTACAATGAGACGATGGACGAAATCGAGAGTCTGGAAGCGGCCGGTGAGATCCTTGCTGTGCGTCCGAGCCGCGACCCGGGCATCGGTAGGATGGAGCGCAGGCCGGATAAGGTGCAGGAGGTATATCAGCTTGGCTACAGGGATGCACTGCAGAAAGTGGAGCAAATTAGGGCATTTCTCGGGATTTCATGAAATTTTCATGATATTTTCACAACGCACGTTTAAAATGGCTTTATAAAATGAGTGTACAAATAGTATGATGCACACGACCGTATGAGGAAAAGTTGCCTGCGCGGCCTGTGGTTTGCACTGCAGGAAACGATATATCGTTTCCTGATAATAAAAAGTAAAGAGGTGTTCCTGATGAGAGAAAGATTTTATCGCTTTATGCAGGGAAGGTATGGCGCGAACGGGGCGGATGAACTCTATCGCTTCCAGCTGATTACAGCGCTGGTACTTCTGGTCGTCAATCTGCTTGTGAAGAATAATTTTCTGGCGATTCTGGAGTATGCAATGTTGATCTGGGCGCTATTTCGGCTTTTCTCGAGAAATTATCAGGCGCGTTACCGCGAAAACCAGAAGTTTCTGGATGCGACGGCGGGAATTCGATATCGATTCGGCCAAAGCCGTAAACTTCATGAAGAACGCAAGTACCACCGTATTTACAAATGTCCGAGGTGTGGACAGAAGATCCGTATTCCAAAGGGAAAAGGGAAGATTATGGTGCGCTGCCCGAAATGCCACTGTGAGTTCCAGAGGAGGAGCTAGTCTATGTTCGGTTATATCACAGTGCATCAGTCGGAACTGAAGGTTCGGGAGTATGAGACTTATCGTGCCAGCTACTGCGGACTCTGCCGCAGCCTGAAAAAGAGGCACGGCAGAATCGGGCAGATGACGCTGAGCTATGATATGACCTTCATTGCCTTATTGTTGACGGGGCTGTACGAGCCGCAGACACGTAGCGGAAGCGGACGCTGCCTGGCGCATCCGATGCAAGTGCACCACTATCGGGAAAATCCCTATTTCAACTATGCGGCAGATATGAATGTCATGCTCACCTGGTATAAATGTCTGGACGATTGGCACGACGAGCGGAAGCTGAGCCGCTGGCTGTTCGCGCAGGCGTTGCGACCGAAGATGAAAAAGATTCGTAGACTGTATCCTGAGAAGGCGGAGCTCGTGCAGGGGGAACTTGATGCGCTGTCCCGTATGGAAAGGGAGGGTGTCTGCGATGTTGACCGGACCGCGGGACATTTTGGCGAGATCATGGCGGAGCTGTTTGTATACCGGGACGACGAGTGGAAACAGACACTCCGGCGGATGGGTTTTTATTTTGGAAAATTTATCTATCTGATGGACGCCTATGAGGATATCGAGGATGATCTGAAACACGGGCGATACAATCCTCTGGCAGACTTGTACCGAAAGGATACGTTTGAGGAGGACGCGCAGGAGATCCTGAAGATGATGATGGCGGAGACCTCCAGAGCCTTTGAGCAGCTTCCGATTCTGGAGGATGCGGAAATACTGCAGAATATTTTATACGCCGGCGTCTGGACCAGATATGGTCAGATCCGCTGCAGCAGAAAGGAATCACAGAAAGAATCATGATGTCAGATCCATATAAAGTGTTGGGCCTGGAGCGAGGGGCGTCGGACGAGGAAGTAAAGAAGGCATATCGGACCTTAAGCCGGAAATATCATCCGGACGCGAATATCAATAATCCGAATAAGGCGCAGGCGGAGGAGAAGTTCAAGGAAGTACAGGCCGCCTACGACCAGATCATGAAGGAGAAGGAACAGGGTTACAGCGGCTATGGCAGTACGAACAGCTACGGTGGTTACGGAGACTTCGGGAGCCGCGGCGCTTACGGCGGCTATGGCCGTTATGGGCAGAGTCAGAGCCGCACGGGACAGAACGGCGATGACAGCTATCTGAATGCAGCGGCGAACTATATCCGGGGAGGGCGCTACAATGAAGCGCTGAACGTACTGGCCGGTATGAAGAGCCGGAATGCACAGTGGTATTATCTCAGCGCGATTGCGAACAATCGCCTTGGAAACAATGTGGTGGCGCTGGAACATGCGAAAAAGGCGGTCGAGATGGAGCCGAACTGCATGGAGTACCAGAGTCTGCTGCAGCAGCTGCAGGGTGGTGGCAGCTGGTACGATGAGATGAGCAGGCCCTATGGCGGCATGACGTTTATGGGAAATGACATCTGCTGTAAGCTCTGTATCGCGAACATGATCTGCAACCTCTGCTGCATGGGCGGTCGGGGTGGTATGATCTGCTGTTAGCGCGACGAGTGCGCATGGAGGTGGAGGGCTGAGAATCGCAAGCGCAGGCGAAAGTCCTGCTTGCCTAAACGAATATTTTATGGCATGATAGGGATTACGGAAAATTTTTTAATAACAGTTAGAAATCTTGACGAGAGAATGAGGGATAAAAGATGCCAATTAGAATTCAGAATGACCTGCCTGCCAAAGAAATACTTGAAAAAGAGAATATCTTTGTCATGGATGAAAGCCGGGCGCTGAGTCAGGAGATCCGGCCGCTGAAGGTCGGCATTCTAAATCTCATGCCGTTGAAAGAGGATACGGAGCTGCAGTTGTTGCGCAGCTTTTCCAATACGCCGCTTCAGGTGGATGTGACATTTATCACGGTTACGAACCATGAATCGAAAAATACGGATAAAAGCCATCTGAACAAGTTCTATCAGACCTTTGAGGAAGTGCGCAAGAAACGTTTTGATGGATTAATCATCACCGGCGCGCCGGTGGAGCAGATGGAGTTTGAGGAGGTAGACTACTGGACGGAGCTGCGTGAGATCTTTGCCTGGTGTGAGTCTCATGTGACCTCTACACTCTATATATGCTGGGGCGCTCAGGCGGCGCTCTATTATTATTACGGGTTGGAAAAGGTGATGCTGCCGCAGAAACTGTTCGGGCTTTACTGGCACAGGGTTCTGAATCGGAAGGAGCCGCTTGTACGCGGTTTTGATGATTATTTCCTTGCGCCGCATTCCCGGCACACGACGGTTTCGCGGGATGCGATTGCAGCGACTCCGGAGCTGAAAATTATGGCGGAGTCGGAGGAGGCAGGCGTTTTCCTCTGCATGGCAGAGGAAGGCAGAAAGATTTTCGTCATGGGACATCCGGAGTACGACCGTGTGACGCTGACAAAAGAGTATCAGCGTGATAAAGGGAAGGGTCTGGATATCCAGCTGCCGCGGAACTATTTTCCGGATAATGATGAAAATAACCGTCCGAACCTGCAGTGGCGGGCGCATGCAAACACGCTTTATACAAACTGGCTTAATTATTACGTTTATCAGATTACGCCTTACGTCTGGGAGGACGATAAGGAATAGAGGGAGGAGAGAAGATGGACGAACAGCGGAACGACTATGGCTTCTGCCCCAAATGTGGAGCCCTGATGCAGAATGGAAAGTGTCCGAGCTGCGGATACGCGAAGAGAGTGAGCTGGGGAGATTCGTCCGACGCGGACTGGAGGGAGACGGAGCCGCCCAAAAGGGGGATGTCTACCGGTGCGAAGATTGTGCTGGCGGTCTGTCTGATTCTGCTCATTCTTCTGATCGTCTTTGTTGTGCTGGGAGCCGTCTTTGCTTATCGTTCGGTTTCGAGCAGCAGCAACGGTACGGAGGATTTGACAGAGGGATTTTTTGATTTTTATGGGGGCGGCAGCGATGACGACTACCTGTACGATGACGGCTATGACTACGACTATGATTATGATGAGTATGTGCCGAGCGCGGACGACGACTACTATGAGGAGTTTGTGAGCTCCACGGCGCAGGGACTGAGCTATTCAGTGGACTGGCATTATGAGACGATTTATCCGGATGATGAGCTCTCCGATGGCTACTTCAGCGTGGAGTATCCGACGTTGTCGGGAGATGACGAGGAACTTCTGGGGAAGATCAACGATGAGCTTCGGAAGCTTGCCTTTTTCTATGAGGATTCCTATACAGATGAGGGCGCTTACGTGTATGTTACGGGCTATGTGACTTACATGGATGAGGAGCTTCTGAGCGTTCTGTTTAACTATGAGGTCTACGGGTCGAGCTCCTCCCTGTACCGGCTCTTTGCCGTGAACTATGACATGAGTTCGGGCGAGACAATTCCCTACAGCGAGATCCTGCAAGAGGAAGATGACGAGACTCTGGCGCAGCGTTTCCGCTCGCAGAGCGAGACGCAAAATGGCTCAATCAGTGATCTTGACGCGATGTCCGACGAGGAGCTGCTCACATATCTGACGGACGATACGACGCGCGTCGTCTTCTACACGCCGGTGGGCGTGGAGCTTGGATTTAATTATGACGGCGGCTGGGTCACGGTGACGTTGAAGGACAAGACCTTATAGGAGGGAATTCCCATGGTGGAGCGCACAGATCTTTTTCACCTGCCGTTTTATAAGAAGGAGGCTTTCACCGGCTCCGACCGGGGCCTGCGCTTTTGGGTCGGAAAGACGGAGGGCAATGAGGAGACGGTGCTGCGGGCTATCGTCTGGCCGGAGCCTTTCGCGCTGAAGCATACGCCGGATGAGCAGAAGATCTCGAAGGATTTTGCCTTTTCGGAGGAAGGTCTGGACGGAGCATACGCGTGGATTATGGGCGAGGGCAGAAATGCCGTAAAGTCACAGAACAGGGAGGGCAGCAGCTGTGAAATGGAATAAATATACGCTGAGTACGACGGTGGAAGCGGAGGATCTGGTCAGCAGCATGATGATGGAGGCCGGAATTGAGGGAATCGAGATCGAGGATCGTGTGCCGCTGTCCGAGAGCGAGAAGGCGCAGATGTTTGTAGATATTTTGCCGGACGCCGGGGAGGACGATGGAACCGCGCGGATCAGTTTTTATCTGGAGCCGGAGCAGGACAATGCGGCGATTCTTGCGAAAGTGATGGCTGGACTCGACGAGTTGCGCGGCTGGGGTGTCGATGTGGGCAGTGCTACGATTGAGGCGTCTCAGACTGAGGACAAGGACTGGGTCAATAACTGGAAGGAGTATTTCCATCAGTTTTATGTAGACGACATTCTGATCAAGCCCTCCTGGGAGGTCTTAAAGCCGGAGGATCAGGGAAAGCTGTTGATTGAGATTGATCCGGGAACGGCTTTTGGAACGGGACTGCACGAGACAACGCAGCTCTGTATCCGTCAGATTCGAAAGTATCTCACGCCGGGAGCGGAATTCCTGGACGTCGGTACCGGTAGTGGCATCCTCTCGATCGCGGCACTGAAGCTCGGAGCGGGACACGCTTTCCTGACGGATCTCGATCCCTGCGCGCTCAGCGCTGTGAAAGAAAACATGGAGGCCAACGGGATTCCCGAGACAAGCTATGAGATGCTGCTCGGAAATCTGATCGACGACAGGGCCGTGCAGGACGCGGCCGGTTATGAGAAGTATGGCATGGTAGCGGCGAATATTCTTGCGGAGGTACTGCTCCCTCTGACGCCGGTTGTCGTGCGGCAGATGAAGCCGGGTGCGGTCTATGTCACTTCAGGTATTCTCGCAGAGAAAGAAGAACTGGTCTCGCAGGCAGTCAGAGATGCGGGCCTTACGGTACTGGAAGTAAACCGGCAGGGCGAGTGGGTGTCGGTGACGGCACGGAAGGAATGAGCATGTACCATTTTTTTGTGGAGCCGGGGCAGGTGCACGATACTTATGTGGAGATTCTGGGCGGCGACGTAAATCATATGAAAAATGTCCTCCGCATGAGAGTGGGGGAGGAGATTGCCGTAAATGATGGTTCTGGCGTGGAATATCGCTGCAGGGTGGAGTCCTATGCGAAAGGGACGGCGCGTGCAGCGATTGTAGAGCGTCAGGTTTCCGCGGCGGAGCTTCCTGCGCGGCTGGTACTCTACCAGTGTCTGCCGAAGGGCGACAGGATGGAACTCATCATTCAGAAGGCGGTGGAACTCGGAGCCTCGGCAATTGTGCCGGTCAGTTCCGCACGCTGCGTCGTAAAGCTGGACGAGGCGAAGGCTCAGAAGAAGCGGGAGCGCTGGCAGGAGATTGCAAGAAGCGCGGCCAAGCAATCGGGACGGTCATTGGTTCCGGGGGTGGAGGCAGTGCAGAGCTTTTCCGAGGCGTTGAAAAGTGCTCAGAAGCTCGATGTGCGGTTGTTTCCTTATGAGAATGAAAGGTCGCCGATGGAGCGCACGCGGGAAATCCTTTCCGGTATTCAAAAAGGACAGTCGGTTGGAGTCTTTATCGGCCCGGAGGGGGGCTTCGAACACGCGGAGGCAGACGCCGCGGTGGAGGCAGGGGCGATCCCGATTACGCTCGGGAGACGGATCCTGCGCACGGAGACGGCGGCCATCAGTATTCTGTCAGTTCTGATGTTTTATCTGGAGGTATAAAAGGGAATGATGCAGGCATATCTGGACAACTCCGCGACGACGCGCTGTTCCCGGCGCGTGGCGGAGACGGTCCAAAAAGTCATGCTGGAGGATTATGGCAACCCCTCCGCGCTCCATCAAAGGGGCGTGGAGGCGGAGCATTATGTGCGGGAAGCGAAGCAGTTCTTCGCGAAAAATCTGAAGGTGGACGAGAAGGAGATCTATTTTACGTCCGGTGGGACAGAGTCGAACAATCTGGCGCTTATCGGGACCGCGATGGCGAACCATCGCGTCGGAAATCATCTGATCACCACGGTGGTGGAGCATCCGTCCGTCACGAACACGATGAACTATCTCGAAAAAGAAGGTTTTCGCGTCACATATCTGCCGGTGGACGGGGACGGTATTGTATCTCTCGCTGCACTGCGTGAGGCTCTGGACGAGGAGACGATTCTCGTCTCTGTCATGTATGTGAACAATGAGATCGGGGCTGTGCAGCCAATCGACGAGATTGCGAAGATTCTGAAGGAGCAAGTGAAAAAACCACTGTTCCATGTGGATGCGATTCAGGCTTACGGGAAATATCATATTTATCCGAAAAAGGAGGGTATCGACCTTCTTTCGGTCAGCGGACACAAGCTACACGGGCCGAAGGGTGTCGGCCTGCTCTACGTGGACAGCCGGGTGAAAATTCACTCGATCCTCTACGGCGGCGGACAGCAGAAGGGGCTTCGTTCTGGCACGGAGAATGTGCCGGGCATCGCCGGGATGGCGGAGGCCGCCCGCGAGTGTTATGAGAATCTGGATGAAAAGGTGGAGCGTCTGTACGCGCTGAAAGAGCGCTTTGTGGAAGAAATCGGCGCGATCGACGGGGCTTTCGTCAACGGGCGGACAGGCCGCGATAGCGCGCCGCAGATCGTGAGCGTCAGCTTTCAGGGTGTGCGCAGTGAGGTGATGCTGCACGCGCTCGAGGAGCGCGGTATCTACGCCTCCGCGGGTTCGGCCTGTTCGTCGCACAAGCAGGCCGTCAGTCCGACGCTCAGTGGCATGGGACTGGATAAGGAGCGTGCGGGCAGCACACTGCGCTTCAGTTTCTGCTTTGACACGACGCAGGAGGAGGTTGACTATTGTCTCAAGACTCTGGCAGAGCTCATGGGGCAGCTGCGGCGCTATGTGCGCAGATAGGGAGGAAGATGAAATGTATCAGGCATTTCTGATAAAATACGGAGAGATCGGACTGAAGGGAAAGAATCGTCACGTATTCGAGGATGCGCTCATGAACCGTATCCGTTCGGCGCTGAAAAAAGCGGAAGGAAGCTTTCAGGTGACGAAGGAGCAGGGGCGCATCTATGTGGAGGCCACGGGAGACTTTGATTTCGACGAGGCTGTGGAGGCGTTTCAGAAGGTTTTTGGCATTGTGGCGATCTGCCCGGTGGTGATTGTGCCGAATCAGGGCGTAGAGCCCCTCTGCGAGGAGGCGCTATCCTATATGCGGGAGCTCTATGGAAATAAGAGCATGAGCTTCAAGGTGCACACGCGCCGTGCGAACAAGGGCTTTCCGCTGGAGTCGATGGAGCTGAGCGCCGAGCTCGGAGGCAGGATTCTGGAGGCCTTCCCGGCGATGTCGGTGGATGTGCATCATCCGGAGGTCGTGCTGCATATCGAGATTCGTGGGAAGATTTATCTCTACTCAGAGATCATTCCGGGGCCCGGCGGCATGCCTCTTGGTACGAACGGACAGGCCATGCTGCTTCTGTCGGGCGGGATCGACAGTCCGGTGGCCGGCTATATGGTTGCAAAACGCGGCGTCGGGATTGACGCGGTCTATTTCCACGCGCCTCCCTACACGAGCGAGCGAGCAAAGCAGAAGGTTGTGGATCTCGCGAAAAAGATCGCGGCGTATACGGGGCAGATCCGGCTGCATGTCATCAATTTTACGGAAATACAGATGTATATTTATGATCAGTGTCCACACGACGAACTGACGATCATTATGCGCCGCTACATGATGCGGATTGCGGAGCGGCTGGCGCTCGAGTCCGGCTGCCTGGGTCTCATCACCGGCGAGAGCATCGGCCAGGTCGCGAGCCAGACAATGCAGAGCCTTCAGTGTACGAACGATGTCTGTACGCTGCCGGTGTACCGCCCGCTGATCGCTTTTGATAAGGAAGACATTGTACAGGTGGCGAAGAAGCTTGACACTTATGAGATATCGATTCTGCCTTATGAGGACTGCTGCACGACCTTCGTGGCAAAGCATCCGGTGACGAAGCCGCGGGTAGATGTCATCCGCCGCTCCGAGAAGAAGCTGTCAGAGAAGATTGACGAGATGTTGGAGCGGGCGCTCGCCGAGGATGAGGTGATCACGGTCTGGTAGAGGAGTCCACATAGCCGCCGTTCGAGACTTTTAGGGTAAAAAGGGCTGCCGTACATAGTACGGCAGCCCGGAAATTGAAAATCGCTCAGTCTACGATGTAGGGAGAGAGTACGGTAAGAATCTCGTCGGCGTTGTTCTCGGAATGGATGTTCAGTTCGATTGGTTTGGACAGATCCAGACTGAAAATACCCATGATGGACTTCGCGTCGATGACATAGCGTCCAGATACCAGGTCGAAGTCATTGTCAAACTTTGTGATCTCGTTTACGAATGCCTTTACTTTATCAATTGAGTTCAAAGAAATATGTACCGTTTTCATTGCATGTCCTCCTTCGGGTGGTTGTAATTGTCACAATCAGAGTCGCAGGCCACAGGTCTCCGCTCCGCGCAAAGCAGATGTCCCCCGGACGTCTTGCGCCGCCTGCCTTTTCTTATTGCTGCTACTCTGAACTGTTAGTTCAATAATATCTACTTGTCGCCTGAAAGTCAATGAAAATGTGTGTAACGAACGTTACGATTCACAGCCGCCCAGAAATGTGGAGCTACTGCGGCAAGCTTGCTTGTAATCGGCGCCCCACATTTCCGGGCAGACTGCGATGCAGGGGCAGTGGATGTAAACTGTAACGTAAAAACAAACGGAGGGAGTATGAAAACAGCCGCATTCCACAATCTGGGTTGCAAGGTAAATGCTTATGAGATGGAAGCCATGCAGGAACTGATGACAGCACATGGCTATGAGATCGTGCCCTTTGACGAGCGCGCGGACGTTTACATTGTCAACACCTGTAGTGTGACGAATATCGCGGATAAAAAATCACGGCAGATGCTGCACCGCGCAAAGCGGCGCAATCCGGAGGCCGTTGTCGTGGCAGCGGGCTGCTATGTGCAGTCCGCGGGGGAGAAGCTTCTTGAGGACGCGGCGGTCGACATTCTGATCAGCAACAATGAGAAGGGACGCCTCCCGGAGATCCTGAAAGCGTGGGAGGAAGAACATGCCGCCGCTTCCGTTCGCGACCTCAGTCGGGAACATAGTTATGAAGCACTTTCCATCAGTGGAACCGGGGAGCATACGAGAGCTTTTGTGAAAATACAGGACGGCTGCGACCAATTCTGCAGTTACTGCATCATTCCCTATACGCGGGGGCGTGTGCGCAGCCGCCGCCTGCCGGATATTCTGGCGGAGGCCCGCCGTCTGGTGGAAGGGGGCTGTCAGGAGTTGGTGCTGACCGGCATCCACCTCGACTCCTATGGCGCCGACCTGAATGGTGAGAGCTTGCTGACGGTGATCGAGGCGCTGGGCGAAATGGATGGCATTTGCCGCATTCGTCTTGGGTCTCTCGAGCCGTGCATTATGACGGAGGATTTTGTCCGCGCGCTGGTCGAGCAGGAGAAGCTCTGTCCACACTTTCATCTGTCGCTGCAGAGCGGCTGCGACGCGACGCTGCGACGCATGAACCGTAAATATGACACAGTAGATTTCCGGCAGTGCGTGAAGCGCTTGCGCCGTTATTTCACCGAACCGGCGTTGACAAGCGACGTGATCGTCGGCTTTCCCGGAGAGACCGACGAAGAGTTCGCCGAGACGCTTGCCTTTCTGAAGGAAATTCGTTTTTACGAAACACACGTCTTCCCCTATTCGCGCCGCAAAGGGACGCGCGCCGATCGCATGCCCGAGCAGATTCCCGCATCCGTGAAGGCACAGCGCAGCGACATTCTTCTGACTCTTTCGGAAGAGAACAGCCGTGCCTACCGTGAACGCCTGCTTGGAACCGAGGTAGAAGTACTGCTCGAGGAACCCTACACGATCGACGGCGCATCATATCTTGTCGGCCATACCCGTGAGTATGTGAAAGTCGCCGTCCCCGCCGATCAGGCCTCCGTGAATCAGATCCTAACCGCCCGTGTCAATGCCCTGTCCGGCGACACCCTGCTCGGCACCCCAGTCTGAGAGGATTCACCCCGGAACCATGGTACTGGGGTCTGAGCGGCGACGATATCTCTGCGGGAACTCACTCCCGCTCAGCGTGAGACGCAGCGGACACTAACCTCGCCCTTCGCCCTCTGGGCTCGAGCTCGCTAAGTGCCGGCGTCTCCCGATGGTTCTCGCAGAGATATCGTCGCCGCTCAGACCTTGTTACATTATGGCATCCTCTTGTAGCGGCTCTTTGCCGGGCGTCACTTAGGCGTCACCCATGCTTCACTCGAAGCGTGTCGGAAAAAAGTCGTTGAATTTGAGGGCGGATTATAGTAAACTAATAGAAGACTACAGTTGAGGGCGTGTATTGATGAAAAAACTGGACAACACACAGTATTTTAAAATCCAATCCGACCAGGAGATCAAGGTCGGCGAAGTCCTGCAGCTGGTTTATCAGGCCATGACCGAGAAAGGCTATGATCCGGTGAATCAGATCGTGGGCTATATCATGTCCGGTGACCCGACCTACATCACCAGCCACAAGGGAGCCCGGAGCCTGATTATGAAGGTGGAACGGGACGAGCTCGTCGAGGAACTGTTGCGGGTATATGTGGAGCAGACAGTGAAGGCTTCGGACAAAACATGAGGATCATGGGTCTGGATTACGGCTCCAAGACCGTGGGGGTCGCTCTGAGCGATGCGCTTCTTCTGACTGCCCAGCCGATCGAGACGATCGAGAGGCCTCAGGAGAACAAGCTTCGCCGGACGCTGGCACGGATTGAGTCGCTGTGCGGGGAACATCAGGTAGAGAGAATCGTGGTAGGATTCCCCAAAAATATGAATAATACCATAGGGGACAGAGCTGAGAAATCGCAAGAATTTGCAGAAATGCTTAAGAAGCGGACAGGTCTGCCTGTTGTTATGTGGGATGAACGCCTGACGACCGTGGCGGCGGAGCGCTCACTTATCGAGAGCGGCGTGCGCCGGGAGCACAGGAAAGCCTATGTAGATCAGATTGCAGCTGTGCTGATTCTGCAGGGGTATCTGGACGCGAACAGGGGAAAAGAATGGAAAAACTGACATTTCTGGGAAAAGACGGGGATGCGATGGAGCTCTATGTCGTGGAGCAGACCCGTATTGCCGGTATCAATTATCTGCTGACAGCGGATTCGGAGGATGAGGATGGGGAGTGCCTGATCCTGAAGGATATCGCGTCCGCGGAGGAGCCGGAGAGTATTTACGAGATTGTAGAGGACGAAAGAGAATTAAACGGTGTGCTGGCCGTTTTTGAGCAGCTTCTGGACGACGTGGAGATTCGGAAGTAGGGAAGAAAGAAAACAGGAGGTTATTGTTTGAAAAATCTGAATAATTCAAAACTGCGCATGATTCCGCTCGGCGGACTTGAGCAGATTGGAATGAATATAACTGCCTTCGAGTTCGAGGACAGTATTGTTGTGGTGGACTGCGGTCTGGCGTTTCCGGAGGACGACATGCTGGGCATTGATCTGGTGATACCGGATGTCAGCTATCTGAAACAAAATATTGAGAAGGTGAAGGGCTTTGTTATTACGCACGGGCATGAGGATCACATTGGAGCGTTGCCTTATATTTTAAAGGAGATCAATGTTCCGGTTTACGCGACGCGGTTGACGATTGCCCTGATCGAGGGGAAGCTCGAGGAGCACGGGATGCTGGGCACGACGAGACGGAAGGTAGTACAGCACGGCCAGTCTATCAATCTGGGTAAGTTCCGCGTAGAATTTATCAAGACAAACCACAGCATCGCAGATGCGTCCGCTCTCGCAATCTACTCCCCGGCGGGCATTGTCGTGCATACCGGGGATTTTAAGGTCGATTACACGCCGGTGTACGGAGACAGTATCGACCTGCAGCGTTTCGCGGAGATCGGGAAGAAGGGTGTGCTCGCGCTACTCTGCGACAGCACGAACGCCGAGCGCCCGGGCATCACAATGTCGGAGAAGACGGTGGGGCACACGATGGACGCGCTGTTTGCGGAGCATTGTAATTCGCGGATCATTGTGGCGACCTTCGCCTCCAATGTGGACCGTGTGCAGCAGATCGTCAATTCTGCCTGCAAATACAATAAAAAAGTCGTGATCGAGGGGCGCAGCATGGTGAACGTCATCTCGACGGCGACGGAACTTGGCTATATCCATATGCCGGAAAATACCCTGATCGATATCGAGCGCCTGAACGATTACCCGCCGGAGTCGACGGTGCTGATCACGACCGGCAGTCAGGGAGAATCCATGGCTGCGCTGTCGCGCATGGCACAGAATATTCACCGCAAAGTGCATATTATGCCGGGTGACACGGTGATTTTCAGCTCGAATCCAATTCCGGGTAATGAGAAGGCGGTGTCGAAGGTGATCAACGAGCTCTCCGCGAAGGGGGCGAATGTCATTTTTCAGGATGCGCATGTGTCTGGACACGCTTGTCAGGAGGAGATCAAGCTAATTTATTCGCTCGTGCATCCGAAGTACGCGATTCCGGTGCATGGGGAATACCGCCATCTAAAGGCGCAGGCGTCGATCGCCGCACAGCTTGGCATCCCGAAGGAGAATATTTTTGTCTTGCAGTCCGGCGATGTGGTCGAGATGGACGAGGAGTCGGCGAAGGTTGTGGATAAGGTTCATACGGGTGCGGTTTTCGTGGACGGCCTTGGCGTGGGCGACGTCGGGACGATTGTGCTGCATGACCGTCAGCATCTGGCCGAGGACGGGATCATCATCATTGTGATGACGCTGGATCGCGCGGGCAATACGCTGTTGTCCGGGCCGGATATCGTCTCCCGTGGTTTCGTCTATGTGCGGGAATCAGAGGATTTGATGGAACACGCCCGTGCCATCGTCTATGAGGCGGTGGAGCGCTGTCTGGATCGTAAGATTACGGACTGGGGTAAGATGAAAAATATTATGAAGGATGCGTTGGGCGATTATATCAGGAAGACGACAAAGAGAAATCCGATGATCCTCCCGATCATCATGGAAGTATAAGGACGATAGCATGTCAAAGCAAAGGAAAAAACAATCGAGCATGGCACTCACGATATCGTTGACCCTGTTTCGGGTTGCGCTGCTGCTTTTTATTGTAGCCGCCATCATCCGAATTGGAGAAAGCGCTTACAGTATTACCTATCGTGTGGTGTCGGATGCGGCGATAGCGGAGGAGCCTGGACGAGATGTCAGCGTGACGATCAACAGCAGTATGACGGATAGTGACATTGCGGAGATATTGGAGAAAAAGGGCCTGGTCGAAAGCGCCTCCGTCTTTCGTATCCAGCTCAAGGTGTTTCAGTATGACGGGGAACTGCAGCCGGGAAGTTATATTCTGAACACTTCGATGACTCCGAGTGAGATGATGGCCGAGATGGCAGGCGAGGAGGAGAGTGAGGACTCAGATGATGACTAAGAGTCCGGAGCTCCTGCTGCCGGCCGGCAGCCCTGAAGTATTGAAAGCCGCCGTAGTTTTCGGAGCGGATGCCGTCTATATCGGTGGCGAGGCTTACGGTCTGCGTGCAAAGGCCAAAAATTTTACGCTGGGCGAGATGGCGGAGGGCGTCCGCTTTGCACATGAACGGGGCGTGAAAGTCTATGTGACGGCTAATATTCTGGCGCATAATGAGGATATTCGCGGGGCAGAGCAGTATTTTGAAGAGCTTAGAGGCATTGACCCTGATGCGATGATCATTTCAGATCCGGGAATGTTTCTGCTTGCCAGAAAGATCTGTCCGGAAATTCCGATCCATATTTCCACACAGGCGAATAACCTGAATTATATGACCTTTCGCTTTTGGCATGAACGGGGAGCTTCGCGGGTGGTGACCGGACGGGAGCTTTCACTTGAGGAGATCAGAGAGATTCGCGGACAGATTCCGGATGATCTTGAGATTGAGACTTTTGTGCACGGCGCGATGTGTGTTTCCTATTCGGGCCGTTGCCTTTTAAGCAATTATCTGGCGGGGCGTGACGCGAACCGTGGTTCCTGCGCGCATCCCTGCCGCTGGAATTATGCGGTGATGGAGGAGACGAGACCGGGCGAGTACATGCCGATCTACGAAAATGAGCGCGGCACCTTTCTGTTCAGTTCAAAGGATTTATGCATGGTGGAACATCTGCCGGATCTTATCGCGGCAGGCGTGGACAGCCTGAAGGTCGAGGGACGGATGAAGTCGGCACTCTATGTGGCGTCCGTTGGGCGTGCTTATCGGAAAGCACTTGATGATCTGAAGGAAGATCTGAAACTTTATCAGGCGCATTTGGGGTGGTATCGAAAAGAGATCGGAAGCTGTACGCACCGGGAGTTCACGACCGGCTTTTTCTATGGGAGAGCAGATCAGGATGCGCAGGACTACGAGAGCAGCACTTACAGGAAAGAATACAGTTATCTTGGCCTTGCGGGAGAGCCGGAGACGGACGGTTTCCTTCATCTTGAGCAGAGGAATAAGTTCACAGTCGGCGAGGAGATCGAGATCATGAAGCCGGACGGAAGAAATCTTGCGACACGGGTACTGAGCATCCGCGATGAGAATGGGGCGGAGATGGAGAGCGCGCCGCACGCGAAGCAGAAGCTGCTTGTGAAGTTCGATACGCTTCCGGATCAGTTCGATATTCTGCGACGGCAGGAGGAGAAATAAATGTTGTGACGGAGAGCTGTCCGCGGGAGTGGACATGCCAGTTATGTATACTGAAGAAGAGAAAGGGAGCAGATATACATATAGAAGGAATCCTGCTTGGAGCGGTCTCGTTTCTATCGATCGGGATATTTCATCCGGTCGTCATCTGGGCGGAGTACCATTTTACCTGTAAAATATGGCCGGTATTTCTTGTGGCGGGACTTGCCTGCCTCGGGATCTCGACGCAGATAGAACAGGTGATTATTTCGGCAATCGTCGGTGTCGTCGGTTTTTCCTGCCTGTGGAGTATTGTGGAGCTGCGGCAGCAAAAGGAACGCGTGCGCAAAGGCTGGTTTCCGAAGAATCCAAAACATGAGCAGAATCAGGATTAAATCTATTTGACCCTGGCAGCGATCTGTGATACACTTTTTATATATGAAATCTGATGCATGAAGAGGGAATGCAAATGAAAACACAGTACAGAGTAATCATTGCAGCGGTTCTGTCGGTCGCCATCTGCGGCGCGCTGATCACAACGGAGATTACATACAGCGGCGCCAGTGGGGAAGCGTTGGCGGCGGTCGAAATTCCGGAACCGGCAAATGAGAACGGCGTCATCACGGCGGATGAGTGGGAGTCGGTCTATCCGAATCAGGTCGCGTCGTACCGGGAGAACGAGAGCAACAGCTATACGGTCGACTATCTGGAGGAGTCTCCCTATCTGACGAATATTTACGAGGGCTATGGTTTTGCGGTGGATTACAACAGTGCGCGTAGCCACAGTTATACGCTTGAAGATGTTGCAGCTACCGAGCGGCCGCATTCGCTGGCGAACTGCCTGACCTGCAAGACGGCGGATTACACGAAGCTTGTGAACGATATGGGCGTGGAGGCCTACTCCTATGATTTTGAGGAGACCTACGCGCAGATGAATGAGAGCGTGGGCTGCTATACCTGCCATGAGAATGATGTGTCGACGCTGACTGTCACACATGACTATACGCTCAGTGCACTTGGAGACGATACGGACACGATCGCCGCGGAGGTGCTCGTGTGCGGTCAGTGCCATACCGAGTATTATTTCGACAGCGAGACGAAGGCGGCGTCCGTCCCCTACGAGGATGTCGCGTCGATGGATCCGGAAGCGATACTTGCCTATTACGATGAGATCGGCTTCTCTGACTGGACCCAGGAGAGTACCGGTACAGGCATGCTGAAGGCACAGCATCCGGAGATGGAGACCTTCCTCGGCGAAGGCAGCAAGCACAGCAGCCTGCTGACCTGTGCGGATTGCCATATGGAGCAGGCGACCGCAGATGACGGAAGCAGCTACACGAGTCACAACTGGGTGAGCCCGCTGGAGAGCGAGACCATTCTTGAGACCTGCGCAGCCTGCCATGGTGAGACGGATATGGTCGAGAAGGTCACAGCGATTCAGGAAGCGGTGACCGCGCGTGAGACGGAGGTCGGCGAGAAGCTCTCGACCCTGAAGGACACGCTGGCGGACGCGGTTGCCTCCGGCGAATACGCGGAGGATGAGCTGGACGAGATCCGCTCGCTCTACCGCAGCGCGCAGTGGTATTTCGATTTTGATTATGTGGAGAACAGCGAGGGCGCTCATAACTCCACCTTGGCGAATCGGTGTCTGGATACCTCAGAGGAACTGATCGACGAGGCGATGGAAAAGTTTAAATAATGTAGGCATAGACGTTTTACAAAAGGCTGTCGCCAGTATGGGGGCAGCCTTTTGCGAGTGTCTGGGAAGGAAATGATGAAAAAGCTGCGAAATTTTATTTTCTCGATGCGCTTTGCTCTGATCCTGTTGTTGCTGCTTGTGCTGGCATGTGTGGCCGGCAGTGTGATACCACAGGGTTACACGATGTCATATTATACACAGAGTTACTCCCAGCAGCTGGCGGGCGCGGTTCTGTTGTTTGGACTTGACGATGTGTTTCACAGCGTCTGGTTCATCGTGTTGGTGTTGATCCTCTGCGCGAATCTTCTCGGCTGTAATGTGCTCCGCTTTCCGGCGCTGCTTCGCAGGTTCCGGAGCGGCTTCACGCCGGAACACGCGCTGGCAGGCTGGGATGGAAAGGCGCTGGTGCAGACGCATGAGCCCGAGGCCTTATTTCAGAAGAATGGTTTTCGCCGTGTAAAGACGATACAGACGGAGGAGAGCCGCGAGCTCCGCTATAGTGTGCGAAATCGTGCCGGAATCTGGGGCGCGTGGCTCTGCCATTTCGGAATGCTGATCGTGATCCTCGGCTTTGGCCTGGGACAGATAACCGAGGAGGAGTATACGGTCTACGGTGTGCCGGGGGAGACGAAGGCAGTCGAGGGGACAGACTATGAGGTGACGATCGACGACTTTGTCGTAGCGCTGCGGGATGACGACACGGTGGAACAGTATACTGCGACGATCACCGTGACGGATACGCAGACCGGCGAGAGCGGCGGCGGCCAGACGAGCGTCAACTCCCCTCTGTCTCTGTTCGGGATGCGCTTCTATCAGAATTCCACCGGCTGGGCGGCGACGGTGCAGATCTGGAAGGATGAGGAGCTGATTCAGGAAGATCTGCTCTGCGCGGGAGAATATACGCTGATCGAGGATATAGGCAGCGTCGCGGTGATGTTTTCTGCATTTTATCCGGATTATGTGGAGGATGTGGACGGTTCGCCCGGGACTGCGAGTTCGCGGCTCAATAATCCGGCCTATCTCTATCAGCTCTATTATCATAATGAAGTGATCGGCATGAATGTGCTGACCGGCGACGAGGTGATCACACTGGATGATTACACGATCGTCTTTACGGATCCGCAGCAGTATACGCTGCTGCAGATCAAGCGCGATTCCTTCGCCTGGCTCACGGCGATCGAGGGCCTGCTCGTCGCTCTTGCCCTGATTCTTGCGTTTTATCTGCGCACGGAGGAACTCTGGGCGCTGGAGAACGAAGATGGCAGCTGGAGTGTGGGTGGTCGCAGTGTAAAGGGCGGCGAGGAGTTCCGGGAGAGAATCCGCGGCAGCGCGGAAACCGCAGAAGAATTGGAGGAAAAGAATGACGTCTGAACAGTTTCTGAATCTGGAAAACATCGTATTTACGGTTACCATGGTCGTCTATCTGGCGGCGATGGCCCTGTATTTTCTGTTTTTTGCCCTGAAAAATGAGAAGCCGGGGAAGATCGCCGATAAGCTGATGGTGGTGGCCTTCATTTTGCATACGGTCGCACTCGTGACGCGTGGGCTCGGCGCGGGGCGGCTCCCGCTCACAAACCAGTATGAGTTCGCGACGAGCTTTGCCTGGGGTATCTGCCTGTGCTATCTTATTTTCCTCTGGAAATATAAGTTTCGCGCGCTGGGAGCATTTGTCACGCCTGTGATCTTCCTGATTATCGGCTATGCCGCGATGCAGAGCCGTGAGGTGAAGGAGCTGATGCCGGCGCTGCGCAGCAACTGGCTTGCGATTCATGTCTCCTCCGCGATCATCTCCTATGGAGCCTTCGGCGTCTCCTTTGCGGTGTCGCTGATGTTCCTGATCAGGGAGAAGTTGAAAAATAACAGCTTCTGGGAGACGCATATCCCGCAGAAGGAGAAACTGGATCTGATCAGCTACCGCGCGGTGTCGCTCGGCTTTCTGTTCCTGACCTTTGTGATCATCTCCGGCGCGATCTGGGCGGAGCGCGCCTGGGGCAGTTACTGGTCCTGAGATCCGAAGGAGACCTGGTCGCTCATCACCTGGATTATCTACGCGATTTATCTGCACCTGCGGATATCGAAGGGCTGGAAGGGAAAGAGCGCTGCTATCTTCGCGGCGGTCGGCTTTGTCTGCGTGATCTTTACCTACATCGGCGTCAATACGCTGATTCCGGGGATTCACAGCTACGCATAAGGGCGTCAGGGGCGCGCAGCCCGCATAGCCGACGTCCGGGTTTTTATAGAAAGATATCTGACAATTACAGAAACCATAAAATTTATCGGATTTTCGTCCTTTAAATTTTATGGTTTTTCTTGTGTATAATGCCAGAATTAAACAAATGGAGAAGACATATTTAAAGGAACAGAGCTAAATAATCAGAAAAATAATAATTATAAAATGTTAAAATCAGAATATCAGACAATTATAAAAGATTATGGGATTTACAAAATGAAAAAATAGAGGTAAAATAGTGGAGATCATTTTGAAAAGCCAGTCCTGCATTCGGAAGAATGCAGGATCAGACAAGGAAAGGTGCAGCTTATGAACGAAGAGATGAAAAAGGAATGTCCGAACGAGGGACTCTACGACTCGAGTTTCGAGCATGACAACTGCGGCATCGGCGCGGTCGTCAACATCAAGGGCGTGAAAACGCACAAGACGGTGGACGACGCGCTGAAGATTGTCGAGAACCTGGAGCACCGCGCCGGCAAGGACGCGGAGGGCAAGACCGGCGACGGCGTCGGCATGCTCGTACAGATTTCCCACCGCTTCTTCTCAAAGGAGTGCAAAAAACTCGGGATCGAGCTCGGCGGTGAGCGCGAGTACGGCATCGGCATGTTCTTCCTGCCACAGGACGAGCTCAAGTGCAACCAGGCGAAGAAGATGTTTGAGATTATCGTCGAGAAGGAGGGCATGCGCTTCCTTGGCTGGCGGCAGGTGAATACGAATCCGAAGGTGCTTGGCAGCAAGGCGCTGGAGAAGATGCCCTGCATCATGCAGGCCTTCATTGAGAAGCCGGAGGATGTGGCCTGTGGTCTGGATTTCGACCGGAAGCTCTATATCGCGCGCCGTGTGTTTGAGCAGTCGAATGACGACACTTATGTCGTGTCCTGCTCGAGCAGGACCGTAATTTATAAAGGAATGTTCCTGGTGGGACAGCTGCGCTCTTTCTTTCTGGATCTGCAGGATCCGGATTATGAGTGCGCGATTGCAGTGATTCACTCCCGTTTCTCCACGAACACCCTGCCGAGCTGGGAGCGGGCGCATCCGTATCGTTTCCTGGTTCATAACGGAGAGATCAATACGATCAAGGGCAACGCGGATAAGATGCTGGCCCGCGAGGAAACCGTGGAATCCGAGCATCTGAAGGGCGAGTTCCACAAGATCCTGCCGGTAATCAGCGCCTCCGGTTCCGACTCCGCCATGTTTGACAATACGCTGGAATTCCTCGTGATGAGCGGCATGGATCTCGCGCTCGCGGTTATGATTCTGATCCCGGAACCCTGGGCAAACAACCGCACGATGTCCCAGAAGAAGCGTGATTTCTATCAGTATTACGCGACGATGATGGAGCCCTGGGACGGTCCGGCCTCGATCGTCTTCACCGATGGCGACGTGATGGGGGCGGTGCTCGACCGCAACGGTCTGCGCCCGTCGAGATATTATGTGACGACGGATGATCAGCTGATCCTCTCCTCGGAGGTCGGTGTGCTCGACATCGATCCCTCGCACATCGTGATGAAGGAGCGCCTGCATCCGGGCAAGATGCTGCTCGTGGACACAAAGCAGGGACGCATCATCGACGATGACGAGCTGAAGGAGGGCTATGCGAACCGTCAGCCTTACGGCGAGTGGCTCGATCACAGCCTGGTGACGCTCTCGGAGCTGAAGATTCCGAATCAGCGCATCGAGGAGCACACGCCCGAGGAGCGCATGCGCTTGCAGAAGGCCTTCGGCTACAGCTATGAGGATATCCGCACCTCGATTCTCAGCATGGCGGCGAACGGCGGCGAGGCCACGGCAGCCATGGGTATCGATGTGCCGCTGGCGGCGCTGTCCGATCATCATCAGCCGCTGTTCAACTATTTTAAGCAGCTCTTCGCGCAGGTCACCAATCCGCCGATCGACGCGATCCGTGAGAAAGTCGTGACCGCGACCAGTGTGTACCTTGGCAAAGACGGCAATCTGCTCGAGGAGATGCCGGAGAACTGCTGTGTGCTGAAGATCAACAATCCGATCCTGACGAATACGGATCTTTTGAAGATCAAGACGATGAAGAAGCACGGCTTCAAGGTCGAGGTGCTTCCGATTACATACTATAAAAATACAAGTCTGGAGCGTGCGATCGACCGGCTGTTCGTGGAGGCGGACCGCGCCTACCGCGATGGTGTCAACATCCTGATTCTGTCCGACCGCGGCGTGGATGAGAATCATGTGGCGATTCCTTCGCTGCTGGCGGTCTCGGCGCTGCAGCAGCATTTGGTGCGGACGAAGAAGCGCACCAGCGTCTCGCTCGTGCTGGAGTCCGGCGAGCCCAGAGAAGTGCATCACTTCGCGACGCTGCTCGGCTACGGCGCCTGCGCGGTGAATCCCTATCTTGCGCATGAGAGCATCCACGAGCTGATCGACAAGGGTCTTTTAAATAAGGATTACTATGCGGCGGTGGACGATTACAACCAGGCGGTTTTGAGCGGTATTGTCAAGATCGCGTCGAAGATGGGAATCTCGACGATTCAGTCCTACCTCGGCTCGAAGATTTTCGAGGCAATCGGTATCAATAAAGAGGTGGTCGACAAATATTTCACGAATACGGTCAGCCGCATCGGCGGCATCGGTCTTGCTGAGATAGGTGAGCAGGTGGAGGCGCTGCATTCCTCGGCTTTCGATCCGCTCGGACTTGAGACCAGCCCGGCGCTCGACAGCCTGGGACTGCACAAGTCGAGAAGCTCGGGTGAGGACCACCTCTACAACCCGCGGACGATTCATCTGCTGCAGCAGTCCACGCGGGAGGGCAATTATGAGCTCTTTAAGCAGTACACCGATCTGGTGGACGGCGAGGGGAACCGCGGCCAGTTAAGAAAGCTGCTCGACTTCAAATATCCGAAGAAAGGCGTGCCGATCGAGCAGGTCGAGAGTGTGGATTCCATCGTGACGCGTTTCAAGACCGGCGCAATGTCCTACGGCTCGATCTCGCAGGAGGCGCATGAGTGTCTGGCCATCGCGATGAACCAGCTGCACGGCAAGTCGAATACCGGTGAGGGCGGCGAGAGCATCGAGCGCCTGAGCATCGGGCCGGACGGCCTGAATAGGTGCTCCGCGATCAAGCAGGTGGCGAGCGGCCGCTTCGGCGTGACAAGCCGCTATCTCGTGAGCGCGCAGGAGATTCAGATCAAGATGGGGCAGGGCGCGAAGCCCGGCGAGGGCGGCCATCTGCCGGGAGGCAAGGTCTATCCGTGGATCGCGAAGACGAGACTCTCGACCCCCGGAGTGAGCCTGATCTCCCCGCCGCCGCATCATGATATTTACTCGATCGAGGATCTGGCGCAGCTGATCTACGATCTAAAGAACGCGAACCCGAAGGCGAGGATTTCCGTGAAGCTCGTCTCCGAGGCGGGTGTCGGCACGGTCGCGACAGGCGTTGCGAAGGCCGGTGCGCAGGTCATCCTGATCTCTGGCTACGACGGCGGCACGGGCGCGGCTCCGGCCAGCTCGATTCACAACGCAGGCCTGCCCTGGGAGCTGGGACTTACTGAGACACATCAGACCCTTCTACGGAACGGCCTGAGAAATAAGGTGCGCATCGAGACTGACGGCAAGCTGATGAGCGGGCGCGACGTGGCGATCGCCGCGATGCTTGGCACGGAGGAATTTGGCTTCGCGACGGCTCCGCTGGTGACGATGGGCTGTGTGATGATGCGCGTCTGCAACCTCGACACCTGTCCGGTCGGCGTAGCGACCCAGAATCCGGAGCTGAGAAAACGTTTCCGCGGCAAGCCGGAGTATGTCGTGAACTTTATGCGCTTCATCGCGCAGGAACTCAGAGAGTACATGGCGAAGCTCGGTGTGCGCACGATCGACGAGCTGGTCGGGCGTTCGGATATGCTCTGCGTGAAGGAGGGCAGGACCGGCCGCGCGGCGACGATCGACCTGTCCCGCATTCTTGACAATCCCTATGCGGGCAAAGGACAGAAGGTCATCTTCGACCCGAAGCAGGTTTACAACTTTGAACTGGAAAAGACGCTCGACGCGACCGTCCTCTCGAAGGAATTCGGCCCCGCTCTTGAAAAGGGACAGAAGCGCAGCATTGAGCTCGATGTCGGAAATACGAACCGCGCCTTCGGCACGATGTTCGGCTCCGAGATTACCTCGCGCTATCCGGAGGGACTTCCGGAGGACACCTTTACAGTCAAGTGTAACGGCGCGGGCGGCCAGAGCTTCGGCGCCTTCATTCCGAGTGGCCTGACGCTGGAACTCGAGGGCGATTCGAACGATTACTTTGGAAAGGGGCTCTCGGGCGGCAAGCTGATTGTCTATCCGTCAAAGGGAATTACCTTTAAACAGGATGAAAATATTATTATAGGAAATGTGGCGTTTTATGGCGCTACCAGCGGCAAGGCTTACATCTGCGGCGTGGCGGGCGAGCGCTTCTGCGTGCGAAATTCCGGCGTGCGCGCCGTTGTGGAGGGTACCGGCGATCACGGTTGTGAGTACATGACCGGCGGCTGTGCGGTCATCCTCGGCAAGGTCGGCAAGAACTTTGCGGCCGGTATGAGCGGCGGCATCGCCTATGTGCTCGATGAAGATCGGGACCTCTACACCAAGGTCAATAAGTCCATGGTGACGCTGGAGGAAGTCTCCAATAAATACGACGTGCAGGAGCTTAAGGACATGATCAAGGAGCATGTGGCCTACACGAACTCGCAGAAGGGAAAGCTGATTCTCGACCATTTTGAACAGTACCTGCCAAAATTCAAGAAGATCATCCCGAACGACTACAAGCGGATGCTCAGCCTGATCGTCCAGATGGAGGAGAAAGGCATGAATACAGAACAGGCACAGATCGAGGCGTTCTACGCGGTCAAGAGAGGACAGGAGGTGCGTTAGTTATGGGAAAACCAACAGGCTTTTTGGATTATGAGCGCAAGGACGCGCGGGCGGAGGAGCCGCTCGAGAGAATCAAACATTTCAATGAGTTTCACGTACCGCTCACGCATGCGGAGCAGGAGAAGCAGGGCGCCCGGTGTATGTCCTGCGGCGTACCCTTCTGTCAGGCCGGCATGATGCTTTCCGGCATGATGAGCGGCTGCCCGCTGCAGAATATGGTGCCGGAGTGGAATGATCTGCTCTACATGGGAAACTGGGAGGAGGCTTATTATCGCCTGATCAAGACCAGCAATTTTCCGGAGTTTACAGGGCGTGTATGTCCGGCACTCTGCGAAGCGGCCTGCACCTGCAACCTGAACGGCGATCCGGTCGGGACGAAGGGCAATGAGCTGGCGATCATTGAAAATGCTTATAAAAAGGGCTATGCCCACGCGCGGCCGCCGAAGGTGCGTACGGGCAAGAAGGTCGCGGTCGTGGGCTCCGGTCCCTCCGGCCTCGCGGCGGCGGATCAGCTCAACCGGCGCGGACACAGCGTGACGGTCTTCGAGCGTGACGACCGCGTGGGCGGGCTTCTGATGTATGGCATCCCGAATATGAAGCTTGAAAAACACATCATTGACAGAAAGATCAAGATCATGGAGGAGGAGGGCATCGTCTTCCGCACGGGCTGCAATGTAGGCGTAGATATCAAGGCGGATCAGCTCCTGAAGGAATACGACCGCGTCATCCTCTGCGGCGGCTCGAAGAATCCGCGTGATATCAAGGCGCCGGGCCGCGACGCGAAGGGCATTTACTTCGCGGTGGATTTCCTTAAGACGACGACGAAGAGCCTTCTCGACTCGAATTTCGAGGATCAGAAATATATTCCGGCGAAGGGGAAGAACGTACTCGTCATCGGAGGCGGCGATACCGGAAATGACTGCGTGGGCACCTCGATCCGCCTCGGCTGTAAGTCTGTGACCCAGCTCGAGATGATGCCGAAGCTGCCGGATGAGCGCGCGGCGAACAACCCCTGGCCGGTCTGGCCGCGGGTCTGCAAGACTGACTATGGCCAGCAGGAGGCGATCGCGAAGTTCGGCCACGATCCGCGCATCTACCAGACCACGGTGCAGGAGTTTATCAAGGACAAGGCCGGAAACGTGAAGCAGGCGAAGATCGTGCGGCTTGAGAGCAAAAAGGATGAGAAGACCGGCCGCATGATGATGGTTCCCGTCGAGGGCAGCGAGTTCGTGATCGACGTGGAGCTGGTGCTGATCGCGGCAGGCTTCCTCGGCAGCGAGGAGTATGTGACGAAGGGCTTCGGTGTGGACGTCGACGGGCGCACGAATATCGCGACCGCACCCGGCAAACATGCGACGAGCGTGCCGAACGTCTTCACCGCGGGCGACATGCACATCGGCCAGTCGCTGGTCGTGCGGGCTATCCGCGAGGGCCGCGACGTCGCGCGGGAAGTGGACGAATCGCTGATGGGCTATACGAATCTGTAATAAGGAAAGAAAGGCGGCAGGGAGCAGTGATCTCTGCCGCTTTTCTTGCAAATCCGGGCTTTACCAATCGGGGGAGTTGGTGCTATACTATAAATTATGTTACGAGAGAAAAAGGGCGAAGAGACAGTGAAAAGGCTGCGGGTGCAGCACAGTTTCGAGCCGGTCTATGATGAGCATTCCGAGATCCTGATCCTCGGGAGTTTCCCGTCGGTGAAGTCGAGGGAAATACAGTTTTACTACGGGCATCCTCAGAATCGTTTCTGGAAACTGATCGCGGCGCTGACGGAAGAGGAGACGCCGCAGACGACAGAGGAAAAGAAAGCGTTGTTGTACCGGCACCATATCGCGCTGTGGGACGTGGTGCAGAGTTGTGAGATCATTGGTTCGAGCGACAGTAGCATCCGCGATGTGACGCCGGCAGATCTGAACCGTATCCTTCGGACAAGCCCGATCAGAAAGATCTTTGCAAATGGGGATAAGGCTTTCCAGCTTTATCGGAAATATTGCCAAGAGTCAACCGGGCGGACCATTGAGCGCCTGCCCTCTACAAGTCCTGCCAACGCGGCTTTTTCGCTGGAGAAATTGATACAGTTGTGGCGAGAGTGTCTGTTTGCGGAAGAAGATAGAAAGGGAAGTCTTAATTGAAAGCGATTTTTATCTATTTTTTGGCTGGAATGGGCGCGGGAATCGGGACAGGCCTTGCGGGTTTGTCTGCGGCTGCGGTGATTTCGCCGATGCTGGTCACCTTTCTAGGTTTTGGCTCCTACGAGGCGATTACCATCGCTCTGGCCTCCGATGTGCTTGCATCTGCGGCCTCGGCCTATACATACTGGAAAAATAAAAATCTAGACATTCGGGGGAGCCTGACTCTGCTGGGTTCTGTGCTTGTCTTCACGATGATCGGGAGCTATGTGGCTTCGCTGGTTCCGCAGACGACAGTGGGAAATTTTTCCATTATCATGACTTTTTTCCTCGGCCTGAAATTCATCTTCTTTCCGGTGATGACGACTAAGGATGTGCTGGCGGCAAAGAGTAGGCGGGAAAGGATCGTGGAGTCGCTGATTGGCGGTGCGATTATCGGATCAATCTGCGGTTTTGTAGGGGCGGGTGGCGGCATGATGATGCTGCTTGTGTTGACGTCGGTTTTGAATTATGAACTGAAAACGGCGGTTGGAACGAGTGTTTTTGTTATGTCTTTTACCGCATTTACCGGTGCGGCGTCCCATGTCGTGATCGGCGGCATGCCGGATATTGTGGCTCTGATCGCCTGCATCCTGTTTACGCTGCTGGGCGCGCAGGGTGCGGCGAAGTTTGCGAACGGGGCGGAACCGAGGGCGTTGAATCAGATCACGGGCGTCGTGCTGACGGTGCTGGGCGCAGTGATGATCATGGTACATTTCTTTTGACCCCCAGTCCAGAACAGCAGCAAAAAGAAAAGGCAGACTGCGCGGATTTATCCGCGACAGGCTGGATTTTCTTTTTGAGATGGGCGGGACGCCCATCAAGCCTCAGACATATGACGCCACAGGCGGCATATAGCCTGCGCCGCAGGCGGTCTGTGGCCTGCTGTCCTGGACATAGAGGCGGCAAAAAGAAAAGGCAGACATAACGTACAGAAGGGAGAATGACAAAATGGAATACAGTGAGGTACTGAATCAGGCGAGAGGCTGCATGGGAAACTGGTGCAAGGCATGTCCGGTCTGTAACGGCGTGGCCTGTAAGAACCAGATGCCGGGGCCGGGTGCGAAGGGCGTCGGCGACACTGCGATGCGCAATTACCAGAAGTGGCAGGAAATTCGGGTGAATATGGACACGATCCATGAGAATCGTCCGGTGGACACTTCGGTTGAACTTTTCGGCAGGCATTTCCGCTATCCGGTCTTTGCCGGACCGGTCGGTGCGGTGAACCTGCATTATGGGGAAAAGTATGACGACCTTGTTTACAACAATATTCTGGTAGAAGCCTGTGCAAAGGCAGGAATCGCGGCTTTCACCGGAGATGGCACGAACGCGAAGGTCATGGAGGCGGCGACGGAGGCGATCCGCGCGGCTGGAGGTCTTGGCATCCCGACGGTCAAGCCCTGGAACTTTGATACGATTCGTGAGAAGATGGAGCTTGTGAAGGGCTCAGGTTGCTTTGCGGTGGCGATGGATATCGACACGGCGGGGCTTCCCTTCCTCAAGAACCTGACGCCTCCGGCGGGCAGTAAGACGGTGGAGGAGCTTCGCGATATTGCGGAAATGGCGGACGTGCCCTTTATCGTGAAGGGCGTCATGACGCGCCGGGCGGCGCTGAAGGCGAAGGACGCCGGGGCGGCCGCGATCATTGTCTCCAACCATGGCGGTCGTGTGCTCGACCAGTGTCCGGCGACGGCGGAGGTGCTCGAGGACATCGTCGCGGCAGTCGGAGGCCGCGGCATGAAGATCCTTGTGGACGGCGGTATCCGCAGCGGCGTGGACGTATTCAAGGCGATCGCGATGGGCGCAGATGGCGTGCTGATCGCGCGGCCTTTCGTGACAGCGGTCTACGGCGGCGCGGCGGAGGGCGTCCAGTGCTATGTCGACAAGATCGGCGCGGAACTCGCCGATACGATGGCGATGTGCGGGGCGTTCACGCTGGAGGATATTTCCCGGGATATGATCTGGAGAGCAGAATAGGCAGAAAAAAGGAGAGGGGAAGCACGTAAAACGGTGCCTCCCCTTTTCTTTAATGATGGAACAGACGGATGCCGGTGAAGGCCATCGCGATGCCGTACTTGTCGCAGCACTCGATGACAAGGTCATCGCGGACGCTGCCGCCCGGCTGGGCAATGTACTTCACGCCGCTCTTGTGCGCGCGCTCAATGTTGTCCGCGAAGGGGAAGAAGGCGTCAGAACCGAGCGTTACGTCGGTCAGCTGATCGAGCCAGGCGCGCTTCGCCTCACGCGTAAAGACTTCCGGTTTCGTGCGGAAAATCTTCTCCCAGGCGCCGTCCGCAAGCACGTCCATGTACTCGTCGCCGATGTAGACATCGATTGCATTATCGCGCTCCGCGCGGGAAAGCGTGTCCACGAAGGGGAGATTCAGCACCTGCGGGGATTGGCGCAGAAACCAGTTGTCCGCTTTATTTCCGGCGAGGCGCGTGCAGTGGACGCGGGACTGCTGCCCGGCGCCGATGCCGATCGCCTGTCCATCTTTGACGAAGCAGACGGAGTTGGACTGCGTGTACTTGAGCGTGATGAGCGAGACCTTCAGGTCGATCAGCGCCTCCGCGGGAATGTTCTTATTTTTCGTGACGATGTTTGCGAGGAGATCGCCGTTCACATCAAGCTCATTTCTTCCTTGCTCGAAGGTGACGCCGAAGACCTGCTTCTGTTCGATCGGAGCCGGCACATAGTCAGGGTCGATCTCGATTACATTATAATTTCCCTTTTTCTTCTGTTTTAAAATCTCGAACGCCTCCGCTGTATAGCCCGGAGCGATGACGCCGTCGGAAACTTCTCTTTTGATCAGGCACGCGGTGTCCGCATCGCAGATATCGGAGAGAGAGATAAAATCGCCGAAGGAGGACATGCGGTCAGCGCCTCTGGCTCTGGCGTAAGCGCAGGCGAGCAGCGAGAGCTCCCCTAAATCATCCACCCAGTAGATCTTTGCGAGCGTGTCTGTGAGAGGCAGGCCGACCGCCGCACCAGCCGGGGAAACATGCTTGAATGAGGTGGCAGCCGGAAGGCCGGTCGCCTTTTTCAGCTCGCTGACGAGCTGCCAGCCGTTCAGCGCGTCGAGAAAATTGATGTAGCCGGGCTTGCCGGAAAGCACTTTGACCGGGAGCTCGCTTCCGTCCGTCATGAAGATGCGGGAAGGCTTCTGGTTTGGGTTGCAGCCGTATTTTAATTGCAGTTCATTCATTTTCCAATCCTCCTTTAACGATTTTTGTTTACAATGCGGGTCTCGTATGTTCCGTCCGCGATGCAGATGCTGCGCACGAAGAGGGAAACCTTGTTGTCCGCATTCAGGCTGTTCCAGAGAAGCTCTGCGAGCGCGTCAATATCGTCCGGGATGGCGACGGTCTTCGGTTCGCCCGCGAAGCTCGGCAGCGGGTTTCCGTCGTGCAGGTAGGTGTGCAGGAAATGTCCCTCGCCCGCCTTTGGATTTTCGTAGCTAAAGGTGAAGCGCTGGCAGGAATCCGGGTCACCGTCATTACTTTTCAGGATTGACATCGCGTAGTCGAACGTGCCGTTTTTTATTTCAAGGATGCCGGAGATCCGGGGCGTATAGTTTGGCGCGTCCGGCTCGAAGCAACGGGAGCGAAGAGACTGTTCAAAACTAAGTCCTTTTTGCAGTCCGTCGTAGATCGTGTCGGTCTGGTCGCCGTTCGTGACGATGGTGCGATCATCGAGTACGCGTACCGGAGCGTAGATGATGAGACTCGGATCCTCCATCTTTGACGGGTCGAAGGCCTGAGTACGGATGCCCTCGCCGTCCTCCACGAAGACGCGGTTGCGGCTGTTCGTGCTGCGCCCCATGATAAAGTAGGCGGCGACAGCGCGCGTTCCGTCGGGCGTGCGGCCGATGACGATGCCGCGCCCGGGGTAGGCGTTGGATTTCAGCTCCTGTTCGAGAGATAATGCTTTCATGTGGTCCTCCTTTTGGCTGAGAATGCATGCAAAAACCGCCTGAACACATGGCTGTCTTACATGTGCCCAGGCGGTCGGCGTATCTTTTGTATCGCCGCGCTCCCCACAGGTGCTCCTGCGCGGGCTCCTTGCCCGTTTCCGCCAGTCGCACGGCTCTTTCGCAACTATCTTACAGGATGCGAAGGAATTTTGCAAGAAAAACTTACAGCGTTTTTAGATCGATCCGGAAGCTCTCGTCGCCCTGCCCGTCAACCGTGTAGTAGGCAGCCTGCTCTGCTGTGTTGATGTAGACTTTCAGATCCTGGGCATCAAGCCCCTGTGCCTTCACGGCTTTCTTTACCGCGTCCCTGACGCCGGAGACATCCACGCTCAGATCGCCCATTTCCACGCAGATCGTCGATTTGGCTTTTCTCGCGGCCTTTTTCTCTTTCTTCATCGATTTATCGGTAGTTTTTGTTGCCTGTTTTGTCATGATTGATTTTTCCTCCTCACTGTGGGCATGATGTATCTGCCAACGGCTTTATTGTAGTGGGAAATGGCTGTTTTGTCAAATTGCGGCTATTACGGGGCATTTTCCGTCGGTTTTGCACTGTTCATTTTGGAAAGTCTGTGGTAGGATAAAAATGATTTAAGTTCTGGTGCAGGAGGACAGGCGATGGACGGGACAAAAGACAAAGGGCTTCTGGTGGTCAGTTTTGGTACAAGTGTTAATGAGACCAGAGAAAAAAACATTGACGCGATCGAGCGGCAGCTTGCGGAGGCATTTCCGGAGCGGTGTCTGTACCGGGCGTGGACGAGCGGCATGATTATCCGAAAACTGAAAAAAAGGGACGGCGTGCAGATTGACACCGTGCAGGAGGCCATGGAGAGGATGCTGTCGGATGGAATCAGGGAACTGCTTGCGCAGCCGACGCATGTAATCAACGGCATTGAGAATGACGGCATGGCAGCGGAAATCATGGCCTATGCGGATCGTTTTGCGCATATTTATATGGGAACACCGCTGCTGACCAGCGAGGAGGATTCCCGCGCGGTCGTCAGCGCTCTGATGGAGGAGTGCGGGCCGCTTGCGGCGGATGAGGCGCTGGTGTTTATGGGGCATGGGACGCTGCACTATGTCAATCCTGTCTATGCGGCGCTGGATTACAGGTTCAAGGATATGGGTTATCCGAATGTCTTTGTCGGAACGGTCGAGGCTTATCCTTCCTTCGAGTCGCTGGTAAAGCTTGTGAAAGCCTATGGAGCAAAAAGGGTAATTCTGGCACCCTTTATGGTCGTGGCAGGGGATCACGCGATGAACGATATGTCGGGGCCGGAGGATTCTTGGCGGGAGCGTTTTCGCGCAGAGGGTTTTGAGGTAGAATGTGTGTTGAAAGGCATGGGAGAATATGAGGGCATCCGGAGGCTCTACGCGGAGCACGCGAAGGCGGCGCTGCAGGCGCAGGAGTGAGGACGAGCAGATGCAGGCGGAAAACTGTAATTCTGCCGGAATGGAAAATGCCGCGTGACTTGTATAGACGGTCAGCGGCATTTTTGCGTATTTTCTCTTTATAAGGGAGTTTAATGTAGTTTTTCAGCGTGGCATTCGCAGGAAGCTATGCCGCCTGCGGCCGGATGCATCGAAGAGCGCTATCTTCGCGCGGGCATCGCCACGTGTAGGATTCGCTGAAAAGCCTCCAGAAAGACATAGATGATTACAATATTCACAAAAAAGTTCACTGTGCACTTGATGAGCCGACTCGTCAGCAGGACGCTCAGAGGCGTTCCGTACATGAAATAGAGCCAGGTCGAAGTCAGTGTGACACTGATGAGGAACTCGACGAAAGCGCAGGCTGCTGCGCGCGCCTTTGAGATTCTGGAGCGGTAGAGTACCAAGCCGCAGAGCGCGCCGACGAGCGCGTAGCTGAGGGAAAAGCCTGGGAAATAGGCGAATCCGCGGATGAAGCAGTTCAGTACGTCTCCGAGGAAACCGACCGTGAAGCCCATGACCGGCCCGCCGATCATACCGGCGGCAATGAAGGCCAGAAAGCCGATGCGGATTTCAATGATCTCCGAGATCGGAATGTTGAAGAGGGACAGCACCACATAAAGGGCGATGAGAAAGCCGCAGATACACAGATTCTGGACTTTGCACAGGTTTTGTACCTGACTCTTAAAATTCAGAGCTTCTTTGGAAATCTGCATAAAAAATACACCTCCACGATGAAATGCAGGGTACGGGGAATACTGCTGTGCAGGAGATTCCTCCGCTACGATAAGTGACCTGTCATAAATAATACTGGCACCACATCTGAGATGTACTCATATGTAGCAACGGGCGCGAATCAAACACCGCAAGCCTTTCGGCTTTTCGTTCCGCGGCAACTCCCCATCCACGGATACTTAACGCGTAAGATTCTACTTCGCTATTATTTACTTGGCAAAATGATAGCACATCCTTGTGAATAATGCAACAGGTTTGTGGAACTTTTCACAAATATTGCATATAAAGTTATTTTTTGCTATACTAAATCCATATTTTTGGGGATTTTTAAGACTAGAAGGAGATTACTGACACGATGAAAATACTGGTTTGCAACGCGGGGAGTACTTCCCTGAAGTTTAAGCTTTTTAATATGCCAGGCGATCAGGTACTTGCGGAGGGGCGCGTGGAGCGCGTCGGGAGCAGCGACAGCGCGATCTTCCACTTCCGCAAACCGGACGGCTTCCGGATCGATCGGGAAGGGCTCTCGATCCCGACTTACACGGAGGGCATCCAGATGTTCCTCGATTGCCTGCTGGATCCGGGGCACGGGAGTCTGAAGGAGCTGAAGGAGCTCGAACGGATTGGCTTCAAGACAGTGCTCTCGAAGAATTACTATGGTATCCACGAGCTGACACCGGAGGTGCTGCGGGGCATGGAGGAGTATCTCGTCGTTGCACCCGCGCACAATATTCCCTATCTCGAGGCGATCCGGCAGTTTCAGAAATTGACGCCGGACGCGATGCTGGTCGGCGCGTTTGAGACGGCTTTTCACCAGACGATTCCGCTGGAGCGGAAAGTCTACGGTATTCCGTGGGAATGGCATGAGAAATATGGCATCGAGCGCATGGGTTATCACGGCGCGTCCCACAGTTATGTCTCGGAGACGCTGACGGAACTCTACGGCTCTACCGGCAAGACGATCTCCTGCCATCTGGGCGGAAGCGGTTCTCTCTGTGCGATCGATGAGGGAAAGAGTGTGGACACGAGCTTTGGCCTATCTCTGCAGGCGGGGCTGATCCAGTCGAGCCGTAGCGGTGACATGGATCCTTTTATCATTCCGTATTTGCTGAAGGAAGGAGTGGAGCTGGATGAGATTTTGGAGGGATTGACGAAGCACGGCGGCCTGCTGGGCATTTCGGGCGTCAGCGGCGACCTGCGCGATGTCACCGCGGCGGCGGAGCAGGGCAATGAGCGTGCGCAGCTCGCGATCGACGTCTTCTGCAACGGTATTGTCCGCTATATTGGCGCTTATTACGCGGAGCTCGGAGGACTTGATCATCTGGTCTTTACCGGCGGGATCGGGGAGCACGGTACGAACGTGCGCCGCATTGTATGCGATCAGCTCCGGCACATGGGTGTTCTGCTTGATCCGGAGAAAAATGTTTCCTGTACGGAAAATGCGGTGATCTCCGCGCCGGATTCCCCGGTGAAGATTCATGTGATTCCCGCGAACGAGGAGCTGGGCGTGGCGCGAAAGACTTATGCGTACAGATAAGAGATTTCATACGGAGGGCAGTACATGATAACGGTACAGTGCCGGGATTTGTGGAAGAGCTATGGAAGGACGCCCGCCCTGCGCGGCGTGACTCTCGAGCTTGAGAGCGGGAGGATTATCGGCCTGCTCGGGCCGAATGGTTCGGGCAAGACGACGCTGATCAAGATTTTGAACGGCTTGCTGAAACCGGAGGGCGGCGCGCTGCGAATCTGTGGGCAGGAGCCGGGCGTCTACACGAAGTCTATTGTCAGCTATCTGCCGGATAAGCCTTATTTTTCCGATTGGATGCAGGTGAAAGATCTGATCGGGCTGTTTCATGACTTCTACGAGGATTTCGATGAGGGGCGTGCGGTGGGGATGTGCGCGGCGCTTTCCATCGATCCGCGGCTTAAGATGAGGTCGCTCTCGAAAGGGACGCAGGAGAAGGTGCAGCTGATTCTGGTCATGAGCCGCAGAGCGAAGCTCTATCTTTTCGATGAGCCGATCGCGGGCGTCGACCCGGCAGCGCGGGATTTTATCCTGACGACAATTTTAAATAATTACAATCCGGAGGCGACGGTGCTGATCAGTACGCACCTGATTGCGGATGTGGAGAAGGTGCTGGATGAGGTGATTTTCCTGCAGAAGGGGCAGCTTCTCTGCCATGAGAGCGCGGATGACCTGCGTGAAAAAGAGGGAAAATCTGTGGATGAGGTCTTCCGGGAGCAATTCCGGATGAACCTGTATGAGGGTGGTGTGCGTTAGATGCTGGGAAAACTGATCAAATATGATATGCGTTCGATTTCCAGGGCCTTTATTCCATTATGGATTCTCGCACCGATTGTTTCGCTGCTGTTTGGGCTTGCGACCGACGCGACTTTTTCTGATGACAATACGATGCTCTATGAGCTGTTTGTGAGTCTGGGCGGAGATGTCCTGACGACGGTGGTGAGCGTCCTTTTCTTTGGAATTCTGATTGCCATGGGTGTCCTGACCCTGCTTTTCATCATTCAGCGTTTCTGGAAGGGACTTCTGAAGGAGGAGGGTTACCTCGCCTTCACGCTTCCCGTCGAGACTTGGCAACTTATCATGGGCAAGGCGGTCTCAGCCCTGCTGGTCAGCGTGGTCAGCGCGCTTGTGGGGCTGCTGTCTTTTATACTTCTGATTCTCTGTATGAAGGAGCTGCGTTGGCTTTTCTCCTGGATTGCGGAGGCATTTCGGAGCCTGTTTCTCGAAGATCCGCTCTGGTGGTGTGCGATGGCGGTGCTGGCGGTCATTCTCTTCCTCTTTGCGACGGTGAGTAATATCTACCATCTCTATGCGGCGATGGCGCTCGGGCAGCTTTTCGAGAATCATCGTGTGATCGGCGCATTCGCCAGCTATCTGGGGATCAGCGTGGCGCTCAGCGCCGTGACGGGTATGCTGGGAGCGATCTTTGCCGTGATTCTCGCGGCTTTTGATTTACAATGGTTTGAGGCGCTGATGGAGGCGAGCGAAATTTTTGGCATTATTGTGATGCTTGCGCTCATCCTGTGGGCAGCTGTCGAGACCGCGGTTTATCACATCCTGACGGAGTGGATCCTCTCGACAAAGTTAAATTTGGAGTAACAATTCAGAACGGCAGCGAAATGAAAAGACAGACTGTGCAGGTTTACCTGCTAAAGGCTGTGTTTTCATTTCGAGATGGGCGGAACGGCGCAAGACGTCCGGGGGACGTCTGCTTTGCGCGGACCGGAGCGAAGCGGAGAACCATCAAGCCTCAGACATATGACGCGTAAGCGGCATATAGCCTTCGTAGAAGGCGGTCTGTGGCCTGTTGTTCTGAATAGTAACTTAGAGCAGCAGCCGGTCCAGTATCCTGTGCGCCGCCTCATCTTTACTCATGAGCGGCAACTCCTCGGCTCCGGCCTTTGTGATCAGTGTGATCACGTTTGTATCGGTGCCGAATCCGGCGCCGTCCGTCTTTAGGTTGTTCGCGGCGATCATGTCCACATGTTTTTTCTCGAGTTTTGCGCGGGAATTCTCCAGCATATGTTCCGTTTCCATCGAAAATCCGCACAGGCGCTGTTCTTCGCGGCGATGTTCGCCGAGATATTGCAGAATGTCGGGAGTTCTCTTGAGGGGGATGCTCATATCACCCTCTTTTTTCTTGACCTTTTCACTGCTGACGGTGGTCGGCGCATAGTCTGCAACGGCGGCTGCCTTGATGACCGCGTCCTGTAAGGGAAAGCGTGTCGTCACTTCGCGGAACATGTCGTCCGCGGAGACGACAGGGACGACATCCACAAAGGGCGGCGGTGTGAGGGCTGTCGGACCGGTGACGAGCGTTACCTCCGCGCCTCGCAGCATTGCGGCGCGCGCGATGGCATAGCCCATCTTTCCGCTGGAATGGTTCGTGATGTAACGCACCGGGTCGATCGCTTCCTGCGTGGGTCCTGCGGTGACAAGTATTTTCTTTCCGCTTAAATCTTTTTCATAAGCGAGTTCCCTGATAATATAGGAAAGTAACGTCTCAGGTTCCGGCATCTTTCCGGCTCCGGAATCGCCGCAAGCCAGACGGCCGCTCGCCGGCTCGATAATCTGCCAGCCATAGCGCTTTAATGTGACAAGATTGTCCTGCACGACCGAATTTTCATACATGGCGGTGTTCATTGCAGGGGAGAGCAGCAGCGGACAGCGACAGGCCAGAACCGTGGTTGTCAGCATGTCATCTGCGATGCCGTGCGCGAGCTTGCCGATGATATTGGCGGTAGCCGGAGCCACGAGCACGAGATCCGCCCGCTTCGCGACGGAGATATGCTCCACCTCAAAGGTGAAATTTCGGTCGAAGGTGTCGGTCAGGCATTTATGGCCGGTCAGCGTCTCGAAGGTGACCGGTGTGATGAACTGCTCCGCATTCTTCGTCATGATGACCTGCACGTCACAGTGCAGCTTTCTCAGCGAACTCGCGAGGGATGCGATCTTATAGGCGGCGATGCTCCCGGTGACGCCGAGGACAACGCATTTATTTTTCAGCATGGGGAAATCCTCCTTTTCTTCAGACAGTTTGACATAAAAAGATAGAAAAGTAAAGGGAAACATGCTACACTAGAGTTACGTGAATCGTAAGGCAACGAAGCGACAGGAGAATACGTATATGATACTTGCAGTAGATATCGGAAATACAAATATTGTAGTGGGCTGTGTCCGGGAGGACGAGATCTGCTTTGTGGAGCGACTCTCGACGGTTTCGACCAGGACGGAGCTTGAGTACGCGATCAGCTTCAAGAGCATTATGGAGCTGCACAACGTTTCGATCGCGGAGCTGGACGGCGGCATCATTTCCTCAGTCGTGCCGCCGGTGACGAATATTGTCCGACGCTCGATGGAGAAGATCCTGAATCAGGAGGTCATGGTCATCGGGCCGGGCGTGAAGACTGGGCTCAATATCCTGATGGACGACCCACGGCAGGTTGGCAGTGACCGCATCGTGAACGCGGTCGCGGTGATCAACGAGTATCCCGTACCCGCGGCGATTATTGACATGGGGACGGCCACGACGATCTGTGTGGTCGACGCGAAGAAAAATTATATCGGAGGAGCGATCATCCCGGGTATGCGCATCTCCGCGGACACACTGACCGCCCGCACCGCGCAGTTGCCGAAGATCAGCCTTGAGGCTCCGGCCAGGCTCATTGGGAAGAATACGGTTGACTGCATGAAGAGCGGCGTTTTCTACGGAAATGTGGCGTTGATCGACGGGATGCTCGACCGCATGGAGGAGGAGCTTGGGGAAAAGTTGACTGTCGTCGCGACAGGCGGCCTCGCGAGGACGCTGATTCCTTACTGCAGACGTGAGATTATCCTTGACGACGCGCTGTTGCTCAAGGGGCTGAAGATTATTTACGAGAAGAATTAGAGCGCCCCGGACGGCAGCGTCGGCAGATGAATCAGGATCTGATAGATGATTCGCCACATTCCGTTCAGGAGCGCGCTGTCGAGGTACGACAGCGGACGGCTTAAAGCTCCCGATACGAGCAGCACGACCAGAATCAGGCTGCCGTACAGCCGATAGCGCTGATAGAAGCGTGCGACGGCAGGAATGAGCTCTGCCAGCACATGGGAACCGTCAAGCGGCGGAACCGGGATCAGGTTGAAGACGCCGAGGCCGATATTGATGATCGCGCTGTAGTAGACGATCAGGATGATGGTATTCCACAGTGAGGAGTCCGGAGCGTAGAGCGCGAGCAGGCCATAGGTCAGCAGGGAGAGGAAAGCCAGAATGAAATTTGTCACCGGTCCGGCGAGCGAGACGAGGATGACGCCCTTCTTCTGGTCGCGGTAATAGCGCGGATTGATCGGGACGGGCTTCGCCCAGCCCATGTGGAAGATGAGCAGACAGATCGTCCCCATGAGGTCGAAGTGTTTCGCGGGATTTAGGGAAAGCCGTCCCGAGGCGCGCGGCGTTGGATCGCCGAGCTGGTCCGAGACCCAGCCGTGGGCGCATTCATGGAGAATGATTGCGACCAGTGCGCCGGGGATCACGTACAGGATGGACTGGAGCTGGGATAAATAATAGCTGAGCATAGCGTAATATCTCCTTCGACAGGCCCGTCTAAAGTCTATATGTTCTTGTGTGCAGTTCACATAGCCGTTGTTCAGGACTTTTGTTCTATATTATAACTTAAAACGATCGGAAAGGAAAGAAGGTGCCAAACTTTTATCCGGGACTGGTATAGCATGGCATCCCGGGGAAAGGAAGTGCCGATTGCGGGGTAAGACTATGAAAAATCATTTACGATTGCTGCTTATGGCAGCCATTCTGGCGATGTTGCTGTTCGGCTGTGCGCAGAGTTCTGACAGCCAGGAAAATCCGGAAGAGACGCAAGGCGGATTTGAGATAGAGGCTGTGACAGACGAGATGGATGTGGAAGATGCCGAAACGGAATCGGAGGAAGAGAACGAGTCCGAGAAGGAGACGGAAGAAGCAGAGCAGGAGGGTGCTTTTGCACAGACGGATCTGGCGGAGCCGATTCGTATCTGGGGCGTTGTGACGGACGCTTATGAGGGTGTGATCGTCGTCGATAATCAGTCGGAAGTCTCCTCGTCGGGTGAAATGGAACTCATCATAGGGGATGAGACCTATGTGTTGGATGCTTCTACCGGCCTGCCGGTCTTGTTGGATGAGGTGGAGACTGGCAGCTTTGAGGCTTATCTGGGAGCGGAGATGACGATGTCCTTGCCGCCGCAGACCACGCCTTATATGGTGATCGTAAACATTCCGGAGGACAGCCGCACGCCGCAGTACGCGATTGCGGCGGAGGTCACTGAGGAGGACGACGGCAGCTTGACATTGACTGCGACGGACGGGCGCGTCTACGGAATTTCGGACAGTGCGCAGATCACACCTTATCTCACGAAGAATATCGTCACGATGGATGATATCCGGGTGGGAATATCCTGTCTGATCTGGGCGGATGATGAGAACACAGCGGAAACGGTGATGATATTTGCGCAGTAAGCTCCCGCCGGGCAGATTCAGGAAATATTGCAGAAAATGTGTCAGTATGGTATAGTCAGGACAGGTGTATATTACAGGTGGAAAGGGCGGTTATGAAAGTATGGACAGAACACAGAGGGAAGCCTATTTTGAACGGATGAAGCTGACAGCTTCCGATACAACGGGAGAGGAGGAGCTGTCGACCCTGATTCGCGCTCATCTGGAGCATATTCCGTTTGAAAATCTGACGGTGTATGATTTTCACCAGGTGCCGGATCTTTCGGAGCAGGCTCTGTTTGAAAAGATTGTTCTGCAGAAGAGAGGGGGATACTGCTTCGAGCTGAATAGTCTGCTTCTCGCGCTTCTGCGGGAAATTGGCTACGATGCGTATCCGATCGCGGTGCGCATTATCAGGAATCGCGACTGTATGCCGCCGATCGCCCATATGGGAGTTGTGGTGCGGGAGGCAGGAGAAAAATATTACTGCGATGTCGGTTACGGCGGCCCAGGGCCGAAGGGGCTTGTGTGTCTGCGGGAAGGAGTGCAGGAAATATACGGTGATTCCTTCCGCGTGACGAAAGCAGACGGAGACTATCGGATTGAGCGCCTTCATAAGGGTGAGTGGGAGGGAATCCTGCAGTTCGAGGATCACTTGTTCCGTCAGGTTGATTTCAGCCCGTTGAATTTCACCTCCGCGAATAATCCGGACGGTCTCTTTACCCGGAAAAGAGTTCTCTACATCTATACGCCGGATGGCAGTAAGTCCCTGCTGGATATGGAGTTTACCCTGTGGAAAAACGGGGAGGTTCAAAAGACCATTTATCAGAACAAGGAGCAGCTTGAGAAAGAGCTGCTGGAGGAGTTTGGTATTCCTATCACGCTCCCGGCGCTTTGTTGATACAGGAAAGAGGAAGCCTTAGCATGACTCCGGATCTTCTTCTCAATCTCCAGATTATCGAGAATTATCTGGAAGACGACTACAACATTACCTATTTTAGCCGCTGGAATGATAAACAGAAGCTGGTCAGCGCCTGCGTGTATTACGGACAGAGGGAGCTTGATGAGACTTTTGTCTATGTGGCGGAGTATTCTGTATTTCAGCAGCACCCGATTCATGATTCAGGCATTTGTCGTATTATTGTGAATGCTCCGGAGCATTCGGTTTTGTCATCCCCCAGCTCCAGAATTGAGATTGACCATGTGGAGCACTGGGAGGAGGTCTTTGAACAGGTTCAGGTCATTTTCGCGCGTCATCGTAGCTGGTCGCGGGAGTTGTTCCGCATTCTGGAGGAGGGAGGTGGCCTGTACGAGCTGCTTCTGTCTGCCCAGAATTATTTTGGCAATCCTCTGTATATCCATGATGAGAATTATACGGTACTTGCGTCGTCCACCTGGGTAGTGGGCATGACGCCGGTGATTGTCGATGAGGAGAAGGGCATCCGTACGTTTTCCTTTGAAAAAATCCAGCAGCTCAAGTCCAACCCGGAGTATATGGAGACCATGACGACACACGGCACGCACTTCTGGATGCCGTCCTATGCCAATCACAGAACGATTTACGCAAATATATGGAACCGGGATCACTACTGCGGCCGTGTGCTGATCAATGAGCTCAATAATTCGCTCAAGCCGGGCGTCATTCCCATGCTGGAATATTTCACCCAGTTTCTGGTGCGCGTCTTTGAGATGGATCAGGCAAAGAGCAAGAATACACTCACTTTTGAACATATCATCGACAGGATGATCAGCGGTGAGACCATAGAGGAAAATCTGATTCTGACGCGGCTGAACCTGATCGGCTGGAAGCGCACACACCGCTATGTGTGTTTCCGGATTGAACATGATCAGAACAGCAGCACTCCCATTTCACTTCCCAGAATCAGCGGCACCATGAATCTGATTCTGAAGAAGTCTTTTTCTGTATGCCGTGAAGATGGTATTTTTACCGTATGCAATCTGACGCTTTCCGGTTATGCAGAGCCTGACTATCGGAAGAAAATGCAGGATCTGTGTGCCACAGCTCATGTCGTGATTGGCAGCAGCAATGAGTTTTCCGATTTCATGCTTCTCAGGGAGTATTCCAGTCTGACGTTCCGGGCTCTTGAGCTGGGAAGAGCCTCCGGGAAGGCGGATTCTGCTTATTTCCGCTTTTCCGACTACGCTCTGGATTACATTTTGTTTCACTTTACATCGGATTTCAAGGTCAGCACGGTTTGCTCCGATGCTGTCATCCGCCTGCTCCGACATGATACGGAAAAACAGACGGACTATATCCATACCTTAAAATGCTATCTGGAGAACGGCTGTCAGCAGACCGCTGCGGCTGATGCGCTGTTTATCCACCGCAGTACGCTTGTATACCGGCTGAATAAGATCTGTCAGATCTCCGGGATTGATCTTGATGATCCGGAGAAACGTCTGTATCTGCAGATATCGATCCGTCTGCTGGAACGCGGGTGATTTCCGCAACTCCACTAAAACATATCCCACTCTATCCGCGAAAACGCGGATTCTTTAATTTCCCTCACACTTGTATAATAAAACAAAATCGACAAAGAGATAATTCAGAGATTGGATTATCTTGTCGTTTTTACCAACAGTCAAAGGACGCAGTAGTTCTCTGAAGTGCGCAAATCCCGGGAAAGACATTGGAACAGGTATTTTCGAACCGATGAAGCCGCACAGAAGGGGCAGTGAGTCCGCCATATTAAGTAAGGAGGAAGTTGTTATAATGATTGCGATAATTGCCACATTACTGCTAATCGTGATTGTCGTCGCCGGAGTCGTGAAGAAATATCATCCGGTCAGTGTATTCTTTTCTGTATCCTTTATAGCATTGATTGTCTGGACACTGGCTACCGGTACGAGTGCGATGGGGGAGGAAACCTGTGGAAATCTGATCCTGGACGTGTTTGAATATGCGTATTCCATCATCAAAACCCAGCTTTCCGGAACGATGCTGATCTGCGCTTCCATTTTTGGCTATGTCGGTTTTATGAACAAGATCGGCGCGTCACAGGCATTTACGGCCATTCTGGCGAAACCGCTGTCAAAGATCAAACAGCCGTACATACTGCTCGGCCTGCTCATCGTGCTGGAGACCTTCATGAAGCTGATCATTCCGAGCGCGGCTTCTCTGGTTGCTCTGCTGTTTGCCATCCTTTTCCCGATCTTCGCGGCTTTGGGGTGCAGCGCCCTCAGTATTGCGAGCGCTTTCGTACTCGGCACCTGTGTTACCTGGGGGCCGGCGGACGCCGGCGTGGCTCTCTCCCTTTCCCTTTCCGGATCGGATATGACCCTGTCCCAGTTCTTCTTTTCCTATCAGGTGGTTGCCTGTATTCTTGAGGCTCTTGTGATGGCGATTGTGTTTGTCATTATCTCCATTCGGGCGGACAAGAAATCTGGAAGCAAGGGCGCTGAGGTTACAGAGGAGCAGCTTCGCAAGCAGCAGGAGAGCATGAATGTAGCGGTTCCGAAGTATTACTGCATTATGCCCCTGTTCCCGATGATTCTGATCCTGCTTTTCAGCGGCTATGTATTTCCGGTCACGATCAGTGTAGTAGCTGCAGTGCTGATCTCCATCAGCGTGGCTGACGTGATTCACCTGATTGCAAATCGTGACAATCTTAAAGCCACTATGTTTGATCTTAACGCGGGACTTGCGGAACTTGGAAAATTCCTCGGCAGCATGGGATTTCTGGTAGTCGGCGGCGCGCTCTTTGCCGGCGTGATCGGCAAGATCGGCGGCATGACACTGCTGGTGACCGCGCTCAACAACCTGGGCGGTGGTGCGGTGTTCCTCTCCATCCTGGCTGTGATCATGGGTATCGTCGTGGTGGCCTGCACCGGCTCCTATACTGCGAACCTGAACATCTTCGTTCCGTTCCTGGTATCGATCGGAACGGTTACCGGAGTGGACGTGGCGGCCATGGCGCAGCTTGGAAATATGGCCTGTGGTCTTGGCTCGGGACTGACGCCGGTTTCGGCTACCATGCTCTTCGTGTCCGGCGAGTGTAAAGTGGACTTCCCGCTTGTGCTCAAGAGAAATATTGTGCCTATCGCATGTGCGGCGGCTACCGGATACATTGTGACCATGGTGATGCATGTGCTGTAATGTGACAGGAAACAAGAAAGGAACTGTTTATGAATCAGGCAACTATAACGATTGTGGTGCTTATCTTCACCATCATAGCGCTTATTTCACATAAGATTCCCGCCATCGTCGTCGGCCTGTTGATTCCTCTGGTGCTCGCTGTTGCAGGTGTCATCCCGGCCGCGGATGCTTATACCGGTCTGGGAAGCAAGACGATCTTTCTCATCATCGGCGCACTTGCGCTGGGTGACGCCTGCAATCGCACCGGGCTAACTGACCTGATTGGCGCCGAGGTGCTGCGCTTTTCACAGCGTTTCAAAAGCGAAGCGCCCAAGCTGGTCATTATCGGCCTTCTGGCGGCCACAATGTCAGCCTTTTTGTCGAGCTTCAGCGTACAGGTGGTGCTGCTGTCGTTGATTATCGTGATGGCGCAGTCGCTTCGTCTCAGCAAAACAAGATCGCTGCTTCTGCTCGGCTATGCCTCCACGCTCGGCGGCACATGGAGTATCATCGGAACGACCAATATGGTGATGGCGAAATCGACATATGAAAGTCTGGTGCCCGGGGAGAGTATCGGCATGTTTGAAATGTCGGTCATTGCGGTGCCGGTTGGCCTGATTGCGATACTGTTGTACTGTTTTATCACATCAAAATTCGTCCCGGATCGTGAGATGGGACATCTGGAAGATGCGGAGCCGGAACCAGGAGAGCCTGCCGCTGTGAAAAAATATGCAAGGCGGGATCAGATTATCGTAGCGGTAACGTTTGTGGCTTTTATTGTTCTGGTCGCTCTGGATGGAATGATTCCGCTGCCTTCCCATCTGGTATCTGTGTTGACAATGATTGCGCTGTGTGCTTTCGGCGTGTCGAGCGTCAGGAGTATTGTGGAATGTATCAACTGGGATATGATTTTCCTGATTACGGGCATCACGGTGCTCTCAGATGCGATGGCCTCGTCCGGCATCAGCGAGTGGATCGGTGAGCTGTTGCTGAGCCTGGCCGGTGAACAGGGAGGCTTGTTGTTTATTCTGGCCAGTATCAGTGTGGTGGGCGTAGTTCTGACGCAGTTCATGAACAATTCCGGAGCCTTTGGGGTGATACTTCCGTTTCTGCCGGTGATCGGGGAGTCTCTGGGCATGTCGCTGAAGCCGCTGATCGTATGCGCGGCGCTCTCCTGCTCCTTTGGCTTCTGTACAATGCTGGCAGCTCCGTCTTATATCATTCTGGCCGAGGAGGGAAATATCCAGACCTCAGACTGGCTGAAGGCGGGCATTCTGCCGACGATTGTATGTGTGGCTCTGACTGTATTACTGATACCAGTGTTCTTCCCGGCGTAGACGGACATATGATGATCATTTGAAGAAAGAGAGGAAGGTATATGGGTATTAAATTTGACGAAAAAGAATTGAAAGTACTGGAGATCTCTCCCGCTTTCCGCGATGCGGAGATCCCGGTGTTTGATTTCCCGATGTCCATGAAGGACGAGTGGATACAGATGGCGCTGAAAAAGAAACCAGTCTGGATGAATACCGGTGTTGAGTGCTTCAGCTTTTATCCGGACATTATCCCGGATAACCGGGCCCGCGGCTTTGTCAATGACGGCGGCGTGCGCCTGACGGACGCGGAGAAGGGCGGCAAGGACATGTTCGGCATTGAGTGGGTATATGTCCCCGTGGCCGGCGGCTCGATGGAGAAGCCGGGCGCCCCGCATCCCTTCGATGATGCCAATGACTGGGAGGATGTGATCAAATGGCCGGACATTGACTCCTGGGACTGGAAGGGCTGCGCCGAGCGAAATAAGAAGTTCCTGGATAATGGGAAGTTCAATAATATGCCGCTTCTGAACGGCTTTGGTTTTGAACGTCTGATCTCCTTTATGGGCTTTGAGAACGCCGCTGTTGCGCTGGTCGACGAGGAGCAGGAGGATGCTCTGAAAGCATTGCTGAACAAGCTTTCCGATCTGTACTGCGATATCATAGACCGGGCCTGTGACTATTTCGCGATCGACGGTTTTCTGGTACACGACGACTGGGGCGGCCAGCGCTCTCCCTTCTTCTCCTTTGATGCGGGCGAAGATTTCCTGGTTCCCAACATGAAGAAGGTGACTGACCGCATTCACAGCCATGGAAAGGTAGCGGAGCTTCACAGCTGCGGCTGCAATGAGAAGCAGATCGAGAATTTCATCGCCGGTGGCTGGGACATCTGGGGACCGATGGCGAACATCAACGATACGAAGAAACTGTTCCATGAGTATGGAGACAGAATCATCCTCGGTGTGGAGCCCTACAATTATGACAAGGAAAACGCTACGGAGGAGGATATCCGTCAGAGCGCGCGCGATTTTGTGAATGAATTCTGCAGCGACCCGAACAAGGTGTGTATCGTTAACCGTTATTTCTCGCCATATTTGCAGGGAATTTACGCGGAGGAGCTTTACAAGGCTTCCAGAATTATGCTGCAGGATCGATAAAGTATTGCAAATGAAAAGAAAGCCTCCCGCTAATGATAGCAGGAGGTCTTCTTTTTGTGGTCAGGAGAACACCAGCTCCCGGAACACGTCTCCCCGCTCTTCAAAATTTTTGAAAATGCCATAGCTTGCCGCGGCGGGCGAGAGGACGCAGGCTTCGCCGGGGCGCGTCAGGGTTTTGGCTCTCGAGACGGCTTCCGCGAGTGTCTCCACATAGAGTAGGCGCTCCGGCTGCGGAAAGTCCGGATAATGTTCCTGAATCTCAGCAAGAATGCGCTTTCCGGTCGCGTACATCAGGATGATGTGCGGGACGGGGTGAACGCGCAGATATTCGATCAGGTCGCTGTAGTCGATGCCGCGGTCCATGCCGCCGACCAGAATACTTCCGACGGATGGGACGCTCTCCAGAGCCTGAATTGCCGTGTCGCCGATCGTTGAGATCGAGTCGTCATAGTAGCGCACGCCGTCGCGCTCGCCGATGAAGCGGAGGCGGTGCGGCAGCGGCTCATAGGAGCGCAGGCCAGAATCAAATTCTTCGTTGTTCAATCCCAGCTCACAGCATATAGCATAGGCAAAAGCGACATCCAGATGATTGTGATGTCCGAGCATATGCAGCTCATCGGTGGGAATCCGATAGTGATTCCGTCCAAAAGAGATCTGCGTCCCGTCGAGCCGTACGTCCGCATCGGTGATGTGATCGGAGACGCTGAAGACTTCCGCCCGGCAGCGATCCCTTTCCGGGAGAACGTCGGCGCCGCAGAAGAGTAGATCGCCCGGCTTCTGGTGCAGGTAAATCTGGTGTTTGGATGCCGCGTAGCGCTCAAAGCTGCCGTAATGGTCGAGATGCTCCTCATGGATATTCAACAGGATTGCAATATGTGGGGAGACATGGATATACTCGAGCTGGTGGCAGGAAAATTCACAGACCGGGATCGTGTCCGGCCCGATCTCTTCAAGAATGTCGAAAGCAGGAATGCCGATATTTCCGGCGAGTACGACATCGCGGTCGGCTTCCTTCAGAATATGGTACAGCAGCGTCGTCGTTGTGCTCTTTCCCTTGGTGCCCGTGATTCCGATCGTCCTTGCGCCGTATTCCTCGAGGAATAGCTCCATCTGGGAACTCACGCGGCAATGATATTCGGAAGGGTCTTTTGGCAGGACGATGCCGGGGCTTTTGAAGATCAGGTCATAGTCGTCCAGCGTGTCCATATAGTGCTCGCCTGACAGAAAAGGAATGTCCGAATATTCCTCCGCGGCGCGCTGATCGGCGATCGCGAGCGAACCATAGCCTCCGACTTCCTGAATCCTGCGCAGAGTGGAATGGCCCTCGCGCCCGAAGCCGAGGATCAATACGTTCTTTCCCTTGATCTGTTCTTTCAGTCGATTCAGCATGGCAGTTCTCCCTCATAGCATTCATCCGTCAGAATTCTGAGAAAAGCGGGCGGCAAAAGATGGGTCGGGTCATAGCGGCGCTGGAAAGCATGGCGCTGCGGAAATGAAGTCTCATAGAGAGGTTGCTCCCGATACCAGGCGAGCAGCCGGGGGAGTTTCTCGCCCGCGGTCTCCATCTGTTCGATTGTGAGGCAGATCGCGGCGTTCACCTCGTCACGGCTGCCGACACACTCGAAAGGTTTCTCGCTCGCCAGCCCGGTCAGTTTTCGGAAATCCTCCAGCATCTCCTGATCTTCCAGCATATCCCTTCCGAAGATCTCCGTCAGGCGTGCATGGCTCAGGAAGGGCGAGAGGATCAGGAAAACAAACAGGCATTTCGGGCAGCGTCCGCACCAGATGTCCTCTTTACTGCCCACGTTGCAGCTGCGGAAGATGTCGTGGTAAGCGGTGAGCCCGGAGAAATATTTCGCAATTTGGAATTCGGACAGGGGGCGCAGCATGCTGAAATAGTAGACGCCGCTGCTGATATAGCGTTCCTCGTACTCGTGAAAATCCCGCTCAAACTCGAAACTTTTGGAGTACTGGTGGTTGACGCTGCTGCCGGCCACGGTGCTCTCATTTGCGCTCGATTCGTTCGACAGGGCGACATATTTCAGCCCGTGAAGGTATGCGGTGATCAGCGAGGAAAAGGCCACCAGAGCGGAAAAGGGCGTATGTCCGTTCAGGTACCCCTCGCGATTCAGCTCGAGCATGCGCGGATCGAGCGTGCGCCCGACGGCCAGACAGTCCGCGGACGAAAGTCCGGCGGCCTCGGCGGTTTTCTGCGTCGCGCCCCTCGGATTGATAATGTAGGCTTTCAGCGGGAGCCCGGATTTTTTCAGCAGCTCAAGCGTGCAGGCGGAGTCCTTTCCGCCGCCGATCGGAACCAGACAGCCTTCTCCTTTTTTCCGGGGCTGCTTTTTTTCGGAGGAAAAAGAACCCTCGCAGTTGATCTCCATGAAGAAGTCGGGGTCGGCGTCGATGCCGTTTGTGTAAAAGAATTCGCCGAGCCCGAGAAAATAGAGCTTTTTCCACCAGTGGATTTGAGACGACCCGAGAGAGCCCGCGCGGACGGTTACCTTCGGCGGGCAGGTGACTTTCCAGTAGCTGATGAGTTCAACCATGCCGAGCGAAAACAGCATGATCTGCAGCGTCGGATCCTCTTCCGGTTGCAGCGGCTTTTCGTCTGGCTTCGGAAAGGTCCAGACGGGAGCGAAGGAGGCGAGGCCGGGAATGTCAAAGTGATAGGTTACCCGGAGCACTTCCGGCTCTTCCTCGCAGGTGAAGCTCTCGTAAAAGAAGGAGGGAAAATCTCTCCGGCAGGCTTCGTAAGTTTTCATAAAATAGAGTCCCCTTTGCTTCAAATAAAAGAATGACGCTGCTGTGTTTGCAGCGTCATCCGGTCTTTTGTATTTAGTACAGCTTTTTCGCGTGAACGACGAAGCGCGCCGTCCCGTTGTTGGTACAGGTGGAGAGCGTGATCACAGAATCGGATGTGCTGACGCTCACCCCGGTATCGTAAAGCGAGGACGCTGTGAGCTCGTCGAGGAAAGCCTGATAGACATCGTCCTGTGCATAGCCAATCGTGTAGGAGATATCCGAGGTCTCCGCCTCATGGCAGGAGAAAATCTGGTAGCAGTGCGTGCCGTCCGCGAGGTCTATAAAGATATACGGATGATTTTCGTAATAGCCCTGTTTTTTGTAATTTTTCAGCGTGCCGAACATGGAGCCATTTTTCATATTGTGGCCGTAGATGATCGTGTGCAGATCCGTGAAATCGGCGGAGTTTGCCGTCTCAACGAAAATGCAGCCCGAGCTGTTCTCGTCCCCGCTGAAGGTGTGCGTCAGATACCAGGAATTGTCTGTAGTATGTACCAGCGGATAGTTGATCTTCGTGCCCGTGATCTCGATCCAGCCGATGGCTTCATTATTAATCTCCTGCAGGGAAGCGAGGTCAAGGCGCTGTAAAAGCTCCGTATCCCCGTCCTCCGTCGAGCCTGTGTTGTCACCGCTGTCTGTTTCATCCGGATCCAGAGGCTCACTCAGGACGTACTGCTCCAGCTGACTGTATTCCTTTGACCCGGAACCGTATTCGCCGATGATCGAGATAAGCTTCCAGCCGCAGAAGATCACCAGACAGACGCACAGGCCGAGAGCTAGCCCCTCGCCGAGCACGATCAGTCGCCGTTTCAGGCGTCGATTTAGGGAAAAGGATCTTGATTTTCTGGATTTTTTTCTGTTATTTCTTAAGTTCATATTATCACCCAGCTCATTCTACCAGATTTCCCGGATAAATACCAGAGAAATCTTTCCTTTGGGTGGACAAATTGGAAAGCCGGTTATAAAATGAAAGCTGGGTAATCTGACGTACAGGAAGAGGAGGAGCTGCGATGATTCAGGAAATTGCACCCATGAGATACTACAACCACTATGAGGAACAGGATCCTGTGCCGGGCGACTGGCTGCTGGCCTACCGCGGAGGGGAGCTGTTGTGCAGCTGTGAGGAGGGGGAGCTTTCTTTTCCCAAGGTTTCAGAGATTTCACAGGAGAAAGTGGATCTCACCTATCTGTTCAGCATTGATCAGGAGCGCTTCTTCCTCCTGAGAAGTGAGCTCCGTGTTCAGTCGGCGGGCTATGAATGGCAGAAGCCGAGTATCCTGCGGGGGGCGCAGCCCCGGTACCGGGCATTTGCGGGTGAGACCGGGATGCAGCTTGCAGACTGGTACAGGAGCAACCGCTACTGTGGACGCTGCGGAAAGCGGATGACGCCCGATCATAAGGAGCGGATGATGCGCTGTACCGATTGTGGGTATATGGCCTATCCGAAGATCTGCCCGGGTGTGATTGTGGCCGTCACGGACGGCGACCGAATCCTGCTGACCAAGTACGCGCCGAACCCGGGACGGACTGCAAACTACGCGCTGGTGGCCGGATTTACGGAGATCGGGGAGACGCTGGAGCAGACTGTAGAGCGCGAAGTCATGGAGGAGGTCGGCCTGAAGGTGAAAAATATCCGCTATTATAAGAATCAGCCTTGGTCCTTTACTTCCACGCTCCTCTGCGGGTTTTTCTGCGAGGTCGACGGTGACGCCTCCATCCGGCTCGATACGGAGGAGTTGTCCGTGGGAGAGTGGTTCCGGCGCGATGAAATTCCGTTTGAAGACGACGGTATCAGCCTGACCCGCGAGATGATCGGCGTATTTAAGGCGGGAGGACCGCTGTTTCGATGAGCCTGAACAGAGACCGAAACAAAAATAATAAAGGCGGCGACTTTGTAAGAATCCTTTCCAATACGGCGTGGATGGTGTTTGACAAGGTGTTTTTGTTAGCCCTTAATCTTGTTGTCTCAGTAAGGATCGCCAACTATTACAGTGCGCTGGGTTATGGTTCCTATCAGTATGCGGTCAGCGTTGTGGCGGTTTTTGAGATCATAACAACCTTTATCGACGGGCGTATTGTCAAAAAGAAGTACATGGGTTTTGATCCGGATGCGGTCGTGGTGACGGCGACCGTGACGCGGGTCCTGCTGGCGGCTGCGTCGGTTTTGGCCGGAACGGTATTTCTGTTTGCCTACGGAGGAGATATACAGTTTTCCATCATCTTTTTTCTGCTGTTGCTGAACATGGCGCTTGGGAATCTGAAGTTCGGCATGGTGAACCGCTTTGAATACCTGCTGAAATCCCGGAAGGTCGTGGTGGCGTCGGATCTGGCGGCTTTTGCGGCGTCAGTATTGCAGCTTCTGGCTGTACACTGTCACTGGCCGCTCACATCGCTGGCGCTGATCGCCCTCACATCTACTGTCATCAGCACCGTGATTATCAGTTATCAGTATAGGAGGGAATTTGGCGGCAGGAGCCTGAAACTCATGGACTGGGAACTCTTCCGAAAGATGTTGTCTGAGAGTTTTCCTCTGGCGGTGGCCTTCGCCTGTGGGACGATCTATAACCGCTGCGACAGCATCATGCTGGGCGCGATGATGACCTATGCGCAGGTGGGAATTTATTCGATTGCCGCCAGCCTGATCAATGTCGTGCAGATCGCCATTTCGCCTATCCGGGAATCTGTATATCCGAAGCTTTTGAGTCTTTACGAGGCGGACCACGAGGAGTATGCAAGGTGCTATGTGAGAATTTCCAGTGCCATGACCTGGCTCTATATTGCAGGAGTCGCTTTCTCATTTTGCATACTGCCCTTCCTTTTCCGCTTTTTGAATGAGGAGTACGCGGAGGCCTTTCCGGTATACCGGGTTCTTGTACTGGGGACGTTTTTCATGTACAATGCGGCGTTGCGTTCCGGACATTTTGCAGTGATCGGAAAAGGGAAACTGTTGACCTACTCTCAGGCTGTCAGCGTTGTCTTCAATGTGGTGCTGAATGTGGTCGGAATACGTCTGTGGGGAATGTACGGGGCGGCTGTGGCCACGGTAATAACACAGGCGGTTTCCCTGTGGTTCTTCAATCTGTTCTTTGAGGAAGGGCGCGAGGTATTTCGTTGGCAGATCAGAGCGTTAAATCCGGTTCATATTGTCGGTTTTATTAAAATGATTTGATGAGGTACAAAAGAGTATGAAAATCGCCGTTGTGACCGTCTATGATGGACTGAACTACGGATCGTATCTGCAGGCATTTGCCATGAAGGCTTTTCTGGAAGCGCGGGGGCACGAAGTCGTTTTCGTACAGCGAAAGACGGAGGAGGAAAATCTGGCGCTGTTCACCACGAAGCGCCCGGAGGAAGCCTGCGATCCCGTTCGCAGGCTGTGGAGAAGCCTGCGGAGGCGAACGGTACTTAAGGGGCAGATTGAGAAGGAAAATCAGTATTACAGGCGGCAGTTTCCGCTCTATCAGGAAGTTTGGAAATGCTTTTCTTTGGTGTGTCCGGAGCAACTAGACGATGTAGACTGTATCGTATGCGGGAGCGACGAGATCTGGAATCCGGGCAATCTCAATATTGACGTGCCGTTCTACACCTGTGCAGAGTATGGGAGAGATATTCCGAAGATTGCGATCTCTGTCAGCGTCGGAAATGCCGCGGCGGTGGATTTTGCGGCCTGCCCGGAAGCTGTGCGCGCGATGGAAAATTTCGCTGCGATTCTGGCAAGAGACAGTCATTCTCAAACGGTGATCGGAGAGCTGACAGGGTGTGACGTGCAGTATTCCTGTGATCCGACGCTTCTGGTTGGCCGGGAGTTGTTTGCGGAAAGAGGGAAGATGCCAGAGATTGCAGGAGAGTATATGCTTGTCTATACCTATGGACTGACGGAGGAGGAGAGCCGGGTCATTCGGCGTTTTGCGGCGGAGCACAGGTATCGGATCGTATCCGCCTGCATGGATATTTCTATTGCCGATCAGGTGGTGAACGCCTCCCCGCTCGCGTTTGCCGGACTCGTAGAGGGGGCGGCGTGCTGCGTAACTACGACTTTTCACGGGACGATTTTTTCTCTTCTTTTCGCAAAGCGGTTTTGCAGTATCGCCAGATATCCCAAAATAGAAGAGCTTCTGAAGGAGACGGGGACGCGGCAGCATTTATGGGATGGCTTGGCCAACGGTGGCTTTGAAAAGTGCATGGAGGAGGAAAAAAATCAAAAGGCCTTGGACATGCATCTGCAGGAGATACGGAGGGTCTCGCTGGCGCAGATCGACCGGGCGCTGGCCGCTGTGGAAGGAGTTGCCAGATAAGAACAGCCTTGAAAGCATGTGGAGGATGCGATAGGATTATAATTGTTTTATGGGAAAGGGGGAAAGGAAGATAATGGGCAACATGGTATGCAGTCGCTTTCGGGAGGCGGTAAAGAAATTTCCGTTTGTATGGTATGTCTGGTACATTGCGACGGGAAGGACACCGGAGAAGCGGGAATATATTGTGGATGAGGAGCAGAAGGTAATCTATCTTATGAATTCCAAGGTGGCCTGTTCTTCGATTAAAGTCAGTATGCTGAGACAGAAGGATGTGCCGGACGATTATTCCATCCACTATATCGATGATCACAGCAAAATGCAGCAGGATCTGTTCTCGGATGACGGCTGGTTCAAATTTACCTTTGTCAGGAATCCCTTCGCGAGACTTGTCTCGTGTTATGAGAGCAAATATCATGCAGACAGAAAGTTTGTCGGCAGGACGAAGGATGTTCTGGATTTTGACGAGTATCTGGGCGGCTATATGAAGGAGGACAAGGGCTTTGCACACTTTGTCGGGCAGGTTGTGGGCATTCCGGACCGCTTTGTGGACCGTCATTTCCGCAGCCAGTATCGTCTTCTTACAGGGAAAGGGAAGAAGCCTGCGTTTGATTTTATCGGGAAAATGGAGAACTTGCAGGAAGAGTACCGGCCGATTCAGGAGAAATACGGTTTTGATCCGATCAAGACCTATAACCGGGTGGAGTATAGCGACTGGAGAGACTACTATACGGCGGCACTTGCCCGGAAGGTCTATCGGAAATACAAAAAAGATGTTGAGTTCTTTGGCTACGGGCAGGACTATCGCGATCTGCTCGCATATTGTTCCGAAAAACAGGCTTAAAGCTTATTCATCAGCCCGTTGAGAACCTGTTCGATGAGAAAGAGGCTGCCCTGAATGCCTGTCTGCGTTTTGGGGAGCACGTCGGTATATCCCATGCCGGGCTGGCTGATCTCGATACCGCAGAACGCCTGTTTTCGTGTCTTCAGGGCGGCGATCGTATTCCCGTCCCCGAAGACGAGCTCGGCGCGGGTGTCCAGAATGTCCTTCTGCTCAGGCTGTCCGGCTCTGTATTTTTGCAGCAGTGTGTTCAGCTGTTCCCTGAGCGCGGGTTCGCTGCCCTCGGTCACGGAGAGGCAGTCGGGGATCATTCCCAGATATTCCATGAAAAAGCGGCTCAGGGTATAGACCTGTGAGAGGCTTCCCTGTACGGCGAAGAGCGCGCCGGCGGGCAGTCCGTACATCTGGTGCAGGCCGTCGATTTTGAACCAGGACAGAGCCCTGGCCTGCTCGCTCTCGGTGATGAGAGGAGAAACATCTGCCCCGAGAATCCGACAGATTGCGGAGAAGATATCCTCTGTCTGGGAGAAGCCTACGGGAGGTCCCGGACAGACATAGTATGGCGTGCCGCAGGTTTCCTGTAATAATTCTGC
>JAJQBC010000096.1 GCA_021203465.1 Lachnospiraceae bacterium | reverse complement strand
TTGCTCGTGGTTTTTATTTTCTATGGCTTTATTGTATGGGCGCTCGCTAAAAATACACTAAAAGATTGGTGAAGAGTTTGTGAACTCACAGAGATACGATTCATGCCTCATCAGATTTCATAAAAAGAATCGTATCGCTTCCTTTCCCCGTTTGACTTGCGTCTTTCAAACAGATATAATGAGGCCATGAGAATTCTGATTATTGAAGATGAAAAATTGTTGTCCGATTCCATCCGAACGCTGCTCACTGCTCAGGGGTATGAGGTGGAAGCCGCCTATGACGGCGAGGAGGGCCTCATGTACGCGAAGATGGATATCTATGATCTGCTGATTCTCGACGTGATGCTTCCGAAGCTGAATGGCTATGAGGTGGCGCGGCTGTTGCGCGAAGCGCGGAATACGACGCCGATTCTGATGCTGACTGCGAGATCGCAGCTGCAGGATCGGGTGGAAGGGCTGGATGCGGGCGCGGACTATTATTTGACGAAGCCCTTTGACAGGCGGGAGCTGCTGGCCTGTATCCATGCGTTGCTGCGGCGACAGGGGAATCAAGTGGCCGAGCTCTCCTTTGGAAATACCTCTCTGGATCTCGACACCGGCATGCTGCTCTGCGGGGAGAAGAGCGTGCGCCTCTCCGCTCGGGAATTTGACATGATGCGCTGCCTTCTGCAGTCCGGGGAGCGCAATATCAGCAAGGAGCGGCTGCTCACGCGCGTGTGGGGCGGCGGAGCTGATGTGGTTGACAACAATGTGGATGTCTACATCGGTTTCCTGCGGAAAAAGCTCGCCCGCATCGGGTCGAATGTGCGGATCGAGGCGATCCGCAGGCTTGGCTATCATCTGGAGGTGAGCGAGCCATGCTGAAAAGGCTACAGCGGAGCTTTGTCCTGATCAATATGACGATTATCACGCTGATGTTGCTTTTGGTGTTCGGGACGATCATCTATTTCACACAGTCGAACCTGAGGGAGAAAAATGTGCAGATGATGAGCGAGATCGCTGAGAATCCGTTTCAGACGAGCTGGTCCGGCGACAGCGATGTGAGCCTGCCCTATTTTGTCGTGCGGATTGCGGGAGGCAGGATTTTTGTTATTGTGAATGACGAAAATTATGATCTTGCGGACGGACAGCCGGCTTTCAGCTACTCGACTGAAACGCTCTATCTTCTGATTGAGACGGTGCTGGAGTCTTCGGAGCAGACAGGAATGCTCCGGGATTATGAGTTGCGCTATTACCGCGCGGATGTGACCGGTATGGAATACATTGTGTTTGCTGATGTTTCCAGCGAGATCAGCACGGTGAATGCCCTGGTCGGGAACTGCGCGATGATCGGAGTCGTTGCTTTCTTCGTTTTTTTCGGAATCAGTGTCCTGCTTGCGCGCCGTGTGGTTCGGCCTGTGGATAAAGCCTGGTGCGAGCAGGAACAGTTTGTCTCTGACGCTTCCCATGAGTTGAAGACGCCACTGACCGTGATTATGACAAATGCGGAGCTCCTGAATGACCCGGTCTACAGTGAGGAGGAAAAGGCGCGTTTTGCGGACAGCGTACTTGCAGAGTCGAAGGAAATGCGTGGCCTTGTAGAAAACCTGCTGGAGCTTGCCCGGGCGGGAAACGGGACGATCCGGGACAGTTTTTGTGCGTTCGATTTTTCTGCGCTTATTTCAGATGCACTGCTTCCTTTTGAACCTTTGTTCTTTGAGCGGGGTCTGGCGTTGAGAGAGGAGATCGAGGATGGGATCGTGGTGAACGGGAGCGCATCCCATCTGAAAGAGGTCACGGACATCCTGCTTGACAATGCCTGCAAGTATGCGGCGGATGGCTCCGAGGTGCAGGTGAGCCTCCGTCGGCAAGGCCATGGAAACTGCGTTTTCCGGGTGATCAGTGCAGGTGAGGAGATTCAGGGCGACGATTTGGAAAACATTTTTAAACGCTTTTACAGGACGGACAGGGCGAGGAGTGATTCCGGCAGCTACGGGCTGGGCCTCGCGATTGCCCGCAGTATCGTGGACGAGCATGGGGGAAAGATCTGGGCAGAGAGTGCAAATGGTGTGAATACCTTCTCCGTGCTGCTTTCGGAGGAAAAAAATCGAGGCCGTCAGGAATAATAGATCGAACATATGGTTGCTTTTTGCCCGCTCGCGTGGTATGATGTAGCCAGAATGCAGGAGGAATTATGATAGGTTTTTTGAGAGGCCGCGTGGAGGAGATCTATGAGGGCGGTCTGGTACTGGATGTGAATGGCGTCGGCTATGAGTTGCTCGTGCCGGGACAGCTTTTGTCAGCGATCGGCGGGACAGGACGGGAGCTGAAACTGTACACTTACATGCAGCTGCGAGAGGACGCGGTCGTGCTGTTCGGCTTTCTGACGCGGGATGACCTTGCCATGTTTAAGATGCTGATCGGGGTCAGCGGCGTGGGTCCGAAAGCCGGGCTTGCCATCATGTCGGCGCTTGGCGCGGATGAGCTTCGTTTTGCGGTGCTGGCGGACGACGCGAAGAAAATCGCGAAGACGCCGGGGATCGGGGCTAAGACAGCGCAGAAGATTATTCTCGAGCTGAAAGATCGACTGGATTTAGAAGAGGTGCTGGAGCGCAAGCTGGGCGCGGATGTGCTCACGCCGGAGGCTGTGGCCGCGGAGGACGGAATGCTGCAGGATGCTGTGGAGGCGCTGGTCGCACTCGGCTACGGTGGCACGGAGGCGCTCAAGGCGGTGCGCGCGGTGGAACTGACGGAGGACATGGACGTAGAGCGTCTGCTCAGAGAGGCGCTGCGGCATATTATGTGACGACAGTATAACAATGTCTTCGAAATTATGGAATGTCCCCATTATTATATGAAGGATACGGAAATGGAAAATCGCAGAATCATCGCCACGCAGGAGGCCGAGGAGGATATCCGCATCGAAGGGAGCCTTCGGCCGCAGAGCCTTGCGGAGTACATCGGTCAGGAGCGGGCGAAGACAAATCTGAAAATTTATATCGAGGCGGCGAAGTCCCGGGGTGAGGCACTGGATCACGTGCTGTTCTACGGGCCGCCGGGTCTTGGCAAGACGACGCTGGCCGGGATCATTGCCAATGAGATGGGCACACATATGAAGGTGACGAGCGGCCCCGCGATCGAGAAGCCGGGCGAGATGGCCGCGATCCTCAATAATCTTCAGGAGGGCGACGTACTCTTCGTGGACGAGATCCACCGGTTGAACCGGCAGGTTGAGGAAGTGCTCTATCCGGCGATGGAGGACTATGCGATCGATATCCTGATCGGAAAGGGCGCTACCGCGCGCAGTATCCGCCTTGACTTGCCGCGTTTTACTCTTGTCGGCGCGACGACGCGGGCGGGACTCCTGACTGCGCCGCTGCGCGACCGCTTCGGCGTGGTGCACCATCTGGAGTATTATTCTGTGGAGGATCTTACGACGATCATTCTGCGATCCGCTGAAGTGTTGAAGGTGGAGATTGAGCGGGAGGGCGCCGTAGAGCTGGCGCGCCGCTCGCGTGGGACGCCGCGTCTGGCGAACCGTCTGCTGAAGCGTGTGCGCGATTTCGCGCAGGTGAAGTACGACGGCAGGATTACGGAGAAGGTGGCGGCCTTTGCGCTGGACCTGCTTGAGGTGGACCGCCTTGGGCTCGACCAGTCAGACCGGCTGATTCTGCGGACGATTATTGAGAAGTTTGCAGGGGGACCCGTGGGGCTCGACACATTGGCGGCGGCGCTGGGAGAGGATGCAGGGACGTTGGAGGACGTCTATGAACCCTACCTTTTGCAGAATGGATTTTTAAACCGCACACCGCGGGGGCGCGTGGCTTCGGAGCGCGCGTACCGGCATTTGGGGATTGCTTTTCCCGGTTAAATCGGATACTATAAATAGAAGAACGACAGAGGGAGGCGCGCTGTCCATGGCGAAAAAAAATACAGCTGATGTGCTGATTAACGGGAAGATCTATACGATCAGCGGTTATGAGAGCGCTGCGTATCTGCAAAGTGTCGCAGCCTATCTGAATGAGATGGAGGAGCGGGTTTCCCAGATGGAGGGCTATCGCAGGCTTGCCACGGAGGAGAAGCAGCTTCTAAAGAATATGAACCTCGCGGATGAGTACTTCAAGGTGAAGGACGAAAAGGAGAGGCTCGAGCAGGACATGGAGAGCCGTGAGAAGGAGATTTACAGTTTGAAGCATGACCTGATCGACGCGCGGATGGAAAAGGAAAACTTGACAAAACGGATCGAGGAGCTTGAAAAAAAGCTCGAGGAGAAGCAGAGTCAGCAGGGAAACAGAAGATACAGATGAGTCCGAGAGGCCAGCCCGAAAGAGCTGGCCTTTCATGAACAGCGGGTGCGGAATGATGGATGCAGATAAATTGGAAATATTAGCTCCGGCGGGTTCTATGGAGAGCCTCAGGGCGGCTGTGAACGCGGGCGCGGACGCGGTCTATATGGGTGGAAAACGTTTCGGAGCCAGAGCCTATGCGCAGAATCCCGATGTGGACGGGATTCTCGACGCGATTGATTATGCGCATAGCTATGGCGTTCGCTTTTATCTGACGGTTAATACGCTGTTGAAGGATCGCGAGCTGGAGAAGGAATTGTTTTCTTATTCGAAACCTCTGTATGAGTGCGGTGTGGACGCGGTGCTGGTGCAAGATATGGGAGTATTATGCGCGCTTCGGGAGTGGTTCCCGGATTTGCCGTTGCACGCGAGCACACAGATGACGCTCTGTGGCGCGGGAGGACTGCAGTTTTTACAGAAGCTGGGTGTGCACAGGGCGGTGCTCTCCCGGGAGCTATCCCTTACGGAAATACGTGAGATTCATGAAAAATGTGACATGGAGATCGAGTGCTTCGTGCACGGCGCGCTCTGTTACTGCTATTCCGGGCAGTGCCTGTTCAGCAGCCTGCTCGGCGGGCGCAGCGGCAACCGCGGGCGCTGCGCGCAGCCCTGCCGCCTCCTCTATGATGCGCTGGATGCGGAAGGAAAGTTTCGTTCGCGGAAGGGAGAGCAGGCGCTCCTAAGTCCGAAGGATATCTGTGCGGTCGATCTGATTCCGCAGTTGGCGGAGGCGGGTGTCTCATCGCTGAAAATCGAGGGACGGATGAAGCGCTCCGAGTATGTCGCCGGCGTCACGCGTATCTATCGGAAATATGTGGATCTGTACCTGAAGCATGGCGGGGAGGGCTGCCATGTATCGGAGGAAGACCGGCGGGAGTTGCTGCTTTTATTTAATCGTGACGGCTTTTCGCGGGGTTACTATGAGCAGCATAACGGTCGGAGTATGATGGCCTTATGGAATAAAGAAGCCACGGAGCGGGAAAAGCAGGATTACGAAAAGAGAATTACCGTCCTATATGAGGAATATGTGGCACGCGAGCGGAGTATCGATATCGACGGGGAACTGCACGTGCGGGAGGGCGAGCCGCTGGAGCTTAGGTTGTCCTGTGGTGAGGCTACTGCGACTGTAAGAGGAGAGACCGCGCAGACGGCGCAGAAGAGGCCGATGGAAGCTGCGCAGCTGGAGAAACAGCTCCGTAAGACAGGTGGTACGGCTTTTCGGTGGAAGTCGCTCGCGATTCAGATAGAGGGGAACATTTTCGTGCCGGTGAGCGCGCTGAACAGTCTTAGAAGAGATGGTCTTGACACATTGCGGGAACGTATGCTTGCGCCGTACCGCAGAGACGCGGTGGAGCGGGAAGATTCGGTGGATGTTTGCCAGCAGACTGCACGAGAAGCATATGTATCCCAGCGTGCGGATGCGTATCCGGAATCAGAAGCTATGCATTTGCATATTTCCGTGGGGAGAGAGGAGCAACTTCAGGCGGTTCTTGCTGCTGCTGGGGAATTAAAGAAGACGGAGATTTCACTTGACAGTGTTTATATAGAGGAATCCTTGGCAGGGCAGATCCCGTGTATCCATGAGGTGGGCTTAAGGGCTTATATCCTGATGCCGCCGGTCTTTCGCGAAAAGACGGGGGAGCGCTGGGAGAAAAGCTTTGCGCAGATGCGAAACATGCAGCCGGACGGTTTCATGATCTGCAATCTGGAGGAATATGAATTTCTGCGCAGCGCGGGCTGGGAGGGGGAGATATTCTCGGAACACCGCCTCTATACCTTCAACAGCCGGAGCCGCAGGTTCTGGAGGGAGCAGGGGATCTCCATGCAGACGAACCCGCTCGAGCTGAACGAGCGCGAATTGAAGGAGATCAGTACTCCTGACAGTATACAGCTCATCTACGGCAGATATCCGATGATGACGACGGCGGGCTGTCTGCACCGCACGCTGGACGCCTGTCAGGGGAGATCGGAGCAGTGGGCACTGCGCGACCGGCGCGGTAAGAGCTTTCCGGTGAAAAATGTCTGCCGGGACTGCTACAATATCATTTACAATAGCCAGCCGCTGTATCTCTTTGACGAGATGGAGCGGGTGCGCGCGCTTGGCTGCGGCGCCTGCCGGATTATGTTTACGACAGAAGATGCGGAGGAGACGAATGTGGTGCTGGATGCCTGGCTTCGTCGTAGAAAATGGGATGGCGAGTTTACGCGAGGATATCTGAAGCGCGGGGTGGAGTGATACGCGATGGTCAATGTGATTACCGAATTATCCAAATATGCCATGATCCTCTTTCTGGGGCTGCACACGCTGCTCGGTTTTCGGCTCGTGCGCAAGCCCGAGGATGAGAAGCGCGCGTCGCTCTGGCAGCAGAATATTCTATTCTTTGGAATGCACTTTCTGGGGAATCTGGTGTTATATCTGAATACGGAAAATGAAGAAATTCTTTACTTTTATGGCGCGCAGGCGCTGCTGTTTCTCATTTTTCTGATCCTGCACCATGTGATTTACCCGAAAGAGGATAAGCTGCTGAACCACAATCTGGTCATGCTGCTGAGCGTTGGATTTCTGATGTTGACGCGTTTGTCCTTCGATAAGGCTGAGAGACAGTTCGAGATCGCGGTGCTCGCGATGGGTCTGACCTTCCTGATTCCGCTGATTATCCGGAAAGTGGGAGCGCTTCGTAAGCTGCACTGGTTTTATGGAGCCGTTGGGCTCATCCTGTTACTTGCGGTGCTGATCGCCGGGACGGTTAGCTCAGGCGCGAAGCTCACGCTCACGATTCTCGGCGTCTCCTTTCAGCCCTCGGAGTTCGTGAAGATCATGTTTGTCTTCTTCGTAGCCGGGATGCTGCGCGAGGACAGAAGTTTCCGGCAGGTTGCGCTGACTACGGCGCTGGCGGCGTCCTATGTGCTGGTGCTCGTCGCTTCAAAGGATCTGGGCGGCGCGCTGATTTTTTTCGTGACCTATCTTGTGATGCTCTATGTAGCGACGAAACAGCCGCTCTGGTTTCTCGCCGGTCTGCTCGTCGGGAGCGGGGCGGCCTGGGTGGCCTGGAAGCTCTTCGCGCATGTGCAGACGCGGGTGCTGGCCTGGAGCGATCCCTTCTCGGTCATCGACAATGAGGGCTATCAGATCACGCAGTCGCTGTTTGCGATCGGAACCGGCGGCTGGTTCGGCATGGGGATCGGACAGGGCATGCCCTACAAGATACCGGTGGTTGAGGAGGATTTTATTTTCGCGGCGATCGCGGAGGAGCTGGGCATTCTGTTCGCGGTCATCCTGATTTTTGTCTATTTGTGCAGTTTTTATATGATTATCAATATCGCGATGTGTCTGAAGGACAGCTATTACAAGCTGGTGGCGCTCGGGCTGGGGACGATGCTGACTTTTCAGGTGTTCCTGTGTGTGGGCGGGGTGATCAAGTTCATTCCCTCCACAGGTGTGACGCTTCCTTTTGTCAGCTATGGAGGAAGCTCCCTACTGTCAACCTTTGTAATGTGGGCGATCATTCAGGGCATGTATCTGAAGCGCAGCGATGAGGTGGCTGAATATGACAAGCGAGGAAAAGCAGAAAAAATCGAAAAAAAAGGGAAAAAAGAAGAGTAAGCGGGAATATACGAATGTCCTGCTGCTTTTTACGGGCATTTTCGCGTTGTTGATCATTTATCTGGCCTGGTTTCAGATTACGCAGAGCCGCAGTGTGATCAACAATTCCTACAACGCGAGACTGGAGATTTTGGAGGATGAGGTCATACGCGGCAGTATCTTGGCGACAGGCGGCGAAGTGCTTGCCTACACGCAGGTGAGCGACGATGGGACGGAGAAACGCGTTTATCCCTATGGCTGTACGTTCTCGCAGGTACTCGGCTATTCCGAGTATGGCAAGACCGGGATCGAGGAGCTCGGGAATTTTCAGCTTATCAACTCCAACGCCTATTTTGTGGAACGTTTCCTCAATGAGATTAGGGGACAGAAGAATACCGGCGATAGTCTGGTGACAACGCTCGACGTTGAGCTGCAGACCGTTGCGCACGACGCGCTGGGGACGAACGACGGGGCGGTGATCGTCATGGAAGCCTCCACGGGAAATGTGCGCGCGATGGTATCGAAGCCGGACTACGACCCGGGCACGGTCGCCGCGAACTGGAGTACTTTGAGCAATTCCGATGACGGCGTGCTGCTGAACCGCGCGACGCAGGGACTCTATGCGCCCGGTTCTACGTTCAAGACGATCACACTTCTTGAATATTTGCGGGAGAATAATATGGACGGCAGCGATTATTCCTATGACTGCAATGGAAAGATCACGGTCGGGGATACCTCGATCAGCTGTTATCATGGGACGGCGCATGGGGAACTTGACCTGGAGGAGGCCTTTGCCGAGTCTTGCAACAGTGCCTTTGCAGATATTGGCAGTAGCCTTGATGTGGATTCGTTTCAGAAGCTGGCGCGGCAGCTTCTCTTTGACACAGAGCTGCCGGTTTCGCTCAGTTATAATCAGAGTTCTTTTTCTCTGCCGGAGTCCGATTCTGAGGCAATCCGCATGATGACGGCGATCGGGCAGGGCGAGACCCTCGTGACGCCGATGCACATGGCGCTCATCATGTCCGCGATCGCGAACGACGGCGTGCTGATGACCCCGCGCTTCCTCGAGCGGACGGAGAACTACACCGGCACGCTTGTCGAGACTTATTCTACATCTGTTTACGGGAATCTTATGACTTCGCAAGAGGCCTCCGCGCTGCAGAGCTATCTGCGCGCTGTCGTGGAGTACGGCACCGGTACTGCGCTGCAGAGCGACGACTATACCGTTTACGGAAAGACCGGAACCGCCGAGTACTCCAGCAATAAAAATGAAAGTCACGCCTGGTTCACCGGTTATGCGAGTGGCGACAAGGAGGATCTGGTGGTGGTCGTCCTCGTCGAGGGCGCGGGCTCCGGCAGCGAGTATGCCGTGCCGATCGCGAAGAAGATTTTTGAGGCGTATTACACGAAATGAGATCTTGAAGAAATGCCACATTTTCAAAAATAAAATCCTGAAGAAATGGAAGACTTTTGAGAATTAAATCTTGAAGAAATGCCGGGTCGATAGACAGGTCAGCGATGGAAAAGGAGAGAACGAAACATGAAGACAGTCAGTGTGGTCGCCGCGGTCATCCGGCATGAAAATAAAATCTTCGCCACGCAGCGCGGCTATGGCGAATTCAAGGACGGCTGGGAGTTCCCGGGCGGAAAGGTCGAGCCGGGCGAGACGCCCGAGGAGGCGCTTGTGCGTGAGATAAAAGAGGAGCTGGATACCGACATCGCGGTGGGAGAGCGGATCGCGCGGATTGAGTATGATTATCCGGCGTTTCATCTGTCGATGGACTGTTTCTGGGCGGAGGTTCTCTCGGGTGATCTGGTGCTGCGGGAGCATGAGGCCGCGAGGTGGCTCACGAAGGAGGAGCTCTATAGTGTAGACTGGCTGCCGGCGGATCTGGAGCTGATCGGGAAGATCTTGCATACAAAAGGTTTATGTGAATAATACGTATGCCTCGTCTGCAGCGTTTTCCTCCTCTGGATGGTTTCCCTCACGGCCGATAAAATCCTTTCCGCGCTCGCCTCTTACCCGCGTATACTGCCGCATGAGTAGATCCGCTGAGTAGCAGGAGAGACGCTCTTCGGAGAAAGCATAGGGCTGCTTCTGGATCTCGACCGCACACAGACCGCCTCCGCTGATCTGGACCAGCAGATCCATGATGACGAAGGATTCGCCGCTCAGCATACTGTCCTCATTGGGCAGAATGCCGACAATGGTTATCTCTGTGCCCAACAGACTGGAGATGAGGCTTTCCAGTCGATCCTGGTGGATGTCGGGATGAAAGATGCGTTTGAAAAAGGGATCGTAGGTGAGTGGGAGACTTTTTTTTCCGGTCAGAAAATCGAGGAAACGCTGTCGCCATCGCTTGTCCATGGCATGGTATTCTGTGAATAATGCGGGTGATTTTCTTAGAAGCTGGACGGCTTCTTCTGGCGTTCCCGGCGGCGCGGGCCACTCGACGGGACTCGCGTAGCTTTGCAGATTATAGTTGGTCATAGGTACATTCCATTTTTGCTGATACTGCTCTATTTCGTGGGGAAATGAGAGGAGAGCGCACACTGCGCGGGTGTGTGCGGTTATAAGTCCGGCCGGACAGGATAGGGATAGTATACACGAAGAAACGGGAAGTGTCATTAGAGTTTACAGATTGTTCATATTATTTGTGAAAGTTGCACAATGAAAATTTTTTTTCCCCGAAACGTAAAAGCATTTGGAAATCCCATACGTCTTATGTACAGAAAGAGAGATAAGCTTACAAAACCTGGTCGTCTTCGGATGGTTGATAGCGGATGACGGGAAATGGGTTGATTCGCTTCATTTAAAGAAAAATAGCGGGAGAAATTCTTTCGAAATTGTTGACAATTAACAGTTTACAATAAACAATAAAAGGGATAGAATAGAAAAAGAGAAACAAGGAGGACAAAAGAATGTCACAGAAACCAAAAGCAGATGCACAAAAGATTACATGGTACGCGCTCGCCTTTATGGCATTTTCTACAGTCTGGGGATTTGGCAATATTGTAAATGGATTCGTCTATTTCAATGGAGTCCAGGTTATTTTCAGCTGGGTTCTGATGTTTGCGCTGTATTTCATTCCCTACGCGCTTATGGTGGGCGAACTGGGAGCTGCCTTTAAAAACAGCGGAAGCGGTGTGAATGCATGGATTTATGAAACGACGACGCCGAAGCTTGCATACTATGCAGGCTGGACCTACTGGGCATGTCATATTACCTATATCGCAAGTAAGGGAAGCGGTTTCCTGAAAGCGACAAGCTGGATGATATTCCGCAATGCAGAGACGTATGACTCTCTCCCGACTCTTATGGTGCAGTTTGCGACGCTGGCCGTATTTCTGATCGGATGCTTTATTGCAAGCAAGGGGCTGAATCCGCTGAAGAAGCTTCTGACACTGGCGGGGACCTGCGTATTCATCCTGTCTTTTTTGTATATACTGATGATGTTTGCCGCTCCGGCAATCAATCCGGGCGCAGAGTATGTATCGATGGATTTCAGCCTGAAAAATCTGATTCCGAATTTCAACGTGGGATATTTCACTTCTCTGTCCATTCTTGTTTTTGCGGTAGGCGGCTGCGAGAAAATCTCACCTTATGTAAATAAGGTAGACAACCCGAGCAAAAACTTCCCGAAGGGAATCATCGCCATGGCAATCATGGTGCTTGGCTGTGCAATGCTGGGAACGGTTGCAATGGGAATGATGTACGATCCTGAGGTGATCAATGCCAGTCAGGAATCCTTCAATTCTTATGCTGCAAACGGAGGATACTGGGCATTTCAGAGGCTGGGAGAGTATTATCATGTGGGCAATCTCTTCCTGGTTCTTTATGCGATGTGCAATATGATCAGTCAGTTTGCAATTCTGATTCTGAGTATCGACGCGCCTCTTCGTATGCTGCTGGACAATGAAAAGACAAAGGAATTTATTCCGTCAAAGCTTCGCAAGAAAAATAAACATGGCGCTTATACGAACGGGATTCTGCTCGTTGTTGTCCTTTCGGGAGCGATTATCCTGATCCAGTCGGTTGCGCCGGGAGCGGCTGCGGTGCTGCAGCAGCTGACAAAACTGAATTCGGTATGTATGCCGCTTCGTTATCTGTGGGTATTTGTGGCTTATCTGGCGCTTCGAAAATCCATCGATAAGATTCCTTCGGAATACCGTTTTGTGAAAAATCAGAAAATTGCAATGTTTTTTGGCGCCTGGTGCTTTGCCGTAACCCTGGTATGTTGTATTATGGGAATGTACAGTACCGATCGCTTTACATTTGCACTGAATGTAATTACGCCGATCGTACTCACCGCTTTGGGAATGATCATGCCAAAGATCGCAAAGTGGGAAAGGAAAAAACTCACCAAATAGAGTATTTACAGGAGGAAATGTGATGTATAAAGAAGTTGCGCAGAAGCTGGTTTCTTTTATAAAAAGCTCGCCGACGTCCTTCCATGCCGTTCGGAGTATCAGCGCTTTGGTGGAGGAAGAAGGGTTTGAGAGACTGAGGGAGGGCGCTGCGTGGGATATAAGACCTGGCGGGAAATACTATGTGACAAGAAACGGTTCCAGTATACTGGCTTTTAAAACCGGGACACAGCTGGAAAACTACAGCTTTCATATCACGGCGTCCCACAGCGATTCACCGACCTTTAAAGTAAAAGAGAATGCCCAGATTGACGTCAAAGGGAAATATACGGTTCTGAATACGGAAGGCTACGGGGGAATGATTTGCTCCACATGGTTTGACAGACCGCTTTCCCTGGCCGGACGGGTAATTGTAAAGGAAGGGAACAGTCTCGCATCCAGACTTCTGAATATTGACCGGGATCTTTTGATGATTCCGAGCCTCGCAATTCATATGAACAGAGAGGTGAATGAGAAACAGTCACTGAATAAACAGAAGGATATGCTGCCGGTCTACAGCGGAAGAAAGATGGATGCGGACGCGCTGAAGCTTCTGGCGGCGAATGAGCTTCAGGTAGAAGCGGAGCGGATCTATGGCATGGATCTGTATCTGTATAACCGGGCGGAGCCTTCCGTCTGGGGAGCGGAGGAAGAATTTATTTCCAGCCCGCGGCTGGATGATCTGGAGTGCGCGTATGCGTCCCTGCAGGGATTTTTACGCGGAGAAAACAGCGAATCCGTCAGCGTATATGCTTGTTTTGATAACGAAGAGGTGGGTTCGCAGACGAAGCAGGGCGCCGCGTCTACGTTTCTCTGTGATGTACTGACCCGCATCAATGCCGCGCTGGGAAAAACTCCGGAAGAGTTTTCAAGGGCGCTTGCCTCCAGCTTTATGCTGAGCTGTGATAACGCGCATGCGGTTCATCCGAATTACCCGGAAAAGACGGATGTATGCAATTGCGTTTATATGAATGAAGGGATTGTGATCAAGTCTCATGCAGGGCAGAAATATACTTCGGATGCGGTGAGTGTTGCCCTGTTTAAAATGATCTGTGAAAAGGCGGGCGTACCGGTTCAGTTTTTTGCAAACCGTTCGGATATGAACGGCGGAAGCACCCTTGGGAACATTGCCATGTCGCAGGTGTCGGTGAATACTGTGGACATCGGACTTGCGCAGCTGGCGATGCATTCCGCTTATGAGACAGCGGGAATCAAAGATGCGGATTATCTGATCCGGGCAGCCGAACGCTTTTATAACAGTCATATCTGTGAGACAGAGTCGGGAGTTCTGGAAATACGGGACGGCCGTAGTGAAAAATAAAAAGAAATGATTTACCGGGAATCTTCTTTATGATAATATTCTTTGTGAAAAAATAAAAAGCAGGCAGATGGAGAGAACGCATAAAGGAGAAGTATGGGAAGGCTGGAATATCGTACATTACGTGAGAATATAGCTGATGCAATACGCATGAAGATCATCAATAAGGAACTAAAACCGGGCGATCGTATTGTGGAGGCAGAACTGGCCAATGAATTCGGGATAAGCCGGGGGCCTGTCCGCGAAGCCTTGAGACAGCTTGAAAATGAAGGTCTGATAGAATATACAAGGAACATAGGCTGTTCAGTAAAGCAGATTACCATTCAGGACTCCTATGAGATCTATTTTATGAGGATAGGATATGAGACGATGGCGGTCAAGCTGGTCGGCGGTAAGATTTCCGATGAGACGCTGGCTCGAATGGAAGCTACTCTGGATAAGATGAAAAATCTGGACGTGGAACACTACGATGATGTATTTGTGCATGATAACGAATTTCATGGGGAACTCGTAAAGATGGTGAACATGCCGCGGCTGTATCAGGCTTGGTGTCTGCTGAATTATGGAAGTGTTATATCCGGATATGCGGAGGATCTCGACAAAAAACGTGTTGTATCCCGCCAATACATACTCCACAAGGAACTGATGGATGCCTGCCGTACCGGCAACACGGAGCGTATCTGCAGAGCCATATCTGAGCATTACATGAAAACCATCAAACATCTTTTAAAGGAGCAGGGGATAACAGGAGAAGAGGCTGGCTTTTGTATGGATTTCCTGCTGTAGCATGAAAACCGGTATTTGGATATAAATCCGGGGAAAAAGCAGAATTTGTCTGCAACTGAGGAGAACAATTATGGAGAATAATACGAAGAAAAATACATTCAGCAGCCAGTTTGGATTCGTCATGGCTGCGGCCGGAAGCGCGGTAGGGGTAGGAAACCTCTGGCGATTCCCGTATCTTGCAGCGAAAGATGGTGGCGGACTGTTTCTGGTGGTGTATCTTGCGCTGGTTGTTACATTTGGCTTTACTCTGCTTGTTTCAGATATTGCAATTGGCAGGAAAACAAAGAAGAGTGCGATCTATGCCTATGCAGAAATGAGCGAGAAATGGAAATTTCTCGGCGTGGCGACATTTCTTGTTCCGGTACTGATCATGACCTACTACGCTGTAATCGGAGGCTGGATTACCAAATATCTCACGGTATATCTGACGGGAGAGGTCCAGGCAGCAGCCGAAGACGGATATTTTACTTCTTTTATTACATCGCCGGTTTCATCGGTGATATTTGCTCTTTTTTTTATGGGCTTAACCGCCTTGATTGTCTATCATGGAGTGGAAAAAGGAATTGAAAAGGTCTCAAAATTTATAATGCCGATGCTTTTGGTCATGGTGGTGGGAATTGCTGTTTTTTCTCTGACACTGTCGAATACGGATGCGGCGGGAGTCACGAGAAACGGAATTCAGGGATTAAAGTTTTATCTGATGCCAAGTCTGGAAGGAGTCACGGTGCAGCGATTTCTGCAGATACTGCTGGATGCAATGAGTCAGCTGTTCTTTTCCCTCAGTGTGTCGATGGGGATTATGATAACCTATGGTTCCTATGTCAAACCGGAGGTGAATCTGAACAAGTCGGTGAACCAGATCGAATTTTTTGACACGGGAGTTGCCTTTCTCTCGGGTATGATGATCATTCCTGCTGTCTATGTTTTTTCGGGAACGGACGGCATGAGCGCCGGACCGAGTCTGATGTTTGTCTCCCTGCCAAAGGTTTTTCATGCTATGGGAAATGCGGGCATCCTGGTGGGGATGCTCTTCTTCCTGACGGCCGCATTTGCAACCCTTACTTCCTGTATCTCGGTACTGGAGTCAATTGTTGCCAACTGCATGGCTCTTTTTCACGCATCCCGAAAAAAAGTGACCCTTGTATTGACGGCCATTTACATGGCTATCTCTGCTGTGATTGCCCTCGGCTACAGCGTTTTTTATATGGAAGTAAATCTGCCGAATGGAACGGTCGGACAATTGCTTGATATCATGGATTACATCAGCAACAGTGTCATGATGCCGTTTATTGCGTTTTTCTCATGTATTCTGATTGGCTGGATCATTGGACCGAAATGGATTTCCGATGAGATGGAATCCAGCGGACATGTATTTAAACGGAAAAAGCTGTACAATGTCATGATCAAATATATAGCTCCGGTTTTAATGCTGATATTAGCGGTCGATTGTAAAATGAAGTTGAACACCTAAAAAATCCATAGCGATTG
>JAJQBC010000128.1 GCA_021203465.1 Lachnospiraceae bacterium | reverse complement strand
CGCGGCTGTGTTCAACTTGCACTTGCAATTTTCGTGTAAATATTTTTGTATTTTTTGATATTTAATTCTATATGCTGCTGCATCATGTCACGCGCGCGCTCCCCTTCCCGCGCCGCGATCGCGTTCACAATCTCAGCGTGATAGTAAGAACCGTCCTCCGGTCCCACCAAAGCCACGATCTTTTCCATCGCGGGGAGAAGCACATCCCCCAAAATCTCATAAGTGCGGGTCATCAGCACATTCTTTGTAATGAGCGCAACCTGCTTGTGAAACGCGAAATCCTCATGCGCCAGTCCAAGAAGATCTTCCTTCAGCTTTTCCATCCGCGTGAGCCGTTCTCTCAGATCCGCGATGTCCTCCTCCGAGGCACGCCGCGCCGCGATATAGGCCGCACCCGGTTCGATCATCAACCGATACCACTGCACTTCCGCGATATCGTCCATCAGATAAGCCGTCGGGATCAGGGTGTTGAGGCAGTTCCCGATATCCTGCTCCCGGACAAAGGAGCCCTCGCCGCGCCGGGTCTCGATGAGGCCCAGCGCCGCCATCCTCTGCAGGGCGTTGCGCAGCGTAACGCGGCTGACGCCGAACAGCTCCGAGAGCTCGTGCTCCGAGGGAATCTTCTCCCCCGGCTTCCATTCTCCGCGTATGAGCATATCTTTCATCTGCTCAAAAACCTGATCGTTGATATTATTTTTTCTGACTGGCTGAATCGGCATAATAGTTTGACTCCTGAACATATAAATTAATAATTCTGATTATACCTGTTTTTCTTATGCTTGTCCAGATGTCGGACAACTATCAGCCGCATGCCGCTCACTGTATCACGCGTTATAAGTGCTGGCCGAAGTATTGCCGCCGTGGCCGGTCCAGTTCGTATGGAACACCTTTCCTCTGGGCTGATCCACACGCTCGTAGGTATGCGCGCCAAAATAGTCGCGTTGTGCCTGCAAAAGGTTCGCCGGCAGCCGATCCGTCGTGTAGCCGTCGAAATAGGAGAGCGCGGAACTGATCGCCGGCATCGGAATACCGATCTGCGCCGCGAAAGCTACGACGTCACGCCATGCGGGAACCAGAGACTCAATGGTCTCTGCAAAATAATCGTCCAGCAGCAGATTCTGAAGCTCCGGGTTCTTATCATAGGCTTCCTTGATCTTGCCGAGGAAGACGCTGCGGATGATACAGCCGCCGCGCCACATCAGCGCGATGCCGCCGTAATTCAGGTTCCAGCCGTAGGTCTTCGCAGCCGTGCGCATCAGCGTGTAGCCCTGCGCGTAGGAGATGATCTTGCTGGCGTACAGCGCACGGCGCAGCTTTTCGAGCATCTCGGCACGGTCGCCGGTGAAGGCCGGGATCTTGTGCGGGTAGCGCTTCGACGCCTCCACACGCTCGTCCTTCATCGCGGAGAGGCAGCGCGCAAACACGGCCTCTCCGATCAGTGTCAGCGGCACGCCCTCGTCAAGTGCGGCGATGCCGGTCCACTTGCCGGTGCCCTTCTGTCCGGCCGTATCCAGAATCTTGTCCACCACGGCCTCGCCGTTTTCATCCTTATAGCCGAGGATGTCTCTCGTAATCTCGATCAGGTAGCTGTCGAGCTCCGTCTTATTCCAGTCGGTGAAGACCTGATGCATCTCCTCATTCGTCATGCCGAGGCCATCCCGCATCAGCTGATAGACCTCGCAGATCAGCTGCATATCGCCGTACTCGATTCCATTATGTACCATCTTCACGAAATGGCCGGCGCCGTTCTCGCCTACCCAGTCACAGCAGGGGGAGCCGTCCTCCACCTTCGCACAGATCGCCTGGAAAATGGGCTTCACATATGGCCAGGCCTCCGGGCTTCCTCCGGGCATCATGCTCGGTCCCTTCAGCGCGCCCTCCTCGCCGCCGGAAACGCCGGTGCCTACATAGAGAAGCCCCTTGCTCTCCACATATTCCGTGCGGCGAATCGTGTCCGGGAAATGGGAATTGCCGCCGTCAATGATGATGTCGCCCGGCTCCAAAACCGGCAAAAGCTGCTCGATCATGCTGTCGACCGCCTCGCCCGCCTTCACCATCATGAAGACCTTCCTCGGCTTCTCAAGATTGTCCGCCAGCTCCTGCAACGAATGGCATCCGATAATATTCTTCCCTGCCGCCCGTCCGGAGACGAAGGCGTCTACTTTGGAAGTCGTCCGGTTGTACACCGCGACGGTGAAGCCTTTCGACTCCATATTCATGACCAGATTTTCTCCCATGACGGCAAGGCCAATCAGGCCGATATCTCCTTTTTTCATGAGCCTTTCCTCCTATCTCTGCACACGTGCGTTGCCCGCGTAAATATCCCACACCTGCTTCTCGTCCGCAGGCTCCGCGTAGTCGTTCAGGCTCGTCGTCGCAAGCACGCCGGTCGCCCAGCCAAAATGCAGGCAGTCCTCAGCGGAGAATCCCGAAATAATGCCGTAAAGCAGACCTCCGGTGAAACCGTCGCCGCCGCCGATGCGGTCCATGATCGGAATCGGGCGCGGCTCCTCCACATACCAGCCGCCGTCTGCCAGCAGGACAGCGCCCCACAGGTGCTCATTCGCGGAGACCACCTGACGCAGCGTGGTCGCAAAGGCCTTTGTATTCGGATATTTCTCCTGCACTTTCAGGATCATCGTGTGGAAATTCTCGACCTTTGCCGCCAGATCCTTTCCGCCGGCCTCGGGTCCCTTAAAGCCAAGGCAGAGCTGGAAGTCCTCCTCATTTCCAATCAGAACATCCGACACAGAGGCAAGTTCATGGAAAGCTTCCGCCAGCTCCTCCTCGCGTCCCTTCCAGAAGGTCGCGCGGTAATTCAGGTCAAAGGATACCAGCGTACCATGCGCCTTCGCGGCCTTCGCCATCTCGAGACAGCAGTGGGTCGTCTCCGGGCTCATCGCCGCGATCAGGCCGCTTATGTGCAGAATGCCGACGCCCTCCTCTCCGAAGATGCGCTCCAGATCATAATCCGAGGCGTCCAGCGTACGGCCCACCTCACCGGCGCGGTCGTTCCAGACACGCGGAGCGCGCAGGCCAAAACCGGAATCCGCAATATTGATCTGATGGCGATAACCCCAGGGGCCGCCCTGCGGAACCGAAGGCCCCTCAAAGGCGATATTTCTGGCGCGCAGCTGCGACTGAATAAATGTCGATATCGGGCTGCCCTCGACAAATTTCGTCAAAGCAAGGCAGGGCTTGCCGAGCGACGAGGATATGTTCAGCACGTTCGTCTCCGCGCTGGTCGACCTCATATAGAAACGGTCACTGTTCTGCACCGCCATCCGATCCTCCGGCGTCAGGCGCACACCCATGCTGGTCGGGCAGGCAATCGCATACTTGTAGTTTTCTCTTACAGAAACATTCATTGAAACGTCCTCCTTTGAAATATGTTTGTCATAACTGCTTTGTCAATTTTACCACACAGGCCGATCTATCTCAAGTAAAACTTGTCTACATTTTCCCCATTTGTGAACTTTCCCCACGCGCCCTTGCACGGTGTCTGAAAATCTATTATACTTAAGGAACTGTTAAAGGATTAATCTTTACAGTTCTTAGAAAGCTGGAGGAACCTTCATGTCCCGTTCATATAAATATACGATAAAAGCTCTGACTCTGGCACTCATCCTGAACATGGCCTGCATGCTGCCCGTAAGCGCGACGGCTGATACCTCTGACGAAGCCCAGACGCGATATAATAAAACAATCGAATCCGATTCCTGGGAAAACTGGCCCGCAGGGCCGCAGGTCTACGCGGAGTCCGCCATCGTGATGGAGGCCTCCACCGGCGTGGTTCTCTACGCGAAGTCCATCGATGAACAGCATTATCCGGCCAGCATCACAAAGATCATGACCGTCCTCCTTGCGCTCGAAAATCTGGAACTCGACGAGGAGGTCACCTTCTCACACACCGCGGTCTACACGGTCGAGGCGGGGAGCAGCAGTATCGCCCGCGATGAGGGTGAGATCCTGACGGTGGAGGAATGCCTCTACGCGATCATGCTGGAATCCGCAAACGAGTGCGCGAACGCAATCGCGGAGCAGGTCTCCGGCTCCATCGAGGCCTTTGTGGAACTTATGAACGAGCGCGCGGCTGAGCTCGGCTGCACCGGCACTCATTTTACCAACGCGAACGGACTGCCCGACGAGGAACACTATACGACCGCGCACGACATGGCACTGATCACACAGGAGGCCATCAAGTACGAGGAGTTTCGCAAGATCAGCGGCACCGCGCGCTATACACTGCGCGCGACGAACAAAAAAGACGAAGAACTCGTGATGAACAATCACCACTACATGATCTCCGGCAATACGTCGACCAGATATCTGGACGACACCGTCTTCGCCGGAAAGACCGGTTATACGGTTGCCGCCCAGAACACGCTCGTCACCTGCGCCACCCGAAACGGCATGGATCTGATCGTCGTCACAATGAAGACGCTGGGAACCAGCGAGACCGGCGTCCCGGTCTATACGGACACCGCAAATCTGCTCGATTATGCCACAGAAAATTTTCAAAAAGTAAATATCTCAGAAAATGAGACAAATTTCACGATCGGGCAGAGCGATCTTTTCGATACCGGCGCGTCCATCTTTGGGACTTCCTCACCGATCATTGAGATGGATTCGGAGGGCTATGTCGTCCTCCCGGTCACCGCGTCCCTCTCCGACGCGGAGGCGAGCCTCGACTTTCTCGAATCACAGGAGGACGATGTGATCGCGACCCTGAGTTATACCTATGCCGGGCAGAGCATTGGCTCTACTGAACTGTATCTGACGGAAAATACCCTGCAGGAATTTGATTTTGGCAGTCTGGACGCAGACGAAGAGTCGGAGGACGGAAACACGCAGAGGCTGATCCGCATTGATCTGCGAATCGTGGGACTCATAGCCGCTATCCTTCTTTTCCTGCTGATTCTGATTCTGCTGCTGCGAAAAATCAAAAAGGAATATAGCATAAGCTTCCGTTTCTTCTCAAAATGGAGGCAAAAAAGACAGGAACGGCACCAGTTCGGGAATCCGAACCGCCGCCGTTACAAGAGCCGAAAGCGTAAGAATCGACGCCTCTTCAAATAGTTTTTCACAGTTTGCGGAGCAGATTTTCCATCGTCTCCTCATTTGTCAGCACCATGAGGTGGTCTCCGTGCCCGATCACAGTCTGCGGCCCCGGCATGAACTCTGTGCTGCCCCCGACGCGGATCACCGCGACGATATAAATATCATATCTCGCCCGGATATTGGAATCAAGAATGCTCCTGCCGACCCATTCCGGCAGCGGCGTGATCTCATAGACCGAGTAGCCGCCCTTCAGATCAACATAGTCAAACACATGCTCACTGTTGTACTTCACCGCGGCGCGCTTCGCCGAATCCCGGTTCGGATGAATGACCTCGTCCGCGCCGATCTTCAGCAAGAACTTCACATGCGCGTCGTTGGCAGCCTGGCTGACCACGTACTGCGCGCCAAGCTCCTTCAATAGGCTCGTAACCTCGAGATTGCTCTGAAAATCATGGCTGATGCACACAAAGCAGACATCAAAATTTCCAACACCTATTTTTTTCAGCACACTCTCACGCGTACAGTCCGCAATTAGGCTGCTCGTCGCCACGTCGAGCAGATCCTCCAGCGCGCGCTCATCCTTGTCAACAATCATGATCTCGTTCTTCATCTTCGCCAGGTCACGGCAGAGATATTTCCCGAAATCACCCAGCCCAATAATCAAAAATGATTTCTTCATGCAGTTCCCTCCTATTTGGTGGTTACTATTCACAGTTCACCGCCACAGCATTCGCAATCTCGCCCGCTTCGCGTGCTTTCCCGCCCCTTGCGGGGCTAAGATTGCTCATGCCGCGACGGTGACTGCTTCGCAGTCTCTCCAAAAATGTATAAATTGTCGCTTACAAGCAAGCTTGACGCGCCACTTTATACATTTTCGCAACTGTGAATAGTAACCTTTAACCCACCACAATATCCTCCTCCGGGTAGCGCAGCTCACCCGTATGCCTCCGCTCCGTAAAAGACATGGCAAAGGACAAGCTGCCTACCCTCCCGAGGAACATCAACGCCATGATCACAATCCGGGACAGCGTGTTCAGCTCCCGCGTCAGGCCGGTCGACATTCCCACGGTGCCGATCGCGGAAAAAGCCTCCAGTAGAACATCGGCAAGCGGCAGATCCTGTCCGATCAGCAGCACCATGACCGCGAAGACCGCAAGTGAGAAATTGATAAAAATGACGACGCTCGCGCGCTTCACCGCGTCCTGACCCAACCTGCGCTGAAATGCTACGCAATCCTTTTCATGAAAAAGATAGGATTTAATATAAAGCAGGATCACGACAAGCGTTGTCGTCTTGATACCTCCGGCCGTAGAGCCTGGGCTTCCGCCCACAAACATAAGCAGCATCGTCAGCACTTTACCCGCGCTCGACATCGCCGCCAGATCGATCGTATTGAAGCCCGCTGTGCGAGGCGTGACCGCGGCGAAAAAGGCCGCGAGAAAACGTTCCCCTGCCCCCATGTCCACAAACAGGCCGTTCCCCTCCGTCAGCAGGAACAGCAGCGTGCCTCCCGTCAGCAGCGCCGCTGTCGCCGTCAGCACAATCTTCGTCTGCAGCCGGTAGCTTCGCCAGTGTCGGCGATAGACCAGAATATCCTCCCACACGAGAAAACCGATACCGCCGATGATAATCAGCGCGCTCAGCACGAGCACGACAAGCGGATCGCCGGCATAGGCCGTGAAGGAGGTATAGGCTGTCTGACAGCCCATCAGATCAAAGCCCGCATTGCAGAACGCGGAGACTGCATGAAAAATACTATAATAAATCCCACGCAGGAACCCATACTCCGGCACGAAACGGATCGCGAGCAGCGCCGCCCCGATTCCCTCGAAGCACAGCGTTCCGATGATGATCCTGCGCACCAGCTTTACAGATCCGCGAAGCTGCAAGGTATTGAGGCTCTCATGAATCAACTCCCGCCCCCTAAGGCCGATTCTCCTCCCCAGCGCCATCATGGTAAAGGAGCCGATCGTGATAAAGCCGAGTCCGCCGATCTGAATCTGCGCAAGCAGAACCAGCTGCCCGAACAGCGTCCAATGCGTCCACGTATCATAGACGACCAAGCCCGTCACACAGGTCGCTGACACGGAGGTAAAAAGAGCGCCCAGAAACGAGGTCTCCTCCCCCGTTCTGGACGCAAACGGAAGCATCAGAAGCAGCGCTCCAAACAAAATAATGCCCAGAAATCCGAGCATGATCATCTTCGTCCTGGAGAGGCGGATGCCGGAAAACGCGATGGAGCTTCTGTCATTTTTCACCTGACCCGTGCCCTCCTTTCCCCGTGAACGGCAAACAGTATGCTACAATAAAGTAATTGTACCATACCGTCAAAAACTATGCCACCGAAAAATCTATACTGTCATGTATTGTTACCGTTATTTCTCTTCCACCATAAAATAAGTGAAGCCCATCTGTCTGAGCGCGCCCTCCGCGAGATTGACGCAGCTGTTTCCCATGCGGTCGATGCAGTTGAGAACCCTCGTAAAAGGAACGGTCAGTTCCTTTTTGCACAGTCCTTCGCGAATGCGCTGCATATGCTGCTCGCGCATCACAACATCCAGATTCAGTATCTTTTCATTATCTTTCAGAAGATTACCGAGCATATCCCGGTCGCCCCTGATCATGGCGTCCAGGGCGCCCTCGTACATCCGCTCGATCTGGCTCAGGCTGTCCTTCAGTTCACCCGTCGCCTCCTTGGAAAATCCATATTTGTGCTCAATATTTTCCCGGATCGCGTCGGCCATCTCCGCGGACAGATCTCCCATCCGCTCCACGTCGCTGAGCACACACAGCAGTCTGGCCGTCTGCGCCGCCTGCTGCTCCGTCAGCGCACCGGATGAGAATAGCTCGGAAAGATAATCATTGATCTCCGTCTGCAGGGCGTCCAGCGCACCTCCATTCTCCTTCACGTTCTCAAGTACCTGAATCTCCTCTTTCCCGAGCGTGCCGGTCACATCGAGCAGCATACTCTTCACCATCTCTGCGCAGCGCAGCACTTCCTGCGCCACAAGACGGAGCGCTGCCGCCGGCTGAGCAATCACATTACGATCCAGATAGATCGGCTGCGAAGGATTAAATTTCTCTGCCTTTCCATCCGGTATAATCTTCATGACAAGCTTCACCATGAGGCCGAGCAGACCAATCCAGATGAGCGTCATCGTGATATTAAAAATCGTGTGCGCATTCGCGATCTGCCGTGAGATCACTTCCACCTCCGCGCCCGACGGAGAAATCGCCTGAATCAGTGCCGCGTAGGGCTTCACAAACCAGATGAACAGAAGAGCTCCGGAAATATTGAACAGCGAGTGCGCGACTGCAGTCCTCTTCGCGTCCTTCGACTGCCCGACCGAGGCGAGAAGCGCTGTGATCGTCGTGCCGATATTGTCACCGAGCAGAATCGGAATCGCGCCGGTGAGACCCAGAATACTCGTCATGCCGTCCGGCCCCGCCTGCGAAGCGAAATTCTGCAGCACCGCGATCGTGGCCGAGCTGCTCTGCACGACCAGCGTCATCAGCGTGCCGACCGCGACGCCCAGAATCGGCATATTCGCCACCTGCGCGATCATATTGGTAAACACCGGCATCGAGGCGAGCGGCTTCATCACGCTGCCCATCGTCTCGATGCCGAGAAAAAGAAGACCAAAGGCAAAAATCGTCCGCCCGATATTCTTGATCCTCTCATTCTTACAGACAAACGAGACAATAAAACCGGCAAAGATAAAAACCTCTATATAATCCGTAATCTTGAACGCGATGATCTGTGCCGTGATCGTTGTACCGATATTCGCGCCAAAGATAATGGAAATCGCCTGCGGCAGTGTCATCAGCCCTGCGCTGACAAAGCTGATCGCCATGACCGTCGTTGCGCTGCTGCTCTGCAGCACCGCTGTCACCAGCGCACCCGCGAGCACGCCCATCACCCGGTTCCTTGTGAGCATTCCCAGAATACTCTTCATCTTCTTACCGGCCGCCTTCTGCAGGCATTCACTCATCAGGTTCATCCCATAGATAAATATGGCCAGACCGCCCAGCAATCCAAATATAACTTCCATCGTGTCCTTCATCGTTCTTTTCTACTCCCTTCCGGCAACGCTCTCATTCCGATGTTCGATTTCACCGATGAGCTGTCCGCTTTCGACAAAACACAACAAAACATGCCCGTATCATGTAAGAATCGTACACTCCCCATGTAAAATCTATCTGCCCTGCTGTGTAAAATCTGTGTAAAATATTTCTCTGCTTCCTGCACCTCAGCCAAAAAAGAGCAAAAAACCACCCGTCCTTCTGGAAGGACAGGTGGTCAAACACACAATATTCAGAAAACTTCTAGGCTTCCGGCAGTTTCCAGTTGAAAAATTTCTGGAATGGCTTCGCCGTTTTCTTTCGGAACGCATCCATATCCCTGCTTCGCCAGTCATATATGCCGACACCGCTCTTATAGCCCAGGTCTCCACGCGCTACACGTTCGGCGATATACTGCGAAACATCCGTATCGTTACACAACTCCGGATAGAGATACTCTCCTATACTGGCTGCCAGATCCAGACCCGCATAATCAAAATGGTCAAAGAGACCTATCGCCGTATAGCGGGGAGCCATGGCAGTGCCAATACATTTATCAATGGTTTTCGGAGTGCAGACCCCCTCCTCGACGATATGTACCGCTTCCCTATACAGGGCATGCTGAAGCCTGTTGAAAATGAATCCCGGCACCGCTTTGTTCAGTACACACACTTCCCTGCCACAGGCTTCCAGAAGATCGGTAACCGCTTTTTGCGCTTCCGGAGACGTGAAATCATTTTTAACAAGCTCCACACACAAAACCATATGCGGTGGGTTGATGGGATGCGCCACCAGAATTTTCTCCGGGTGCGCAGCCCCTCTGGCCAGTTCTTCCGGAGACAGGGCGGAAGTCGTGGAAGCAATCGCTGTAAGCTGCGGACAGTACTTTTCTATTTTCTGGTAAACCTGACGTTTGACCTCTGTATTTTCCGAAACACATTCGAATACAATATTGACATCCGCCAGATCCTCATAGCTTTCTGTAAAGGACAAAAGTCTTTCGCAGGCCTCCGCCTGCTTTTCCGTGACCAGTCCTGCCGCGATTAGATCCTGATAATAGGCTCTGTATCGCTCCAGTCCTTTTTCCGCTTCCTTCGCCAGTACAATGACAGGAATCCCATTCCCGGTAAATAACACCGCTTCGCTGATACCAATCATTCCTTTGCCAATAATGCCAACGGCTTTCTCAGACATACTCCACCTCCTTACTGCTCCGCTGTTTTCGGTTTATACCGACTCCATTATACATGCTATCCTTTATCTAATCAAGTTCTCGCGATCTTTCCATCCTCCGTGTTCGACGCATCATACCAATACGATAAGGTTCCTAAATTTTCCGATTTCAGGTCTTGACAATCCGGCATCAATCGCATACTATACAGAGAATAACAATTTGCACTGCAATCATCTACAGTACAAACTGATCAGGCATCAGGCCATTCCTGAGTGCCGGGCCTCACGCAGGGCAGCAGGTAAGAGACATCTGCGGGACAGTAGTAAAGTAGGACTTACTATCGTTTCCAGGTGTTTTTTTGTACCCTGACACATGGAAACCCGGGCAAATGGAATGGAGGATTTTCAGATTATGAAAGAAGAACAGAAACTGATGGCCAGAGTCTCGACGATCGGCATCGCGGGCAATGTACTGTTGTCCGCGTTCAAACTGATCGCCGGTTTATTGGGAAACTCCGGGGCGATGATCTCCGATGCGGTACACTCGCTCTCGGACGTCCTGGCGACCTTCATCGCGCTGATCGGCGTAAAACTCTCAAAACGTGAAAAAGACGCGGATCACCCCTATGGGCATGATCGCTTCGAGTGCGTCGCCTCGGAAATTCTGGCGGTTATTCTCTTTGTGACGGGTCTCGGGATCGGCAAGACCGGTCTGGACACCATTTTTGCCGGAAACTACGACGCGCTTGTGACTCCCAGCCTGCTCCCGCTCGTGGCCGCTGTCGTCTCCATCGTCTCCAAAGAAGCCATGTTCCACTATACAAGAGCCTGCGCGCGAAGGCTGAATTCCTCCGCCTTCATGGCAGACGCCTGGCATCACCGCTCCGATGCCTACTCTTCAATCGGCTCACTGATTGGCATCGCGGGCGCGCGTGCCGGTATGCCGGTGCTCGACGCGGTGGCAAGTGTCGTCATCTGCGTTTTTATTCTGAAAACGGCTGTGGATATTTTCCGGGACGCGATCCGGAAGATGACCGACTGCGCCTGCGATGATGACTACACGCAGGCCGTCCGGAATTTTATAGAAAAGCAGGACGGCGTCAGGAACATCGACCTGCTCCAGACCAGAATGTTCGGGGAAAAGGTCTATATTGATGTGGAAATCGCCGTGGACGGCTCCCTGCCGCTGCAACGCGCGCACGCGATCGCCGAGAACGTACACGACGGGCTGGAGCGCAGCTTCGACAACATCAAGCACGTCATGATCCATGTCAATCCCTACGAGCCGAAGGCAGCGCAGGACACTCCCTGAGCTACTCCGGACCGGCAACCGGCAGGTGAAAGGAATCCCTGTCACTCTACACTTTTCAGGGATTCCACCATGTCGATTTTCTTTAACTGAAAATGCATAACCACTGCCACGATCGCCGCAAAGGCAATCGTCAGCAGCATACTGTAAACGTAACTGAATGGCTCGACCGTGCGCCCGAACATCAGCGTATCAGTCTCCGCAGTCTGGATGACAAAGCTGTGCAGCCAGGTTCCGATCAGCATACCCGCCACGATACCCGCGAGCGTCAGCAGCACGTTTTCACGATTGACATAGGAGGACACTTCACCGTCGAAAAAGCCCAGCACTTTCAGCGTCGCCAGCTCGCGCCTGCGCTCGCTGATATTGATATTATTCAGATTGTAGAGCACGATGAAAGCCAGCATTGCCGCGCAGATCACGAGCACCCAGACAACCATGTCCATACTCTTCAGCATATCATGGATGTAATCCGCGGTTCCCGTCACGAAACTCACGCTCGCCACGGCATCGTATTCCATATAATCTGCCTGCATCGTGTCCTCAAACTCCTCGTCCGTGCCGCTGTTTTTCGTGAAAATCATATTCCACTCCGGCGTTTGTCCGTAGAGCTCCTCATATAATTCCGCACTCATATAAATATAATGCATAAAGTAATTTTCCGTGATGTGCGCGATGACCGCCTCCACACGGCCATTCTCGTCATCCTCCAGAATCACGGTGTCCCCCTCCGAGACGGAGAGCAGTGACGCCAGCTTTTCCGAGATAATGATGCCGCCCGCATCCAGTCCGTACTCCTCCCCGCTCGTGCGATTGCGCAGAATCATATACTCATCCAGCGTCTCCGTATCGCTCGGAACCACAAGATAGCCGCTCTTTTCCACCCCGTCGGCCTCTATATCCACCGAAGTCTCCAGCATCTGTGTATAATGCGTGACCCGCCCGTCCTCTGCGAGCAGGGCGAGAAGCTCCTCTTTCTCCTCCTCCCCGATATCCTCCTCCCAGGTAATCGTCGAATCATACAGGAAGATACTCCCGTACTGCCCGGAACCGACATAGGAAATGGAATCCTTCACGCCGAAGCCCACCAGCAGCAACGCCATACTGCCGCCGATCCCGAAAATGGTCATGAAGAAACGCTTCTTATAGCGGAACAGATTCCGTACCGCAGCCTTCTGGCTGAAATTCAGATGCTTCCATATAATAGAAATTCTCTCGAGAAAGACCCGTTTCCCCACTTTCGGCGCAGCAGGCCGCATCAGCTCCGATGGCACCGCGAAGAGTTCCCTGTAACAGGCTGCCCAGGCCGCGCCGGTCGTACAGACCACCGCCACGCCGGTCGCCATTACGGAATAGCGGACACTGAGCGGCGTCAGCACATGCGGCAGCGTGGTATACAGAATCTTATACGCGTTGATAATAATCCAGGGCAACAGCTTCTGCCCCACCATCATCCCGAGCAGGCTGCCCAGCAAGCTCGAACTCAGAGCGTAGAAAATATACTTCGCGGCAATGTCCCATTTCCCGTAACCGAGCGCCTTCAGAGTGCCGATCTGCGTCCGCTCCTCCTCGACCATACGGGTCATGGTCGTCAGGCACACGAGCGCCGCCACCAGAAAGAAAATCGCCGGAAATACTTCCCCAATAGCGCCGATCCGGTCCGCGTTCTGTCCATAGTCCACATAAACAGAAATATACTGCCGGTCGAGCACGTACCACTCGCCAGTCTCCATGTCGGCCAGCTCCTGCTTTGCATCCGCAATCTCAGCCTCCGCGTCTGCGATCTCCTCATCCGCTTCCAGCTTCGCGTCCGCATACTCCTGCTCCCCGTCCAGAAGCTCCGCTTCCGCATCTGCGATCTCGGCCTCACCGTCCCTGAGCTCTGCCAGCGCATCCGCCAGCTCCTGCTTCGCATCTGTCAGCTCCGCCTCGCCGTCCGCGATCTCCGCCTCTGCATCCACAAGCTCCGCCTCTGCGCTGTCCAGCTCCGCCCTGCCCGCATCGATCTGTGCCTGTCTGTCTTCTAACTCATTCTTCGCGTCAGCCAGCGTCTCCTTTGCAGCGACAAGCTGAGTTTTGGAAGCCGCCAGCGTCTCTGCGGCAGCGTCAAGCTGGGTCTTTGTGGATGCAAGTGTCTCCGCGGCAGCATCCAGTTCCGCCTTCGAATTCCCCAGCGTTTCAGCGGTCGTATTTAGCTGCGCCTCCGAGGATTTCAGGGCTTCTGAAGTCACCAGAAGCCGGGTGCCGACGACTGCCAGATTTTTTACGGCTTCCTCCAGAGTGCTTTGATCCAGAATATCCTGCAAATCCTGCATTTCTGCGGCAAGCGCTTCATATTCCGCTGTCCCGCTTTCCGTCGCATCGAGCTGCGCCGCCAGGGCAATCAGCTTCGTATAAACAGTTATATAATTCTCATACTCTTCATCACTCCATGTTGAGCTCTCCTTATATGTGCCGTATTCGCTCTCATACGCATTCAGATCGGCTTCATAAGCTTCATATGCGGCCGCATACTCCTCCATGGCGGCTTCATATACCTCATAGCCTGCCTCGTACTGTGCCAGCCCCTCCTCATATTCCGCGTAACCCGCTTCGTACTGCGCCAGTCCCTCCTCATATTCCGCATAACCCGCCTCGTACTGCGTCAGCCCCTCCTCATACTCTTCATAACCGTCTTCATATTCCTCCCAGCCATCGGCCAGCTCCGCCTCGGCGTCGGCAAGCTGTGCGCGGCCGCTCTCTACTTCAGCCCAGCCGTCGGCTACCTCCTGCTTCGCATCAGCGAGCTCCTGCTCCGCATCTGTAAGCTCCTCAAGGCCATCGTAGTATTCCTCCCAGCCGTCGGCCAGCTCCTGCTTTCCGTCGGCCAGCTCCGCGCGGCCGTCTGTAAGTTCCTGCTCCGCATCATCAAGTTCCTGCTGCGCATCCGCGATCTCTGCCTCCGCGTCCGCGATGGCGTCCTGCCCTTCCTGCTGCAGCTGTGCATAGCGGATTTCGCAGCGTTCATCCGCGATCTCCTCGATCGCTTCCACGATACCGTCCACCAGCTCATCATATGCGTCCGTGTATGCCTGAAGCTCTGCCGCCCCCTCCACAGTCAGGCAGATGGACGTATAATAATCCATGGAAAATACACTCTCATCCAGAACCAGAAACCCGTCCAGCGTGCCGTTCCCGATGCTGGTAGTTCCACGCTCGAGAGACATATAAATCGGACTTGACACCGAACCGACGACCGTAAAAGTATCAGATGCTATAATATCTTCCGTTTCCGTATCCGTCCCGGAGCGCAGCGTCACGGTGTCCCCGATCGCCAGGACTCCGTTATCAACCAGCTTCGAGTCCACAAGACACTCTTCATCCGCCTCGGTGAATCGTCCGTCCACCAGCGTGAGCAGGTTCATCTGATCCGGTCAGGACATGACTTCTACATTAATCTGATTGTCCTCGAGAACACAAAACATATCCATCGAATAGAAAGGCATGACTTCCTTCACGCCCTCCACCTGCGCAATGGCTTCCGCGTCCTCATCCGTCAGGCCAAGGGTTCCCATTACCTCGATATCCATCAGATTATTTTCATCATAAAACGCGTCCGCTGAGAGCTGCATATCCGGCTTCGTCGCCCGGATTCCCGCAAAAAAAGCAACCCCGAGCGCCGAGATCAGCATAATTGACAGATATCGGTTCCGGGTTCTGCGTATTCCCATATAAAACTCTTTTGTCAGCGCACGTTTCTTCATTTCCGCCTTATCCTGAATTATGATATTTACCACTCGATCGTCTCGACCGGCTCCGGCTGCTCATTACATCTCATATAACTGACTTTACCGCTCCGGATTCGGATCACCCGATCCGCCATCGGCGCAATAGCTGAATTATGCGTAATCACCACGACTGTCATCTGCCGTTCACGGCAGGTGTCCTGCAGAAGCTTCAGAATCGATTTCCCGGTATGGTAATCCAGCGCGCCCGTCGGCTCGTCACAGAGCAGCAGCTTCGGATTCTTCGCCAGCGCCCTGGCAATCGCCACGCGCTGCTGTTCTCCTCCGGAAAGCTGCGCCGGAAAATTATTCTTGCGATCTGCAAGTCCCACGCCATCCAACACTTTGTCTGCGTCCAGCGGATTCTTGCAGATCTGAAGCGCCAGCTCCACATTCTCGCGTGCTGTCAGGTTCTGTATGAGATTATAGAACTGGAACACAAAACCAACATCGTCCCTCCGGTATGCGGTCAGTTGTTTTCCGCTGCACTGTCCGATGTCAACACCGTCCACCAGAACTTCACCCGAAGTACAGCTGTCCATGCCGCCGAGTATATTCAGAACCGTGGTTTTCCCCGCTCCACTGGGACCCACGATCACCACAAACTCTCCCTTCTCTATCACAAAATTGATACCGTCCGCCGCAGGAATCGTCACCTCTCCCATGCGATATATTTTCTTTACATCCTTCAACTCCACAAAATGCTTCAAAGAAACGCCCTCTCCCGTACATATCTGAAAATAAACCCTTTTAAACAGTTAAATTCTAACATACAGGAAAGCCACACG
>JAJQBC010000057.1 GCA_021203465.1 Lachnospiraceae bacterium | reverse complement strand
AAAGGAAAAAACTTTTATTAGTCGCTATAAATGCTGTATGTATGTCTCTGCTGTGCGCGTGTGGCAGCAGCAGTACGGAATCCGCGACGACGGAGACAGAAGAGGTGGAGGAAGATCCGGTAGCCAATATTCCCGCGTTTCAGGTAATGGAAACCGCATCAGAATTTGCAGGGGGAGACGGAAGCGAGGAAAACCCGTACCAGATCGCAACGCCGCAGCAATTGATGCTCTTCGCGGAACATTGTGTGGAATGGGAAAATCGAGGCAGCTGCTATGTCCTGACAGGCGATATTATCTTCAACGATGTGGAAAATATAGAGGAAGTCGAGGATCTGACCACGCTTTATGGCTGGGAGAGCACAGGCTATTATTTCAGCGGAACCTTTGATGGAGACGGGCACTCCATCAATGGCCTGTATATTTATCCTGACACAGGCTCGGATATGGCCTGGTGCGGTTTTATCGGAGATGCCAATGATGCAAGGATCAGCAACCTGTCAATAGTGAATAGCTGTGTGGATACGGCAGGGGTGTCGTCGGTGAGTGAGATGGGCGTTATCGTGGGTAATGGTTACAACACAGAGATTCAAAACTGCTCCTCGGACGCGACAATCCGTTGCAGCGGCGTTGCTTATAGTGGAGCGATAGGCGGTATTGTCGGATGGATGCAGAGCGGCGGTATACTGCAGGATTGCAGTTTTTCCGGAACGATTGAGCTGGAGAATTGCTCCACCGCTTGGGTGGGAGGAATCGCGGGGTATGTCTCATCCATAGATGTACTGTCGTGCAACAGTGATTTTAGGGTTTTCGAACAGGACAGTGCTGCTGATATAGGAGGAATCATTGGAGAATACAAGCCGGGTGCTGATAGCGTGATATCAGACTGCGTGAATTACAGTGATCTGACCGTTTCAACGTCTTCGATTGGCGGACTGATTCATACTGTATCTTTGGATCAGGAAATGGAGTTGGAGGATGGGGAGTGGGTATATTCCGCGCAGACACTTCACATCACGGGTTGCAGCAATGAAGGTGAACTGTATACAGAGACTGGAATAATAAGCGATTCCCCATCGGGGGGATTGATTGCAACGATATTTAACAGTCAAAGCAGAGAGACGGGAACGGGGAGTATTGTTCTGGAGGACTGTACCAATTATGGTTCGGTGGCTGGAGTACAATGCGTTGGCGGATTAGTCGGACAGGTCTGCAATGCCTATACACAGCTGAGCATCAAAGGCTGTGTCAATCATGCGCGATTACAGGCGAGACTTATGTGGGCGGAATCGTGGGCCAGATGGATTTTTGCAGTCAGGCGAACAGTATATCGGACTGTGTAAATAACGGGGATGTATATGCCTCGAGTGGTGCGGTGGGCGGCATTCTGGGCTCCTACGGGATTTTAAGTCTGAATATAACAGAGGAGACCTGTGCCTGCTTCACGATCGACGGATGCGTCAATTATGGAAACGTTGCCAATGGAGATGGAATACTGGGAACGGGCGGAATTCTTGGTCTGTCTGCAACGATGACGGATTCGACCGATGAACTTTTGATCACCGAGTGTATCAATTACGGAGAAATTTCGGCAAAAACCGCGGGACATGTGGGTGGTATTCTGGGATCGTCGGAGAAAGCGCTGTCGGGCGGTGTGACGAAGATTGCGTCCTGTGCAAACAGTGGAAATATTCTTTTCGGAGACGGCCAGGGGGTATATAAGACGCCGGATGAGATTTTAGCAGTGGCAGAGGAAGATGAAGAGGACTCGGCCGAGACAGTGGCAAGTAACAAGACAATCCTTATGGTGGGAAGCAGTGCGCTGGGAGGGATTGTAGGCCATTCGCGTCTCTGCATCGTTTCTGACTGTGCAAACATCGGAAAAATCTATTATAGTTCTGAAAGTTCAGCCTTCAGCGGCGGTATCTGCGGGATGTATCTGTATATTCCGGATACGGATACCTATACAATAGAGACGAGTTCTCTCACGGCATGTGTCAGTACGAATGAGGTTGAAGCCGCATATGGCCTTGCATATGACTGGGGTGAGGAGACGATCTCAGACGTGACGCTGGTAAGCCCGGAACAGGCGCAGAGCGCGTTTGAGGCAATCGAGTCTTTGATAGTTGTTGCCGAATATGGAAGCGTTTCTGGAAATGATCAGGAGTAGATCACAGAGAGTGGCAAAGCATGAGTAGTTTAGTTGTTGATTATGCTGAAGTTGGGGGACGAATCCGTGACCTCAGAAAAGTAATGGGAAAAACACAAAGGGTTTTTGCTGACAAGCTTGGTGTATCTACATCATACATGGCGCTGATTGAATCCGGAAAACGGAAACCTACGATTGAGATACTTATTCAGATAGCACAAATGTGTGGTGTGAGCATTGACTACATCATTTTTGGTGAAGGCGGGGAGGAGCAGGAGGATGTTCGTAAAAAAACGGATTTGCTGTTTCAGACTCATTCACCGGAAGAAGTCGAGCGAGCGTTGCGGCTGGCCGAGTATTATTTGAATTTGTAGTATCAATCAGCAACGATAGTGTGTGGTAGATTTTATGTCCGAAAGTTTATTTAAAACTACATAGAAAGAGAGAAGGAGAATGGTTATGAAGAAGAAAATATTTGGTGTGTTTCTTTTTGCTATACTGCTTCTTGCATTGACAGCCTGCGGGAAGAACGCAGCGAATCAGTGGCAGGAGCAGTATGATCTGGGGCAAAAATATCTGCTGGAAGAGGATTACGAGGCGGCGATCGTGGCCTTCACGGCGGCGATAGAGATTGACCCGAATGAACCGGCGGCGTATGTTGGTCGAGGCGACGCCTATATGATGAGCGCGGCGACAGATATGCAGACAATGGAGGAATCCTATGAGAAAGCGGCAGCGGATTACGAGACGGCGCTGAGCCTGTACGCGGAGGAGGATGACACTTCGGAGGTCATCGAGAAGCTGAGCGAAAGCTATCTCGCGCTTGCCGAATACTATGAGACGCAGGGCGATGACGACATGGCGCGTACCTATTATGAAAAGGCATATGAGCTGACCGGGGATGAGGAGATCGCTGAAAAGATTGAAACGATCGGACAGGCTGAGGCTGAGAAAGTGGAAGAAGAGGAAGAGCCGGAGGAACAGAAAGTGCCTCCACTTGACGAAGAACCGTTGGTAGACGAAGATGCGATTGAGTATGTTGCGAAATACACGACAGATTTGTATGATAATTCGGAAGAAACGGTAATCGGAACGGCAAATTTATATGTATGTTCGGAAAAAGAAGCGATTTTATGCGTGGAAAGCTTAAAAGAAGAGGAAATAATAGAGAAACAGCTTGCAAATTGGGACTGGGTATGGTTAATGAGGATTGCTAATTGCGTAGAAGACTCTGGATCTGAACGGGGTTGGTTTGTTGCCATTAATTGGTGGTATGATACGAATGACAGTATATGTAGCGAGTTGATTTATACAAACTATGATGAAATAATAAGCCACCAGGGCGAAGCTGCAGACTCATACAGTGACCATCAGGAATATATATTATCGAGTGAGGAATCCTTGACGGAGAAGAACGGTAAAATGTATATCCAAATAAAATATGTGATTTCGGATGAGTATGTCTTTGATTTTTACACACTGGAAAATTACGAAACTTTAAATGGATGGTTGACAACTGCAGGGTGATAACGGAATTCGCTCATGGTCAGAGCCTGTTTGTTTTTCAGTTTCGAGCTGCCATGGAAAAGGCTGGCAAAGTGGTCGACGGGCTCTTTTCTGAATTTCGCAGTTTTGAGCTCTGCGTGGGCTTGATTTGTCACAGACAGGCGGAATTTGTCACGATAGAAGTGATACGAATTCATGTTTGGAAGTTACTAAAAATGCGCCGTGGGGGCGAAAGGAAATGGTTATGAAGAAGAAAATATCGGGTGTGTTTCTATTTGCCGTATTGCTTCTTGGACTGACTGCCTGCGGAAGGAGCGTAGCGAGCCAGTGGCAGGAGCAGTATGACTTGGGCGAGAAGTATTTGTTGGAAGAGGACTACGAGGCGGCTATCGTGGCCTTTACGGCGGCTATCGAGATTGACCCGAAACAGACAGCAGCTTACATAGGGCGAGGCGATGCCTATATACAGTCCGGCGAGACGGAGGAGAATCTCACACTGGCGCTGGTAGATTATGAAGCAGCGCTAGAACTGGATGCGACTGTCGCGGCAGCTTATCTGGGCATTGCGGATGTATATGTTCGACAGGGGGATTATGAGGCGGCTGAAGCAATTTTACGACAGGGGTTGGAGGCAACTGGCAACGATACGAGCATTCAAGAGCGTCTGGATGAGATAACGGAAGTAGCGATTGAAGATGGAGGAGGCTCTTCTGAATGGGACGGGAGTGTTGCAGAAGGTTTTGCGGAAGGAAGTGGTACGGAGGATGATCCATGGCAGATTTCAACAGCCGGTCAGCTGGCATATCTTGCGGAATCTGTTAATAGCGGAGAAAGTTATGGGTATCAATATTATATTTTGATGGCCGATCTTAATCTGGCTGGTATTGAGTGGACGCCAATTGGTACCGAGGAAGAATTCCGTGGCGAATTTGATGGAAATGGGCATACGATACAGGGGCTTTACATTACCGCAGAATATGAATACACAGGACTTTTTGGGCAGATATCTTACACAGAGGCCAGTATTTCGAATTTGACGTTGGACGGGTATATTAGCGCAGTAGGAAAACGTGGGGCGAGTATTGGTATGTTGGTGGGTGAATATAGTTCATCATATTCGGAAGATTATATACACGTTCGAAATTGTGTAGTGAGTGGAACGATTGAAGTGTCCGGATATGAAGGGACATCATCCGGAAATGTGGGCGGAGTTCTGGGCACAGGAATGAATGTGGATTTCGCAGATACCTATTGTTCTGTCAATATCACCGGAAATGGAATAACCGGCAGAGCCTCTAATGGGGTAGGTGGACTTATCGGCTCTTTTGAGTATTCGACAATGCCTTCACAGATAGTAAGCTGTAGCTATAGCGGAAGCATTGCGGTAACTTCAACGGATGGAGCTGGGATTTTGAATATTGGCGGAATTTTTGGGCATGTAGACAGCGGGGATTCTGTGGGACTTTCAATTCAACAGTGCTATAATTCCGGGACACTGACTTATAGTGGAAGCGCTGATGGAACATTGGGAGGTATCATTGGAGATATTGCAGTGGGCTGCGTGGCAGATATCTATCTATCAGAATGCTATAATGAGGGTGTGATTGATTCTCAGAATACCGGAAACGCATTCGCTTTGGTGGGCGGAATCATTGGTGAAAACTATTCTTTTGATCATGTCACGATTCTTTCTGGTTGTTATAATACCGGGAGCGTGTCTGCATATGCACCTTCCGCGGGAATTCACCTATGTACAGGAGGGCTGATCGGCTGGGATTATTATGCCGCAGACTTAGAGGATTGCTATAACGTTGGTCAGGTCAGCGCTGGCAGTCTTGGTACGTCGGAATATGTTGGGGATTTGATAGGTCGCAGTTCTGGCGATGAAGTTATTTCGGACTAAATTGAAGTTGTGTCGGAGGCGAAAGGGGAGAGTAGTGGTGATAAAGAAAATCTCAGGAGTGTTTCTTTTTGCCATATTGCTTCTTGCGCTGACCGCCTGTGGGAGGAGCGTGGCGAATCAGTGGCAGGAGCAGTATGATCTGGGGCAAAAGTACCTTTTGGAGGAGGACTACGAGGCGGCGGTCGTGGCCTTTACGGCGGCGATCGAGATTAACCCGAATGAAGCGGCGGCGTATATCGGGCGAGGCGACGCCTATATGATGCGCGCAGCGGCAGACACGCAGACGATGGAGGAATCCTATGAGAATGCGGCGGTTGATTACGAGACGGCGTTGAGCCTATACGCGGAGGAGGATGATGCTTCGGAGGTCATCGAGAAGCTGGGCGAAAGCTATCTCGCGCTCGCCGAATACTACGAGGCTCAGGGCGATGACGACATGGCACGTACATATTATGAAAAAGCATATGAGCTGACCGGGGATGAGGAGATCGCTGAGAAGATCGAAATGCTTGGGCAGGCTGAGACTGAGGAAGTGGAAGAAGAGGAAGAGCCGGAGGAAGTAGAAGGATTACAGGAAGAGCTGCCGATAGATGAAGATACGATTGAGTACATCGCAAAGTACACGACAGATTTGCATTATGAGGCTGACGATACAGTGGTCGGAACGGCAAGCTTGTATGTCTGCTCAGAAAAAGAGGCGATTCTGTGTGCGGAAGCCTTGAAAAATGAAGAATTTGATTATGATGAAAGTGATCCATGGTGGGATTATTCTCGTATTTTGTGGACAATTTATTTTTGTGACGGAGATTATCCTAACGGTTCCGATTGGAGTTGGTTTGTACATATTGGCTGGAATTATTGGAAGGAAGAAGGCGGGTTTAGGTGGTATTCTTATTTTCTTTATGACCCTAAAAGTAGTGGACCGATATCTGTAGGCTCAAGTGAGGAGTCAGTGATAGAGAGGGATGGTAAGATATATACCCAAATAAAGTTTGTGGCTTCGGATGAAGATGATTTTGATTTTTATATACTGGAAAACTACAAAACTATAACTGGAACAGCGGGATGGATGGGGTAATATTGGGTTAGATGACGAGAGTACATTCATCCGTTTTTTGATGATTCGAGTTGGCGCGGAATAGAACGAAGTGATGGCTGATATAGCACTCCGGCCTTTCGCAGTTGAGGACTCTGCATAAGTCAGGTTTTAAAGGTGGAGGAAATTTGATATGTTAGATATGTCGACAGGAATTTATGCATGAAATTGTGTCGAAGGCGGAAAGGGGAATGATAATGAAGAAAATATCAGGTGTGTTTCTTTTTGTTGTATTGCTTCTTGCACTGACGGCGTGCGGGAAAAGCGCGGTAAATCAGTGGCAGGAGCAGTATGACCTGGGTGAGAAATATCTGCTCGAAGAGGACTACGAGGCGGCCATCGTGGCCTTTACGGCGGCGATCGAGATCGAGCCGAACGACGTCAGAACCTATACCGGGCTGGTACAGGCGTATATGGGTCTGGAGGACTATGATTCCGCGATTGCTGCTGTCGAGGAGGGACTTGCTGTCCTGAGCAGCTCCGATCAGGCGCAGGCGGAAGGAGCTAGGCAGGCATTTCTCTCGGTCAGTGCGGACGCCTACATCACGAGAGCTGAGAATTATCAGGATATGGAGGAACCGCAGAAAGCGCTGGACGACTACAAAGCGGCTCTGGAGCTGATCGAGCAGGGCGCGGAAAGCAGCTTTTCGCAGGAGGAGCTGGAAGAGCGTATCGAGCAGCTTGAAAATGGAGAAAATGGAGAATACTCGGAGACTGATGAGCAGGCTGTGGAGCAGACCACAGACGGGCTGTTGTATCTTGTCTCAACGGGTTCCTACGTCTGGGGTAGCACATCTTATTTGAATTTGGAATATAGCTATGATGAGGAAGGTAAGGTGCTGAAGGAAACGCATTACAATACAACCGGTGTTCTTACGTCAATATTGGAATATGAATACAGCGATGATGGATACACAGTACTTGAGACTTCGTATAATACTAATTCTGGCGAGGTATCCGGCATCACAGTTCATATCTATAATTCGGATGATGATTTACTGAGCAGCACGAAAAGCTATGCAGGCAGTACGGAATCCTACGTGACGGAATATGAATACGAGTATGACAGCGCTGGAAATCTGCTGAGTAAAACTACGTATTCCTATGACGCAGACGGGGCGCTCATGAATACCTCGACGAGCAGCTGGGTCTATGACGAGGCAGGAAACGTAATCAGCGACGGCTCCGGCGGTACTTACACTTATGATGAAAATGGTAATAAGTTGACATGGAGATACGGTGGCGACTCCGGAACATTGATAGAATATACCTATGATGAGCAGGGAAATCTTCTGACGGAAACATCTACAGACTATTATGAGGGTGAGGCCTCATCGCCCGCGTTGGACGAATATGTATATGACGATGCCGGAAATCAGATAAAATACATCAGATATAACGGTGAAGGATCCATCTATTCGGAAGTGCACAGTACCTATGATGAGCATGGAAATTTACTGTCCGAAACGTACTATACAGGGATGCCCAGCGAAGATACACTCTGGTTTATCTACGAGTACACCTATATTGCGATTGACCTGGCTGATTAACAGGGGGCGGGACTTCTTTGAAAGCGGAGGTTGAGATGAGAAAAATACGTTGTGCGCTTCTGTTTCTGCTGCTGGCCGCACTTCTGGCCGCCTGTGGAAAGAACGTTGAGAAGCAGGTCATGAAACAGATGGAGCTGGGGCAACGGTATCTGGAAGAGGAAGACTATGAGGCGGCGCTCGTCGCTTTCAACAAGGTGATCGAGCTGGATCCGAAGACCTGGGAGGCCTATGAAGGGCTGGTCAATGTCTATGAGGCGCAGGAAAATTATTCAGACGCGCTTGCTGCGCTCGGCATTGGGCTGGATGCGGTCGGATATGAGAATATTTCCGATGACGACCAGACATGGGTTGTCGAAAGGTATCTGGCATGGGCGGAAATGGACGAAGAAAGAGGAGACTATGATTCTGCTCAGGAGATACTGGAGCAGGGCTATGAGAAGACCGGCGATGAAAGCATTTTGGAAATGCTGAACGAGCTGAACGAGGGCAACGAGCTCATCGTGTGGGACGACGCCGTATTTGAAGAGCTGGTGAGAGAAAAGTTGTCGCTGGAGGGCGATGTCTATGTGCGTGATCTGGATGAGGTGACAGAACTGGTTATCTTGGGAAACACACATGTGATTGTCAATGGAGATTTGGAAGACTGGTGGTTTCGTCATCTGAGTGTGATGGATCAGGAAGGTGAGTTGATTCAGAACGGTATGGGTATTCTGACGGCTTTCTATGGGATAGGGGAAGGAGATGAAGCAGAACGATATACGGAAAAGGGAGATATTCACTCCGTCAACGCTCTGAAATATTTCCGAAATCTGAAATCAGTATTGATTATAGCCAACCATATAGAGGATATCTCCGTTATCAGTGATTTAGATCTGGGTAGTGCAGTTTTTTTTGCCAATGATATTTCCGATCTGAGTCCTCTGTACAGTTTTAAAAATTATGACTACAATGGCAACGAACAGTTTGTGGAGATCGGAGACGTACTGGCCAAATGACTATCAGCGAGATAAAGTTATTTATTGCTTAGTGTAGCAAGTGATTAGAAAAGATGGTGTTGGCATAATCCGATGGTTATCGTACCGGGCTACCAGACAATGAGACTGGCAGCCCGGATGATATGGAAAGACATTTTATGTGCAAGTGTCTATTCGTTCTTTAATGCCTCGAGCTGTGCGCGGAGTTCCTTGATCATAGCCGCCTGTTCGGCAATAGTGACCTCCTGCCTTGCAATAGTGGCCTTATCCTCTTTGCGCTCGTTTTCATGCATGCTATGCCACATGTCATAATCTTCTCTGGCCTGGCACTGGAGACGGATATCCTCCTCGGCATTCAGCGCGTAGAGAGCCTCGGCTGTTTGACTGATATAGGAATATTTTTGTGCAAGTATTTTGATATCCTTCCAAGTAATGGCGCGGAAGAGCTTCGCCCAGTGATCGATGTGCCACTTCCTGTTCTCCGCGGTTGCGAGTTCTGTATGAGTTAAGTCTACCACAGACAGGCGAAATTTGTCACTATAAACATGATGGGATTTTATATTCAACATTTGATAGGTAGCGTAAAATTCGGGCGGCTCTCCCGGAAATGGCGTGAAGTTCAGAAAACCGATATGAATGGCCGGACAGATTTTAGTGTATCCCTTTCCCTTACGCAAATGGTCAAAATTGCGGCAGAGGTAGCTTAAGGAACGGTCGGGCCAGTCGTGCTTGTCGAGAACCTGCATTTCCAGATTGATACGGGTCTGGCGGTTGAGGAGAATAGCGACGTCGAGGATGAAAGTCTTTTTATCAAAGCGCCGCCCCAGAACGATGGGATTCAAGATCTCAATCGAGACAATGGAGTCGGGATCCAGATGGAGGAGCGATGCAATCAGGTGTTTTTGCGCGTGTTCGCTGCGCTGCAGGACGGCGCGGAACATGTAGTCGTTGGTCATATTGTAGTCGATTCTTCCGGTGGCATTGGGAAAAGAGACATTTGCAGGGTTGATGACAGTATTTTGGGACATAAAGGCTCCTTTTCTGGCGTGAAAAATAGGAAGTTTAATGTGTATACAGCAGTTTTATCATCGGATAAAGCCCCGAAACGGGACGTCGAGAATAAAGATGTGCTACATGGAGAATGATGCGGTGAAGAACACTACATATTCGATGTGTTCAGGGTAACACGAGGGCAGGAAATATACAAATAAAATTTTTATAAAGTTACATTTGGATTGTGTGTAAAGGGGAGGAAAGTACGGATGAAGAGAAAAGGGAGCATGGTTGTTTTAATAGTTCTGCTGCTTGTGCTGACAGCATGTGGGGAAAGCACAACGGATCAATGGCAAGAACAGTATGATCTGGGACAGAAATATCTGCTGGAGGAGGATTATGAGGCGGCCATCGTGGCTTTCACTGCGGCGATTGAGATCGATCCGAATGAAGCGGCGGCGTATATTGGTCTTGCAGACACATATATCGGAAGTGCCAATATAGATAAAGCTATGGAGATACTACAGGATGCAAAGGAAATTATGCCGGATAACGATGATATAGATAAAAAAATAGTTGAACTATACAAATATCAGCTTGATGAAGCAAATGGTGATATGGAGCAGATTGAAAAAATCAGTGAAAGTGTTTTGTTGCTGGAAAATGGCGAAGAAGAGCTTTATTTACAGTTGGCGGAACTGTATAGGAGTCAGGTCATGTATGAAGAAGCGATTGATGTTATAGAAAGAGGACAGGAAGTTTGCGGCGATTCTGAAAATTTGAAAGCTTCGCTTGAAGAGCTTGAGGGAGAGCATAGGGAAATTCTGTTTTCGTTCATTCCAGTTGAAGCTGCAAGTGCAAGTCGCAGATATGGTGATTACGATGATGATGGAACGCATGAATTGTTCGCATCTATTCACAGGATGGATGAGGTTGAGGATGAAGAGGGATCGCAGCTGTGGACAGCATATTACTGCAAGGATGATGAATGTACCGAAATCTACAGTTATTATGTATATGAGAGAGAAAATGGCTGTTTTGGTGGACGGGAGGATATATTTGGAGGACTTGCGAATTTTTTACATGGATACTATGTATACAGCGAAAACAACAATAAAAGTATGATGGTTACGCAATACTATCTTTTTAGTGTAATAGATAATCAACCCATACTTGTGAAATATGAAGATTCTGGTGTAGAGATCAAGTTTAATGATTTTTCACAATATATTGAGGAACAATTGACTGAACCATAAGAGACCGGACGAAGTTTCAATATGGATAATTGGCTAAAATACGGCTTTTACACTGGCTTTTGAGGAATGAAAGCTTGGAGAAGACAATTTAACATATCCTGAACGGGCAGTTGCATGGCGGGATAGATGGAACATAAAATTCCGATTGAAGGAATTTATATATGGTTAGTGCATTTTGTTGTGAGAATGAAAACACGGGAGAAAAAGAGAATGAAGAGAACATGGAATGTGTTTGTTCTAACGGTTCTGTTGTTGACACTGACGGCCTGTGGGAAAAGCACAGCAGATCAGTGGCAGGAGCAGTATGACTTGGGACAAAAGTATTTGTTGGAAGAGGACTACGAGGCGGCGATTGTGGCTTTCACGGCGGCGATTGAGATTGACCCGAATGAAGCAGCGTATGTTGGGCGAGGCGACGCATATGTAGTGGCTGCATTGGCAGATTCGCAGATGTTTGTCAAGAACTATGAGGCTGCATCGGCAGATTACGAGACGGCGCTGAGTCTGTATGCAGAGGAGGAAGATACTTCGGCTGTCATCGAGAAGCTGCGGGAAAGTTATCTCGCACTCGCGGAATATTACGAAGAGCAAAGGGACGATGAGCAGGCGCTCATTTACTACGAGAAAGCATATCAACTGACGGGGGACGAAACCATCGGTGAGCAGATTGAAGTGATAAAGCTGAACGAGAATCAGTGGAAAGCGGATCTCACAGAAGAGGAAACAGCGGTCTTTGAGAACCTGATAGCGGCTATTGACAGTGGCTCCAATGAGGCGATGAATGATGCGATAGCGCATTCGGAATTGCTAAATATTGTACAGAGTAAGGGGGTGGCTGTTTCCTCCTCTCTTTACATGTTCGATTATGGCAGTACGATCACTGGAGTTGGGCTATGTGTCGAAGTACATTGGATTTCCGGATCGGATGGACAAAGTCCGTGGATAACGGCATATTATGGCGAATGGAAAGATGGAATGGTGGATGGCGAAGGGGTATTGATTTGCGACTTGTTAATTGCAAATAATACTGCATATACAGAGCAATTTGAAAAAGCAGTGGGATCTTGGGCAGAGGGCTTCGCGGAGGGAGATTTCCAATATGAGCAGACTTTCTTTGGAGGAACGCAAGAAGGACTTATAACTGTAATTACAGGGACGCTAAAATCCGGGTATTGGGATGGTGAAGTTATGGAGACATATAATGGTTTCGGCTTAGATGGAGAGCCGCAGGTTACGGTAACCAGCAGCGTTTTTGTGGAAGGTGTGGCACAAAAGTTGGGAGATATTGAGACTTCGTGGGGGACTTATCCAGCCTACAGTATAAGAGACGGGGAATTGAGTTCGATTGGAGTGGGCTCATATAGCAGCTCTGATGCAGAACGGGAAAAGCAACAGGGAGTGCTTTTTTCGAGTTCAAGAGAAGGCGGTAAAGCTGGATATAAACTCTGTTCGTTGTCTTTTTATGGAGAAAATTCGTCCGAGGCGCATTTGTATTGATAGCAGGCAAGGGTGTGTTCACAGGAGATGGATTGAAAATGTGTTAATCATCGCCCTAAACCTTTCAATGTAACGGAATTTGAATTTTATAGCCTCACAGGATGAAGCTTTAAAGGGCATTTTAAATGAAGTCAGGGGGGATGATGCTGATGAAGAGAATAGGAAACATGGTTGTTCTAACAATTCTGCTACTGGCGCTGACGGCCTGCGGGAAAAGCATGGCGGATCGCTGGCAGGAGCAGTATGATCTGGGGCAAAAATACTTGCTGGAGGAGGATTACGAGGCAGCCATTGTAGCCTTTACTGCGGCGATCGAGATCGATCCGAACGAAGCGGCGGCGTATGTTGGGCGAGGTGACGCTTACATTTTGTCTGGCGAGACGGAAGAGAATCTGACGTTGGCGTTAGTAGATTATGAAGCGGTACTGAGCCTATATAACGAGGCGTTGGTATCGGGCGAGGATGGAATATCTGAAGAAATGTCTGAGGCGTTGGTGCAAGCGTATCTGGGGATGGCGGATGTGTATATTGCGATGGGGGATTATGAAGCAGCAGAGGCTATTTTACAGCAAGGTCTGGAAGCAACGGGAGATGATCAGAGAATCCTGGAAAAGATTGCTTCTTTTACAGAAAGCGATGTGGATGCTACGAATAACGGACAATATGCTTCAGAAAATGGTGAGGACACACTACAGTTCATGTCAAGAGGAGGATACGTAGATTTTGATGAACTGGAAGGCTGGAAACAATCGCTGGTAGAAGCACTCTTTGAGGTAGTTCAGGATTTAGATGATGAAGCAATACAGAAAACGGCTGAAATTTTTATAGCTGAGATGGATTATGATACAAGTACATATTGGTCCACAATATGGAAAAATTATAAAGTAGAGTGCAACATAAGGAGAGAAGAAGATGACGGAGATCCAAACAATATATATCATTTTGAGATTCGTCCTCAGAATGGAATTGGATATTATATACATGCAGAACATGTTCTGTTGATCGATATCTCAAAAGTAACGGATGATAGCTGGTGGGATTACTACTACAATACACAAATAACTTATGGACAATGTGTTGACTGGCAGTGGAATGGAGAGGCCACATCATTGGAAACATGTGAATCTTTATGGCACACGGTCGATGGAACGACGGACGAAAGCATAACATCAATAACTGAGACGGGAATGGTTCAGGATAATTACAGAGACGGAAATTGGACAAGGTCATATTATAGATGGAGTAACTGGAACGGAAGTGTGACTGAAAATAACTGGACTTCAAGCAAAACTTTTTCAAATGGTATTTTGGTTGAGGAAGATGGAGAAGTGGTAGAGGAAAATGATTATGCGTATTATACCTACAATGGTGCAAGTTCTGAAAATAAGCTTGAAAGTATTATTTGGTGAATCAGCGGCAGGATTATAGATGGAAAGCTGGTAGGAAAATAATATAGGTTATGAAACAGCGGGCGAGGATCTTAATGCTTACATCGAGGAACGGATGAAAGAAAGAGAGAATTAACAAGTAAAAAATGAAGGGAGAAACCATGGGACAACTAATGTTTTACGGCGGCATCGCCATCCTGGCGCTGGCCGTCGTCCTGACGATCGTGACGGCGGTTACCGCCTCCGGCGCGAAGAAGAAAATTCAGGATCGCATGAAGGAAAAATATTGACGACGCTGTACATCCTGCTTTTGCTGGACACAGGGGGAGTCTATGCGCGCAGCAGCTGGCTTCTGCAGCTGGCGGCGCTTGCGTATCTGCTCTGGCGCGTATTCCAGCGGGGAATGCTCCGCCTGCCGAAGCGGTGGGTTGCGCTGGAAACGGTGCTGATTGCCGTCGGTGTGATCCTGTCCGCCGTGACCGGAGTGGACACGGGCGAAAGTCTCTACGGCGTCATCCGGATGCTGACGGCCTGTGCGATGCTTTTCGCGCTGTGCCAGTGTACGGCGGAGGAAAAGGAGGCGCTGCTCGGCCAGATTCCGTATATTGGATTGGGGATGGCGGCGCTCAGTGCGCTGGCGGGCAGCGTCGGATTTCTGCGGAACTGGGTTTCGGTGACGGGCAGACTGGCGGGAGCTTTTGAGTATCCGAACACGATGGCGCTGTTCCTGCTTCTGGGGATCGTGATTCTGGAGCGGTCGGAGAAACGGGGTGGGCTGCTCTGTCAGGCGCTGCTGTGCGGCTGCATCCTCCTGACCGGGAGCAGAACGGTCTTTGTAGTGTTGTGCGCATATCTGGCGTACCGGCTGTACAGACGGAAAAAAGCAGGGCTCGTACTGCTGTTAGCGGCGCTCGTGCTGGTGATACTGCTGCTGCATTTCTTCAATATTGAGACAGTGGCGGATCGCTTCCTGACACTGAGCCTTAGCAGCAGCACGCTGCAAGGACGGCTTCTGTACTGGGAGGACGCGCTGCGGATGCTGTGGAAATATCCGCTGGGACTGGGATATATGGGGTATTTTTACATGCAGCAGCTGATGCAGACCGGAGTGTACAGCGTGCGCTTTGTGCATAACGACTGGCTTCAGCTGGCGCTGGACTATGGACTTCTCACAGCGGCAGGAGTATTGCTCTGGCTGTGCAGACGGCTGCGCGGCGCGAAGCTGGCAGAGTGGAAAAAGGAGCTGCTCGTTCTGACAGGTCTGTGCAGCCTGTTCGATTTTCATTTGCAGTATTGGGGCATTGTCCTGATCGTCCTGCTTCCTTTGTCGGAGACGTTTCCTGTGGAGGAGCGGCCGGTTACGAAAGTCTGGAAATATGGGATTTCCGGGGCTGCTCTCGTGACCACGGCGCTGTCGGGGATATTGTTGGCTGCCGGATGGTATGCGGGGCAGGAGGATTATGACAGCGCATTGATGTGGGATCCGATTTCCACGGAATATCTGGCCGGACGGATGCTGCAGGCGGCGGATTTGGAGGAAGGAGCGTATTATGCGGAGAAGATACTGGAGCGGAACGCGCTCTACTACGCCGCCTATGAGATTCGCTCCAACGCTCGGGCTTCCGGGGGCGATGTGAAGGGCTTTGTCGCAGACCGGAAGACGGTGCTCTCGCTCCGGAAATACGAGATCGAGGAATACGAGGAGTATATCCAGATCCTCTATTCCCTCTATGTGAATGCGGAAGCCGAGAACGCGGACGACGCGGACGCCTGTCTCGCGGCGCTCGCGGAGGTGCCGGAACTCATCTCGGAAGTAAAAAAGGCGACAAGTTTACGCGCCTTTCAGATACAGGACATTCCGCAGCTGGAGCTGGGGAATGAATACGAAAGCTTGATTGAAATACTGACAGGAGGAGAGGAAACATGCAACCGTTAAAGGCAATGATGGAAACGGTAAAGCGATTTTTCGCAAGCAATGTGACAAAAGAAAAAATCCTGCAAAATAAAAAGAAACTGCTGATATGCGGGGGAGTG
>JAJQBC010000102.1 GCA_021203465.1 Lachnospiraceae bacterium | reverse complement strand
AAGGTTCATAAATTCATTCTACCGAGTGTCCAACTTGCACTTGCAATTTGCGATTTTCTTTCAACCATTCCAGAAATTCCTTTACACCCGGCAGGAGATGATTTCCGTGGTAGATCACGCCGTCCATATCGCAGATAAAGCCTTTTTTCTGTAATAATTCTTTCATATTCCTCCAAAAACAAAAAAATTTGTCTCTCTATCATCCTGCTTTTGTGTAAAATCTGAAAGCGGGAAAATGTGAAATCGAGGTAAAATAATCGAGACCGGGAAGAACGGCCATAAAGATTTACCATGATTTTACCTGAATTTCACGGCAAACGAAGAAATGCCTGCTATAATTCTTCCCTGACCGAACAGGTTGTTCTGCAAGCCAGAAAAGAAGAAAATCAGGAGGAATTCCCATGGTTAAAACCTATGTTGTCGATACGAATGTTCTGCTTCAGGCGCCGTATGCGCTGGAAAGCTTCGAGGACAACCGTGTAATCCTGCCGATGGTTGTGCTGGAAGAGCTGGACCGTTTAAAAAGGCGGAGAAGGAGATCGGGGCGAACGCCAGACGCGTTATCCGCTTTCTGGAACGGCTCCGGCAGAGGGGAAGCCTTCTGGAGGGTGTGAGGCTGGAAAACGGCGGCATATTGCGTGTGGAGAAAAATTTTGTGGATGTGAAGCTGCCGGAGGATCTTCCGGAAGACTCCGCCGACAACCGGATGGAGTATCGCCCCGGAACGCGGGGCAGTATTTCCTGCAGGAAGCACTCATGCAGCCAGCGCCAAAAGCGCCGCTTGTCATTGCAAAAGGGCAGGCCGGAACCAGCAAGACCTTTTATTCTCTTGCTGTCGGGTTGGAAAAGCTCCTGAACAATCCCACCGGGGAATACCGCCGGATTCTGGTGTGTCGGCCAAACTCGCAGTTTGACGACGATATCGGATTCCTGCCCGGGAGCGAGCAGGATAAAATATCGCCGCTGATGCGTCCGATCCGGGATAACCTGGAGCAGTTGATCGACTCTAACGAAGAGAAGCGCTATGAAAACGAGGCAGAGCTGCAGGGAAAAATCGACGAAATCTATGGCCGTGGGCTGATTCAGGCGGAGGCGCTCAATTTCATAAGGGGGCGCTCGATCGTAAATACCTACCTTATCATAGATGAAGCGCAGAATACGACGCCGGATCAGATCAAGGGGATTATTACAAGAGCAGGAAAGAACACAAAACTTATTCTCCTTGGCGATCCGAACCAGATCGACAGGCCGTTTCTGGATGAGCGAACCAACGGCCTGAGCTACGCGTCCGAGCATATGAAGGGCAGCCCGCTGTGCTGGCAGGTCACCATGAGCGCGAAGGAGTGTGAGCGCTCAGCGCTCGCGATGGAGGCGATCAAAAGGCTTTAGTATCAGTAAAATCAGGAAAACGTTTGGAAGCGAGGGAACAGACATGAATAACGGAATTGACACACGGTATACACAGGACAGGGAGCTTTCCTGGCTGCACTTCAACGAGAGGGTTCTGGCGGAGGCCAAGGACGAGAGCGTGCCCCTGATAGAGAGGCTGAAGTTTGCAGCGATCTTTGCCAGCAATCTGGATGAATTTTTCATGGTGCGGGTGGGATCGCTCCACGATATGAGCCTGGTGAAGGAACCGCATATCGACAGCAGGACAGGGAAAACGCCGCAGGAGCAGCTGCAGGATATTTTCCGGGCGGTCGTCCCGCTCTACAAACAGCGCGACCGGATTCTGGAAGAGCTGGAGACGAGGTGCCGCGCCTGCAATATTTGCCGGCTGCGCTATGAGGAGCTGGACAGCAGGGCGAAAAAGCAGGCTGCGGCCTGGTTCGAGAATGAGCTGCGCCCGATTCTTTCGCCGCAGATCGTCGATCTGCACCATCCCTTTCCCCATTTGCCCAATAAGGGGCTGAGTATTGTCCTGAACCTGCAGGGGGATGGAAAGGAGCTGCTTGGCATTCTGCAGATTCCCTCCTCGCTGCCGTTATTTCTCCGCCTGGAGGAGCGGGGCGTCCACTATATCCTGACCGAGGATATCCTCCTTGAATTTACCGATCAGATTTTCGGACAGTTTGTGATCACGGACCAAGCGGTGATCTGCGTCACCCGCAACGCCGACATCAGCCCGGAGGACGAGGCCTACGAAGTGGATATGGATTATCGCCAGCACATGCGCAAAATTATGAAAAAGCGTACCCGCCTGGCGCCGGTGCGGTTGGAGATTCAGGGCGGGAAGGACGGGAAGCTGGCGGAGATTCTCTGCTCCAGCCTTTCGCTGGACAGCGAACAGGTATTCCATATGAAATACCCCATTCACCTGAGCTATCTCTTTACGCTGGGGGATATGCTGCCCAAAGAAAGTGCCGCCGCGCTCTGCGACCCGCCCTACACGCCGGTCTATTCGCAGTCCTTAAACCGGAACGAAAAAATCATTCCGCAGATTGAACGGAAGGACGTGCTGCTCTTTTATCCGTATGAATCGATGGACCCCTTCCTGCGGATGATTTCGGAGGCGGCCTCCGACCCTGACGTTCTCTCGATTAAGATCACGATCTACCGCCTGGCCGCCCGCGCCAGACTGGCGGAATATCTCTGCGCCGCGGCAGAGAATGGGAAACAGGTAACCGTCCTGATGGAGCTGCGCGCCCGTTTCGACGAGCAGAATAATATTCTGTGGGCGGAGCGGCTGGAGGAAGCCGGCTGCACACTGCTCTATGGATTTGAAGGAATCAAGGTGCACTCCAAGGTCTGCCTGATTATCCGCAGGGAACGGGGCAGGGTGCGCTATATCACGCAGATCGGCACCGGAAACTATAATGAAAAAACCGCAAAGCAGTACACAGATCTCTGCCTGATGACGGCGAACCAGGAAATCGGGGAGGACGCGGCCCTGCTGTTCCAGAATATGGCGACCGCGAATCTGAAGGGAGAGTATTCACATCTGCTGGTATCGCCTTTCGCCCTCAAGGAGAAGGTCATCGCCTGTATCGACGGCGAGATTGCAAAGGGTTCCAAAGGATATATTTTCCTGAAATTAAATTCCCTGACCGACCGGAAGCTGATCGACAAGCTCTCGGAGGCCTCCCGTGCAGGGGTGGAGGTCGTCATGAATATCCGCGGGATCTGCTGCCTGCTTCCCGGAATCGAAGGGCTTACGGAACATATCCGGGTATTTTCGATCGTGGGAAGATATCTGGAGCACAGCCGTATCTACTGCTTCGGGCGTGGCGAGAACGCGAAGCTCTACATTTCCTCCGCCGATTTCATGACAAGGAACACAGAGCGTAGGGTGGAGGTAGCCTGTCCGGTGCTGGATAGGGAGACCAGAACAAGACTACTTCATATCATAGACGGGCTGCAGCGGGACAATGTGAAAGCGAGGCTTATGAAGCCGGACGGAACCTGGCACCGGATCAAGGATGCGGAGATTTCCGTCAGCTGTCAGGAAGTATTCCAGCAGGAAATGCTGCGGGCGGACGCGGAGCTGAAAGACAATAACAGTGGAAGGACTTTGGGAAAAGGATTGCTTGACCGTCTATCCCGGATATTCAGGAGGAATGTTCATGGGTGATTCGAACCAAATGGCCGTCCGTTACCGGATTGGCCAGGCATTCAGAGACGGACTGAAACTGAAATAACCAGAAGAAGGGGAGCGGCAGTGTTTTAAGCTGTCGCTCCTGTGTAATCTTTACGAGTTTTTCATTTAATCATCCGTTTTTACTTTATTTTTACTTTCACAGCAATATCCTGAAGCTAAACTTCATTCAATTTTTACCTTCAGCCTCAATCGGATTTTACCTTCCTCTGCTAGAATAATACCTCGTAAGAGAGAGGAGACAGCTTATGAGTACTTCATTGACAGAAGGAAAAAGCAGGAAAAAATCCGCATGGAAGAATGCGCTGACAGTGCTGTTGTTTGTGCTGCCCGCGCTGATACCGCTGATTATTTTCTGGATTTACCCGATTCTGCGCTCGGTGTGGCTGAGCTTTACAAACTGGGATTTTATGACGCCGGATTATGATGTGGTGGGGTTGAAAAATTACATATCGCTTCTGAAGGACAGCCGTTTTTACAACGCGCTGTGGAATACCGTCGTCTTCACGGCAGGAACGCTGGTTCCGACGATTGCGGGCGGCCTGGGGCTGGCGCTGCTACTTCGGAAAAATTTCCGCGGCAGCGGCATTTTCAAGTTTGTGCTGTTCTCGCCATGGATCACGCCGACGGTCGCGATCTCCATCGTCTGGACCTGGATTTTCAAGGCGGACGGCGGTATCGCAAACATCGTGCTCGGATTCTTCGGGCTTCCGGCGCTCAAGTGGATCAACAGCTCCAGCACGGCCATGCTGTCGGTCATCATCGTGACGGTGTGGAAGAGCCTGGGTTACGCGATGATCTTTTATCTGTCCGCGCTGGAAAAGGTACCCGCGGAGCTCTACGAGGCGAGTTCGCTGGATGGCGCGAAGCCGTTGCGGCAGTTCCTGGACATGACGCTGCCGAGCATCTCGCCGACGACCTTCTTTCTGATGATTATCACGATGGTGAATTCCCTGCAGGCATACGACCAGATACAGATTCTGACGCAGGGAGGACCCAGCGGAAGCACGAGGACGCTGCTTTACATGTACTATCAGCTTGGCTTCCAGGAATTCAAGATGGGAGAGGCGACCGCGATCGCGGTCATCATGATCATCATCACGGTGCTGTTGTCGCTGATTCAGTTCACCGCGTCGAAAAAATGGGTGCATTACTAGGAGGAATTTCAGGATGAAAAAGATAACGCAAAAGATCGGAACCGTGCTGAAGTTCGCGGTGCTGCTCCTGGTGAGTGTCTTCACGGCTTTTCCCTTCCTGTGGATGATTCTAAGCGCGCTGAAGACGAAGGCGGAGGTCATGGATGTGAGTTCGCTGCTCCCGTCGAGTCCGCAGTGGTCGAACTTCATTTCCGTGATTTTCGACTCGCCGCTGCCAAGTTATATCTGGAACAGCCTGCTTGTATCGGTCGTCATCGTGGCGTTGCAGGTTGTCACGGGCGCGATGATCGCCTACGCGATGGTGTTTCTGGAGTTTAAGGGCAGAAATCTGCTGTTCATCGTCGTCATGGGAACTTACATGCTCCCGGTGGCAGCGACCTACATACCGGCCTATATTATCCTGTCGAAGCTGAATCTCCTGAATACGCTGACCGGCGTGGTGATCTCCAGCACCGTCAGTATCTTTGGTATTTTCCTGCTGCGGCAGGCCTTCATGCAGGTGCCGAAGGGGCTGGTGGAAGCGGCCAGGATGGACGGCGGCGGGCATTTCCGCATTCTGTGGGAGGTCGTCTGCCCGATGACGAAATCGTCGTTTATTACTTTTGGATTGATGAGCTTCATTTCAGCATACAACAACTATATGTGGCCTTCCCTGATCACCAATGATTCCAGTAAATATCTGGTGTCGCAGGGACTTCGCAGCTTCTTTATCGAAGGAGGGGCCTACGGCACGGAATGGGCGCTGGTCATGGCGGGCAGCTCGCTGATCGTCATCCCGCTGCTGATCCTGTTTGCTTTCACGCAGAAATGGTTCATCAATGGTATCGGTGGAGACACCGGAATGAAAGGCTGAAAAGCCTGAAAGAGGAGGAAAAAGAAGATGAAAAAAAGACTGATTGCTATGCTTTTACTCTCGGCGCTGACGCTGAGCGCCCTGACCGGCTGCAGCTCCGGTTCGTCGACTGCGTCCGCGGCTTCGGGAAGCAGCTCGTCCGATGAAAGCGACGCGGCGGCGTCGGACGGCGCGGTGGAAGTGGAATTCTGGTACGCGGGCGGCAAGACGGCGGTGAATGTCGTGCAGGAGATCGTGGACGAGTTCAACGCTTCACAGGACATCTACTATGTCACGACCGTGACACAGGCTGACTACACGGAGACCTATGAGAAGCTGCAGGCGGCGATCGCGGGAAGCGTCGCACCGGATCTGGTGCTGCTGGGGACCAGCACGGCCCGGGTACTCTCGGACAAGAACGTACTGGCCGACCTGACGGCCTACACGGAGGCAGACGAGGAATACGACCGCTCGGACTATATCGACGCGTTTTTCCAGGGCGAGGACGACAATGGAAAGCTCTTTGCATTACCGGCTTACGGCACAACGCAGGTGCTCTACTACAATATCGAGGCCTTCGAGACGGCGGGTATTGATCCGGACAGCATCGAGACCTGGCAGGATCTTGCGGAAGCTGCGCAGAAGATCAAGGACGCCGGTTATGATTACGGCTGGGAGCCGATGTACGGTTATCAGAATCTGATCGACATCGCGATGAGCAATGGCGCGAGCGTATTCAGCGAGGACGGCACGCAGGTCACGATCAACTCCGAGGAGTGGGTGGAGGCCTGGGAGGCGATCCGCACCTGGATTCATGACGACGAGATCATGACGGTGCACTCTGGCGGACAGGGCTGGGAATACTGGTACACGACGATGGACGACGCGTTGAACGGCGTGGCGGGCGGCTACACCGGTTCTTCGGGAGATCAGGCAGATCTGGATTTCAGTGTCGTGGGTGCGATCGAGCAGCCGGCCTTTGATGAGGATTCTGAGTCCGCGCCGCTTGCGGAGGCGCTGGTACTCAGCGTGCTGGAGAGCTCCGGGGACGCGGAAAAGCAGGGAGCCTACGAGTTCATGAAATATTTCACCTCCACGTCCAGCCAGACGAAGTGGACGATGGCGACGGGCTACGTGCCGGTGAGAACCGATATGGATGAGGACGCGGACTATCAGGCTTATGTAGAGGAGAATCCGCAGGCGGCGGTGCCGGTCGCGCAGGCGACGCACGGTTCGATCTATCCCTACGATCCGACCGGCGGCGAGATTGTTGACGCACTTTCCATCGCGGCGGACAAGGTAGAGCTGGAGGGCATCTCTGCGCAGGAGGCGCTCGACGAGGCGCAGGCGACGGCGCAGGCTGCGCTGGATGAGGCGCTGGGACAGTGATGGACACGGCGGAGCTCACATTTACGATCGGCTGCAATGCGGCTACCCGGCAGGAAGGAACCTTTGAGGTTCCTTCTGGCTGTGGTCGTCTGTGTCTGAAGCACGACCTTCCGGATAAATATACGCTTCTCACGTTCCTGATGGTGAAGGATCCGCAGGGACGCGTTCGTTTTCTGAAGCAGCTGGGCTACAGTGAGCCGACGATCCTGATCGGACAGGAGAGTGTGGACACGACGATCGGCGGCGTGCCCGGTGAGATTCCGGCGGGGTGCTGGAACGTCAGCATTTTCCTCTTCGCAGAGTATCTGAAATTTCTGGAAAGCATTCCAGACATCATTTTCCATGTGAGCGTGTCGGAACGCTGGGAGTCGATCAATGAGGTGGTCGGCGGCGAGATCTGGGTGGAGCCGGGCTTTGTCTACAGCCGTTATGATTTTTCAGAAATATACAGAAAAGGTGCGGCCTGGTACAAGGGCGACCTGCACACGCACACCCGGCTTTCGGACGGGAAGGAGACGCCGCAGGCCGTCAGCGGAAAGGCAAATCTGATGGGGCTCGACTACTATGTGCCGACAGAGCACAATACGCTGCACAGCGGCTGGCCGCTGACCCGGACGATGATTGTGCCAGGCGTGGAGATTACGACGACGCTGGGACACGCGAACCTTTTTGGCATCGACCGCATGCCGGGGACGCTGGAACGCTTTCTCGCCGATAAAGAGGAGGGACTTCTGAGAGCGGACTGGAAAAAGCTCCTCAAAGAGTGCGCGGAGCGAAGCTGGCTTTTCAGCGTCAATCATCCCTTCCTGCATGTTTGGAAATGGCTCCTTGCGGAACTGCCGCTCGCAGCGGTGGATTGTCTGGAGATCGTTAATGATCCGACTTATGAGGCGGATCCGCAGGCCGATGCGCACGCAGCGAATGAGAAGGCGATCCTGCTCTCCGATCTGCTCTGGGAGGACGGCTGGCGCATCTGCGCGATTGGCGGCAGCGATTCGCATAACCGGATCGACGAGCGCTACGGCGACGCCGCGGAGCCGTCCATCGCGGGCGATCCGGCGACCTGGCTCTATATGGAGAATTTGAGTCCCGCGAATCTCCTGGACGCGCTGCGCTGCTGCCATGCCTGTGTGACAAGACATTGTGAGATTGAGAGCAGTATATGCTTCGGCGCGCGGCTTCCGGAGGGGACGCAGCGCTTCCCGTACCGGATCTTGCTGAAAGGCCCGCAGGGGCAGCCGGATATTTTCTATTTCCACAACGGCGTTTTCCGCAGCTGTCCTGTGACCCGTACCGAAGATGGGAGCTGGCTGGCGGAAGGCGAGGCAGAGCTTCTGGAGGAAGGCTATCACTGGCTTCGCTTCGGTGCGCGGGAGCAGGACGGCGCGTTCCTCTTCTACGGGAATCCGGTTACGAGAGGGAGAAAGGAGCATCGCTTTTCAACTTTTGGCGAGATCGCGGAGGAGATGGAGAGACAATGGAAATAAAGGGAATTTTGTTTGACAAGGACGGGACGCTGATTGATTTCCATAAGGTCTGGGTGCCTGCGGCCGTGCGTGTGGCGGAGAGACTCTGTGGGAAATATGGGGTTCCGGGTAAGGAGGAAGAACTTCTTCTTAAAATGGGAGTATCCGGGGAACGCGTCGATCCGGAGGGTGCGCTGGCCTGCAAATCCTATGAGGAAATCGCCGAAGATCTGGCTTCGGTTCTGTGTCGGGAGGAGATTCCGGCGGAATGTTGTGATGATGGGGAGCTGTCACAGGAGATGGCGTCCCGCGTGTCGGGAAAAAGGGTCCATGAGCTGTCCGACGATCTGGAACGGTTGTTTTATGAGGAGGTCGGGGAGAAGCTGACGCATTATCCCACGTTCACGAATGTAAAGCAGATGCTGCGAACCGTGAAGGCGATGGGTCTCCGGGTGGGTATTGCCACCTCTGACAGCTGGAAATCGACGCGAAGCTGCCTTACAGCCCTGCGGATACTTGGTGAGTTCTCTTTCTTTGGCGTGACCGGCGTGAACCTTCCGGAAAAGCCGGATGGACAGCTGATCGCGCTGGCTGCCAGACAGTGGAAGCTTTCTCCGGAGGAGATCGCGGTCGTTGGCGACACGCCAAACGATATGCGTTTCGCAAAAGACGGGCACGCGCTGGGGATTGCGGTGCGCAGCGGAGTTGGCATGGAGAGTTCTCTCTCGCCGCTGGCCGACTATCTGATTGATTCCGTGGCGGATTTACCCGCTCTCATACATAGCGTAAACAATAAGGAGAAGAAAAATGTCGAATATTGTATTAAAGCATGTGTATAAAAGGTATGAAAACGGTTTTGAGGCCGTGAAGGATTTTGATTTGGAGATTGAGGACAATGAGTTCATCATCTTCGTGGGGCCGTCTGGTTGCGGCAAGTCCACGACGCTACGGATGATCGCGGGGCTGGAGGACATTACCGAAGGTGAGCTGTTGATCGACGGCGTCCGCATGAATGAGGTGGAGGCGAGCGACCGCGATATCGCAATGGTGTTCCAGAATTACGCGCTCTATCCGCATATGAGCGTCCGCAAAAATATCGGCTACAGCTTGAAAATCCATTATGAGAAAAAAGAGGAGATCGAGCGCAAGGTGAATGAGGCGGCGGAAATTCTGGGGCTGACGGAGGTGCTGGACCGCAAGCCGTCCCAGCTCTCGGGCGGACAGAAGCAGCGTGTCGCGATGGGCCGTGCGATTGTTCGCAAGCCGAAGGTTTTCCTGATGGACGAGCCGCTGTCCAACCTGGACGCGAAGCTCCGCGGGCAGATGCGCGTGGAGATTGCCAGGCTTTATCATCAGTTGAACACGACTTTCATCTATGTCACGCACGACCAGACGGAGGCCATGACGCTCGGAACGCGGATCGTCGTCATGAAGGACGGCGTTGTACAGCAGGTGGACACGCCGGAGCGGCTGTTCCGCTATCCGGCAAACCAGTTTGTGGCCGGTTTTATCGGCACGCCGCCGATGAATTTCCTGAGCGGGAATGTTGCTTTCGAGGATGGAGCGCTTGGCATCCGGCTCGGGGAGAAGAAGGTTGCACTGACCGTGGAGAAGGTGCGGAACATGCAGAATAAGGATGTTGTCGGGAAGGACGTTGTCGTCGGCGTCAGGCCGGAGCATGTGCACATCTGCGCGCCGGAGGCCGGGGAAGCCTGCGGGACGGGTACGGTGGACGTCTACGAAATGCTTGGCTCAGAGGCGATCATTTATCTTAATCAGGATGGAACGAATGAAAAGCTGATCGTGAAGACAGGTACGGAGCAGAGCTTCCGCCCCGGGGATCGCGTCGGTTACGCCTTCAGCCTGGAGAATATTCATGTTTTCGATAAAGTTACCGGGGAGACCATCACGAACTGAGGAAATCTATATGGCTTATTTATTTCTTGCGCTGGCCATTGGCGCGGAGATCGTCGGAACAATTCTTCTGAAGTATTCGGAAGGATTTACGAAGCTTGTCCCGACGATTTTCAGTTTGCTGGCATACCTGCTCTGCCATGTTAGCTTTTCCCGCGCCGTTACCGGCATCAATCTGGGCATCGCCTATGCGGTGTGGTGCGGCGTGGGCATTATCGTGACTGCGGCGATCTCATGGTTTATCTTTGGCGAAACGATTTCCACTGCAGGCACTGTGGGAATCGGGTTGGTTCTGACGGGATGTGTGGTGATGAACTTGCTATGAGCGTGCAGGAGTGTGAGCGTTCCGTGCTCGCGATGGGGGCGATTAATCGGAACAAAGGTTTCTGTAATCGCCTTTGATCCGTATACGCATGGATATTACAGGGTCGTGGAACGGGTTGGCGAGGCATTCAGAGATGGGCTGAAACTGAAATAATACGAAGAAGAGGAGCGGCGGTATTGATATCCCGGTGGAATATGGGGATACCCTTCTGACGCTTTCTAGCTGTTCGGTAGAGCTTGCTGGGAGCGGAACGAATCGGATGGTGGTTGTGGCAAGACTGATGGAGGAAGGAGAAGATTTTTCGGAAGTAATCAGGAAAGCGGAGGCGGCGGAAGAGCCGGTGCTGCCAGAAAAACTGGCAGAGTAAAGATATTATCTGACTTCTTATATTATATCAGGGTCTGTGTTATTTTAGACATAATTCAGACAGCAATTAAGGAGGTGTCTTATGTCAGATAATATGATCCATATACTGGTTTCATTTGATAAGAACTATATCCCCCCTTTTAAGGTCATGCTTCACTCACTGCTCGTGAACAATCCGCAGGAGCGGTTTCACGTCTGGTTATTACAAAACAGTATTCCTCCGGATGAGCTTCGTAGCCTGGAGGAGTATTGCAATGTTCAGAGTGCAGCGTTCACAGCCGTGCAAATTGATGGCACTCTGTTTCAAAATGCGCCGGTGTCCAGACAGTATCCACAGGAGATGTATTACAGGCTTCTGGCGGCGCAGCTTTTGCCCGATACCCTGGATCGCGTTCTGTACCTTGATCCTGATATCCTGGTGATCAATCCGCTGCGCCCGTTGTGGGAAACAGAACTTAGCGGAGCGGCCTTAGCCGCAGCTTCTCACAGTTGGGAACCGGATACGGTAAATGATATTAACCGCATCCGACTGGAAACAGGGCATGACTATTACAATACGGGAGTTTTACTGATGAATCTGGAACGAATGCGCAGGTTCATCGTTCCAGATGAAATATATAACCATATCCGGGAACATAGAGAAGAACTGCTTTTGCCCGATCAGGATGTATTCAACGCACTGTATGGGAAAGATACGGTTCAGGTTGATGACAGGCTCTGGAATTATGATGTCCGGCATTCGCAGGTATACAGATTGAAAAGTGAGGGCATCTGCAATACAGACTGGGTGATGCGAAATACGGCGATTCTCCATTTCTGTGGAAAAAATAAACCGTGGAGAGCTGGATATATAAACCGGTTTGGGGTGCTGTATAAGCACTATATGAATCTTACGGAACGGCAGATTTCAGGAAGGTTTTATCAGGTTCCGGAGAAATAAAATCACGGTTTGCCCTATGTGTTACCATTTTAGACAAAAGAAGAAAAATGTCACTTGCGGATTTATGAAGATGCGTATAATTTAAAAACGATAGAAAAAGCACGAAACAGCGCAAGAGTGAAGGAATCATGGGGGGAGTTGAATGGATACAGAAACTCAGGAGCCCTTAATGAAAGACGAAGTGGAGATGATGGAAGACTCTGTTCCACAATTTCCTGAAGAGGATGATGACATTTTTCAGGATGATGGCAGTGATGCAAACCTGATAGAGGATAAAGAAGTACCGAAAGGGGTCGGCGTAGGAGACCCCTTGCATATGTACTTGAAGGAAATGAGTTCATTTGCTATGCTTTCTGCGGAAGAAGAGATAGAACTGGGGCGGAGGATCGCTGAAGGAGATACGGAAGCAAAGGAAAAACTGATTGACGCAAATCTGCGCCTTGTGGTGAGCATTGCCAAACGATACTTGAACCATGGACTTTCGTTTCTTGATCTTATCCAGGAAGGCAATATGGGCTTAATGAGGGCAGCAGAAAGATATGATTATACCAAAGGGTACAGATTCAGTACCTATGCTGTCTGGTGGATTCATCAGGCAATGATTCGTGCCATTGCTGATATTGGCCGTACAATCCGCATCCCCGTCCACACAAATGACAGGGTTTATCAGGTGCTGAAAGTTAAAAAGTCGCTTGCCGTAGAACTTGGCCACGAGCCTTCCACTGCGGAGATAGCAAAACAGCTTAATATGACTACCAGTCAGGTAGAGGAGCTTTTGGCAATGGCAAATGAGATGGTATCTCTGGACAGTCCTATAAGCGGGAACTCCGAAACAATACTGGGAGACCTCGTCGAGGATGAATCAGTGCTTTCCCCGGAGGAAAATGCTTTGCAAGTTGTGCAGCAGCAGGAATTGGACAGGGTGCTGGACAATACATTGTCAGAACGTGAGCGCGATGTAATTCGCTATCGTTATGGTTTTGTTGACGATCGCATATGGACGCTGGAGGAAATAGGGGAACATTTTCACATTACGAGAGAGCGTGTGCGGCAGATAGAAGAAAAGGCATTGCGGAAGCTGCGAATCCCGGTTCACCGCTCCGTTCTGGCGGACTAAATCTGCTGACACTTCTCCCGTTTGCCGGTTGCTTCTTTTAGCAGTGAGTAAGCGGCGGAAGTAGCAGGAACGCCCAGCAGCATTCCCACGGAACCGCCCAGATTGCCGCCAACATAGACTGCAGCCAGCACCCACATGGCGGGTAAATTGATTTTTGTGCCGACTACCCGAGGGTAGATCAGGTTGTTTTCCAACTGCTGTAAAACAATGATATAGATAAGAAACACCAGCGCCTTGATGGGACTGACCGTCAGGATCATGATTGCTCCGACGATTGCACTCAGATAGGCGCCGACAATGGGGATGATCGCTGTGACGCCGACCAGAAATGGTTTGACGAGATCGACCAGATAAAGAACCACGTCAATAATTCCGGACAGATGTTCAAATGTGATATAAATCAAAATACAGCAGGCGCATGATGCCAATGATCCACTTGCCAATTTCCCGGCGGTTTTCCGGCGTATGCATGATAAAATGTACCTCCTGTTACCCTTTCGCGTTATGTCGCTGAACCAGCTTTACTAATTCTACGACTGGAATTACGAGTGCGCCAAGGCAGATCGCGACAAGATATTCCAGAGGCTCCACGCTGCTGAATTCAAAGGCTGCGGCGACTATCGGAACCTCGCAGACTACCGTGGTGGCAACGAGTGAGAGTGCAGCAGCGCCAAGCAGAAGCTTGTTTTGTGAGCCGAGCCGAAAGATACTCTGGCGCTGGGAGCGCATGTTCAGGCTGTGGAAGATTTCCGCCATCGACATGGTGAGGAAAGCCATCGTGGTGCCATCCGCGCTGTTTGCGATCTCCCAGACGCCGCTCTCCATGAAATGCCCCACGAAGTAGGAGATGAGCACCAGCACGGTCACGACGACTCCCTGATAGAGAATGTCGAAGCCCATGCCGTCCGCGAAGATACCCGCCTTTGCGTCACGCGGTTTGCGCTCCATGATATGCGGCTCCGCCCTCTCCGTGCCGAGCGCCAGCGCCGGGAAGCAGTCCGTCACAAGGTTGATCCAGAGCAGATGAACCGGTTTTAAGATGGTAAAGCCCATCAGCGTCGCGAAGAAGATGCTCAGGACTTCGCTCATATTGGAACCCAGCAGAAACTGGATCGCCTTGCGGATATTGTCGTAGATGCGACGCCCTTCCTCCACCGCGCTGACGATGGTGGCGAAGTTGTCGTCGGTCAGGATCATGTCCGCCACGTTCTTCGTCACATCGGTGCCGGTGATGCCCATGCCGACGCCGATATCCGCTGACTTGATGGATGGCGCGTCGTTCACACCATCACCGGTCATCGCCGTCACATATCCGGCGCCGCGCCAGGCGTTCACAATACGCGTCTTCTGCTCCGGCTGTACACGGGCGTATACACTGATATTCCGGAATTCTCTTTCGAAGGTCTCATCATCCATGGCCGCAAGCTGCGTACCGGTGACGGCATAGGTTCCGTCCGTGATAATTCCCAGTTCCTTCGCGATCGCCGTCGCGGTGTCGATGTGGTCGCCGGTAATCATGATCGGGCGAATGCCGGCTCTGCGGCACTCCTGGATCGCATCCTTCACCTCCGGGCGAACCGGGTCGATCATGCCGCAGAGGCCGACAAAGCAGAGCTCCTGTTCCAGAGTTTCCGGTTCATAATCTGTCGGCCCGCTGTCCCACAGCCGCTCGGCCAGGGCCAGTACCCGCAGCGCCTTATCCGCCATGGCCTTGTTTGCGGTCAGGATGGCCTCGCGATCTTCCTCCGTCATCTGCACTGTCTTCCCGTCTTTCCGATAACAGGTACACCTCGGAATCACCATATCGACGGCACCCTTAGTGAACTGGACGATTCCGTCAGTAGTCTGATGAACAGTGGACATCATCTTGCGGCCAGAGTCAAAGGGCGCCTCCCCGTAGCGCAAGTATTGCTTCTTTAACATATTTTTGGGCAGGCCGACTTTGTTTGCCCAGGCTACCAGCGCGGCCTCCGTCGGCTCTCCGGTCACTTCTCCGTTCTCATCGAGCTCCGCATCGTTGCAGAGAGCCATGCCGGAAGCCAGCCGCATCTGGTCGTCGCCGTACATATCGACGACCGTCATCTTATTCTGCGTCAGCGTGCCGGTCTTATCGGAGCAGATGACCTGCGCGCAGCCCAGCGTCTCCACCGCGGTCAGACGGCGGATGATTGCGTTTCGCTTCGACATATTGGTAACGCCGATGGAGAGGACCACCGTCACAACCGCCGCCAGTCCCTCCGGGATCGCCGCCACCGCGAGCGATACCGCGATCATAAAGGAGTCGAGAACCAGATCGACAGACAGGCTGCCCGCCCGGATGAGCTGGACGGCGAAGACAACCACGCAGATAATCAGCACCAGCCAGGTCAGTATTTTCGAGAGCTGATTGAGCTTGATCTGCAGCGGAGTGAGACCTTCTTCTGCCTGTGAGAGCGCGTCGGCGATCTTGCCCATCTCCGTGTCCATACCGGTCGCGGTCACGATCGCTGTTCCTCTTCCATAGACAACCGTGCTGCCCATGTACAGCATGTTTTTGCGGTCGCCGAGCGAGACATCCTTCTCGCCCTCTTTCAACTGAATGATATCGATAAACTTCGTGACCGGCACGGATTCGCCGGTCAGCGCGGATTCCTCTGCCTTCAGGCTGGCGCTCGTAAGGATGCGGGCGTCCGCAGGTACTGCGTCGCCGGCTTCCAGCAGAATGACGTCGCCCACGACCAGATCCTCGCTTGGAATCACCTGCAGCTTGCCGTCCCGCAGCACCTTCGAGGTGGCGGCGGACATCTTCTGTAGCGCCTCGATGGCTTTTTCCGCTTTGCTCTCCTGGTAAACGCCAAGCACAGCGTTTACCAGAACGACGGCAATGATAATAATGACGTCGGCGAAGCTGTCGTTCTCCAACACGGCCAGTACACCGCTGATGATGGCCGCCGCGATCAGGATGATGATCATCGGGTCTGCGAGCTGTTCCAGAAAACGCCGGACCAACGACTTTCCTTTTGCAGCCTTCAGGCGGTTCTTTCCATTCTGGGTAAGACGTTTCTTCGCCTCAGCCGCTGTAAGCCCTTCTTCACTGGCATTCAGCTCCCGGATGATGTTTTCCTTTTCCTCACAATAAAATTGCATATGATCCGCTCCTCTTGTCGTTTATTCTGTCTCTAGTTTACGCGAAGAGCCCGCGATCAATCCGCCGACTCTTATGTTGTTTCATCATTATAATAGCTGAAGTTTCGGTCTTCACTGGTCATTTGCCGACGTTTGGTAAGAATTTTGGCACGAACCTGAAAATGTAACACTTTTGGACAAACAGGCAAAAATGTGACCTTGCTATGAAGCTTTATTTCAAAAGACAAAGGTGACAAAATAAAATACTTGTCCGAAAATTGCAAGTGCAAGTTGAACACATCCGCGAAAAGCTTCAATAGAG
>JAJQBC010000088.1 GCA_021203465.1 Lachnospiraceae bacterium | reverse complement strand
AATCGCTATGGATTTTTTAGGTGTTCAACTTCATTTTACAATCGACCGTTAAAAAATTTTCTTGTGTATTGTCGGTTTTTATATTAGAATAGGGTGGAAATCAGCAACGGGATTCAAAATATTACAAGGAGGAAAAGTATCATGGCATACGTTATTTCTGACGACTGTGTATCCTGCGGTTCCTGCGCGGCGGTATGCCCGGCAGACGCGATCTCTGAAGGAGACGGAAAGTACGTAATTGATGCAGACGCTTGCCTTGAGTGCGGCACCTGCGAGGCGGAATGTCCGAACGACGCGATCTCCGCTGAGTAATGAGAAGAAAAATGAGCCTGTGTGCAGACACAGGCTCATTTTTTTATCCATCTGCCTCACCGACCGTCTTTGGATTCCCAAACCATGATCGCTTCCGAGGCTCTTTTTTCTCCCGTAATTTTTTGACTTTTGGTTCTTTTTGTTTTTTCTCCCGGTGCCCCAGTGCCAGAGCTTTGCGTTCCTGCTGGGAGTTCCGAATGAGTTCGTCCAGTTTTTTGTAGTGATTTTCTTCCTGTTCTTCCTGCAACCAAAAAAGATAGTCCATCTCCTTCACGACCTGCGTGGAGACCTGGTGGCTCAGTTCCTTTCCCATTTCCAGTTGATTTTCCCGGAGCGCCTGTGAGACGACTTTTCCGAGAATAAGCTGAAACTGCTGCATCTTGTCGTCCGCCACAGGCTCAGGCTCCTGCGGGCGGATGATCGCGGGTGGTACTTTACCCTGTTCCATCTCGGGAAGGAGCGCCCGGATCGCTTTGAGCTGATAGCCCTGCTCTTTGAGCTCCTTGATCTGATGAAACGTTCGGATGTTATCTTCTGTATAGCAGCGGTGTCCCATCTCGTTGCGCTCGATTGGCAGTTCCAACTCGTCCTCCCAGTACCTCAGGACATGGGGTTCGACATCTACCATCTTTGCCGCGTCGGAGATGATATAGCGCTTTTTGTCCATACACATCCCTCCACCCTATATAAAGTTTTTAATAAAAGCCCCGGACAGCGGCTTTTATAGTACAATTATAGCCACCTGCCCTTGATTTTGCAAGAGAATCGAGCTATAATCACAACTGAATTATTTTGAAACTATTTTGAGGAGGTAAAAAGATGGCTACGATTTCCAAGGATATGATTATTGCCGATCTGGTGCAGATAGACCAGAATATTATTCCGATTCTGATGAGAGAGGGTATGCACTGCATCGGCTGCCCGTCGGCACAGATGGAGACGCTGGAGGAGGCTGCTCTGGTACACGGTCTTGACCCGGATGTCCTGGTTGCGAGACTGAATAATTTTCTTGGCGCAGTAGCGGCGGCGGAATAAACGCTCAGAATACGAAAGAGGATAACCACCAGCGGCTATCCTCTTTATTTTTGCTTAAATCTGTGCAAGCTGCTGCAACGCGCGGGTCCTCAGAATCGGTGTGAAGTGTTCCTGCATGTAGACTTCATTTGCCGTGCTGTACTTTGCACTGTCGCCGTACTCCGACAGAATATTGCATACCTTATTGAAATCCTCCGGCGTATGGTCGGACTTGGTCACTACGAGATGATAGGCCAGCGTGTCTGGGTTCTTGTACAGGCGATTCTCACCGTGGTAGATGTCCCGCAGTACACGGGATGCTTCCACAATCTGATCAAGCTTTGTGAACAGGTAAAGCCTGCGGATATCAAGCTCGCTCGCCAGCTCCTCGGCCTGCTGCTCCCGCGTCTCTTTCGGGGCGTTCTTCAGGCGGTGCTCCAGAAGCTTTTGGAAGAGATCGAGGATTTCATCCGCGCCGTCAGGCAGGAAGCTCATCTGCGTGTCTTCCACCTGATCACTGCTGCTCTGGGAAAATCTGGAAAAACGGGTATCCAGCTCCTCTGGGTCGGCAACTTTTGTGATATCTAAAATGATGCACTCGTTTGGCATCGGAATCGCCTCTATCATCAGCGGAATATTGTCCGCATGGAAACCAAACTGATGGGAGGCCTGCTCCATCATATCACGGAACAGGCTGCGCGCCTTCTCAGAACCATATGCGATCTCACTGATCTTGATATGGCGGTTCTCCAGATCGTCACGCGTCAGGATGCAGCGTATTTTATTTTCATTGATTTTCTCAATCTTCATACCATCACAACCTGCGAAAAAATAGTTTTATATAGTATAAACAAAAATGGGAAAGATGTAAAGTCCGGGGAGCAGAGAAATAAAGGAAAAAATCTGAAATTTTTATGAAATGCCTTGAAAAATACCGGGACGCCGTTATAATAAAATTGTAAGTCTGTTTGTCTGATTTCTTTCACGTTTCTGTGAAATGAATCCGTTTGTTATCAGGACGAAAGGGGGAATGCGCGGCGTGTGCGGCGTGTTGCGGCAATAATATATCACACGGCTTTCTTCAGGAATTGCGTACATACCGCACGAAAGAAAATGACAGAGCTGCCGGGGTATAACATGACAGGGAGAAAAAGTCTTTCTGTGTCCGGAATTTGTGGTGGTGGGAAAAGGCGGCTTTGTGGGATTGAGATTGGGGGCTTGTGTATTGCCTTTTTTCCTGTCTGCCGATATAATTAGGAAAGAACAGGAGAGATTCGATTCATGCTTCAGTTATTCGCGATGCAGGTGAGCGGTGCAGATTTTGCGGAAGAGCGGTGGAAGCCGTATTTGTCGCAAAAGCGCATCGAGGAGGCCGGACGCCGCAGGGACGGGCGGGACCGTCAGCTTTTTCTGGGTGCGGAAGTCCTGCTGAATCTGGCGCTTGAACGCTGCGCGCCGGAGGTAAAGCGCCCTGCGGCTTACCGGAGGAACGCACATGGAAAGCCGTATCTGTTGCCGCCGGACGACGGTATCTTTGTGAACTGGTCACACTCCGGAGATTATGTCCTTCTGGCGCTGGCCGACCGGGAGGTGGGCGTCGATATCCAGCTTGCCACAGTCCCGCCAAGAGACGCGCTTGTGCGGCGAGTGTTGAACGCGCGGGAGCAGCAGGTCTATGACGCAGTGCCGGAGCCGCGGAAGAAGAAGGTCTTCTATGAATTTTGGGCGCTGAAGGAGAGTATCCTGAAAGCGCAGGGTACGGGCTTCGGAGCTCCGCTCCCGGAGGATCGAAGTCTCTGGCCGACCCGCGTGTTGGAGTTTCGGGACGGCGATTACGCGGCGGCGGTCTGCTGCCGCGGCGGGATGGAGGATGCAGAAATTCAATATCTTGCGTGACAGTTTGGAATGGCATACAGCCTTCGAAGAAGACGGCGCAAGATGTCCGGGGGTGTCTGCTTTGCGCGAATCGGAGCGCAGCGAAGACCTGTGGCTTGCAGATCAGAACAGCATCGAAATGAAAAAGGGGGAAAGGGACATGACAGAGGCAGTGGCGACCCTAAAAAAGTGGGTGGACGAAAGCGACAATATCGTCTTTTTCGGCGGCGCGGGGGTGTCGACCGAGAGCGGAATACCGGATTTTAGGAGCGTGGACGGGCTGTACAACCAGCAGTACGATTACCCGCCGGAGACGATCTTAAGCCACAGCTTTTTTGTGAGAAATACGGTAGAATTTTACCGCTTTTACCGAGCGAAGATGTTGGCTCTCGACGCAAAGCCCAATAAGGCGCATTTAAAGCTGGCCGAGTGGGAGCGTGAGGGAAAGCTGAAGGCGGTGGTCACGCAGAATATTGACGGGCTTCATCAAGCCGCGGGCAGCAAGGTTGTCTATGAGCTGCACGGCAGCGTGCTGCGCAATTACTGTGAGCGATGCGGCGCCTTCTATGACGCGCGCTTTATCCAGAATTCGACGGGCGTTCCCGCCTGTGAGAAGTGCGGGGGCCGTATCAAGCCGGACGTCGTGCTCTATGAGGAGGGGCTCAATACGCCAACGGTGCAGGGCGCAGTACGGGCGATCAGTCGGGCAGACATGCTGATCATAGGCGGCACATCCCTTACTGTGTATCCCGCTGCCGGCCTGATCGACTATTATCAGGGGAATAAGCTGGTGCTCGTCAACAAATCCGTGACGCCGATGGATTCCCGTGCGAATCTGCTCGTGCAGGGTAGTATCGGCGAGATCTTCGGGCAGCTGTAGAGACAGGGAGGCGGCGATGGATTATCAGGTCGGAGATATTGTGAAGCTGAAGAAGGCTCATCCCTGTGGCAGTCAGGAGTGGGAGATTCTCCGGGTCGGGGCGGATTTCCGCCTGAAGTGTATGGGCTGCGGGCGGCAGGTGATGCTGGCGCGCAGGCTTGTAGAAAAAAACACCTGCGGACTGCGGAAAAATGCTTGAAATCAGGGAAAATCTGTGATATAGTAAATTTCCGTGGTATATTATTGCTCTGAAGATCAGAGAATTCCTTGTACATGTGAGAGCATGTGCCAGAGACCAGAAGGAGGAAAGCAGCATGAACAAATATGAGTTAGTACTTGTTGTGAATGTGAAGATCGAGGACGAAGAGAGAGCGGCTGTCGTGGACAGGGCGAAGGAGATCATCACTCGCTTTGGCGGCGTCGTGACCGAGGTGGAGGATGCCGGAAAGAAGCGCCTTGCCTACGAGATCCAGAAGATGCGTGAAGGCTTCTACTATTTCGTCCAGTTCGACGCGCCGGCGACCTGCCCGGCGGAAGTCGAGAGACGTATGCGCATTCAGGACAACGTCATCCGTTATTTGTGTGTCCGTAAAGACGCATAGAAAGAGCTTATCAGAGGTGATTGTTAATGAATAAAGTGATTTTGATGGGAAGGCTTACCCGTGACCCGGATATCCGTTACTCGAACGGCGAGACGGCGACAGCGGTTGCGCGTTTCACGCTTGCGGTAGATCGCAGATTTGCCAGAAGAGACAGCGATCAGACGGCGGATTTCATCAGCTGTGTCGCGTTCGGCAAGAGCGCGGAGTTTCTGGAGAAATACTTCCGCAAGGGCATGCGCGCCATGATCTGCGGCAGAATCCAGACCGGCAGCTACACGAACCGTGACGGTCAGAAGGTCTACACGACCGACGTGGTTGCGGAGGAAGTGGAGTTCGGCGACAGCAAGGCGTCGAATGATTCCTATCGTTCCGACAGCATGGGAGGCGGCTATCAGCCGCAGCAGGCCGCAGCGCCGGGCCCGATGGGGGCAGGCGACGGCTTCATGAACATCCCGGATGGAATTGATGAGGAGCTGCCGTTTAACTAATTCATGACAATCGGATTCAGACATGGAACTGTGAGTGAGAAGGAGGAAAACCATGGCTTACACCAGGAATGAAAGAGGCGACGCTCCGAAGATGAGAAGGGGCGGGCGCAGAAGGAAAAAAGTATGCGTATTCTGCGGCAAGGAGAATAACGAGATCGATTACAAGAACGTAGCGATGCTGAAGAAATATGTGTCCGAGAGAGGCAAGATCCTTCCGAGAAGGATCACCGGCAACTGCGCGAAGCACCAGAGAGCGCTGACCGTGGCCATCAAGAGAGCGAGACATATCGCGCTGATGCCCTACATCGCAGAATAAAAGAGTTTTTTTCAGGACGCCGGTTATCTGCCGACGTCCTTTTTTTGCTTCACAAACGACGGTGGGAAGATTATAATAAAGTTTATAAAGAATTTTTCGGAGGTGGTGTTATGGATTCTTACATTCTCAGCTGCTGTTCGACCGCTGATCTTACAGAGGAGCATTTCCGGGAGCGGAAGATCGAGTATATCTGTTTTCACTTTTTTCTGGATGGAAAAGAGTATTCTGACGATCTGGGAAAGTCGATCCCCTTCGATCAGTTTTACAGAGCGATGTACGAAGGCGCCGAGACAAAGACTTCCCAGGTGAATGTACAGGAATTCATCGATTACTTTACTCCGTTTCTGGAGCGTGGGCAGGATATTCTTCACGTCTCCCTGTCCAGCGGTATTTCCGGCGTCTACGGTTCTGCGTGTCTTGCGAGGGATGAGCTGCAGCAGAAGTATCCGGAGCGGAAGATTTACATCGTTGACTCGTTGGGAGCCTCCTCCGGCTATGGTCTGCTTATGGATAGGCTTGCCAATCTGCGTGATGAGGGCATGGGAATTGAGGAACTTTATCACTGGACGGAGGAGCATCGGTTGGAGCTCCATCACTGGTTCTTCTCTACGGATCTGACCTTCTTTGTGAAGGGCGGCAGGATTACGAAGGCCTCCGGTTGGTTCGGTACGGTGTTAAAGATCTGTCCCCTTCTGAATGTGGATCACGAGGGGAAGTTGATCCCGCGCTATAAGATCCGGGGAAAGAGTCTGGTTATCAAACGGATCGTGGAGAAGATGAAGGAATGCGCCGCGGGCGGCACGGAGTATAGTGGAAAGTGCTACATTTCACAGTCTGCCTGCCGGGAAGACGCGCAGGCGGTTGCGGAATTGGTAGAGGAGGCTTTCCCGAAGCTGAACGGGAAGGTTGAGATCAATGATATCGGCACAACGATCGGGAGCCATACAGGACCGGGGACGGTCGCACTCTTCTTCTGGGGCGAGAGGCGCAGTGACTGATCTTATAGCGAGGCTACTGCCATCTGCTGTCCGGGGAGTTGCCTGCAAATGATGTATCTGTTCACGAAATAGAGAAAGAGGAGCTCATATGTGGGACGAGAAGCAGTCGGATGTTGTACGGGTCTATCGCAGTTTAGAAGCACATGCTGCGTTGGATGAAGCAGAAAAGCTTCGACACAAATTTCGCAGCACTTCCGGCGAAACCGTGCGTCTGGCGGTGGCTTTGCGTGGATTTTTCCTGTCAGATGGCGGGGAAGACTATGCGCTCTGGCTGAAGGAGCATGTTCGCAGTGCGGGGGAGGCGCTGGTCGAGCTCGGAGACTGGGAAAAACTGGCGGAGTTTGAAAGACGCGGCTGGCTGGATGCAGAGCTGGTAGAAGACCTTTTGCGTCTGGCGATCAGACAGCGTTGCAGCGGGATGATTGTCTGGCTGTTTCGCTTGAAAGAACAGAAATACGGTTATCCGGATCGTGATTTTCGGCTGTGGTGAGCGGAGGTGGCATTGGTGAATATTGTTTCCGGGAGGGAAGGACTCTGCCTTCAGATCCTGCAGAACTGCCGCAATGAGCTATGCGATCTTTTTCCCAGGTTGGACGTTGCCTTTTCCATCTTATCGTATCGGGAACGTTCTGAGCCGGGCTTTGCTACGGACGGTGAGAATCTTCTGTATTCTCCAATGGAGCTTTTGCGTCTCTATGCGGAGAGCCCGTCGCGTCTGCGACGCGGTTATCTTCACATTCTTCTGCACAATCTGTACAGGCATTGGATGCGCCCGGCAGATATAAGGCGCGAACTCTGGGATCTGGCCTGTGATATTGCGGTGGAGCAGATCATTGAAGCAGAGGATATTCCGAAACTTGGCTCTTTGGGACATCTGGCCGCAAAATGCTTGCACATGCTGGGAAAATTTCCGGTGTCGGCGGAGACAATTGCTTTGCGTCTGGAGGAGGGATATTTTCCTTATTCTCTGCAGGAGATGCGAGAGTTTTTTCCCTTCGATGATCATGCGTGTTGGGAGAGAAAGCCGCCGGCGGCGGTGCAGTCGCGCTGGGAAAAAGCCTTGCTGCGGGCCGCGGGACAGAGCCGGGGAGGCGGTGGACGCCGCCGGGGCGTGAATCCGGGGATCATGGAGGAGGAAGCGCCCCCGGTGGAAAGCGCAAGGACGGACTATCGGCGAATTCTGCGGCGTTTCATGGTTCCGCGGGAGGAAATTGAACTTGATGAGGACAGTTTCGATTATATTTATTACCATCTTGGGATGGAGCAGTATGGTTCTATGCCTTTGATTGAGCCATTGGAATACAGGGAGGTTTACCGTCTGGAGGAACTCGTTATCGCCATTGACACTTCGGGTTCCTGCTCCGGGGAGGCGGTGGGGCGTTTCCTGAGCGAGACTTGGGGGCTTCTGTCCGGACAGGAAAATTTCTTTCGGAGAATGAATGTATTTTTTATCCAGTGCGACTGCGAGGTTCGCGACGTGACCCGCATCCGTAGCAGGGACGACTGGAAAAATTACAGGCGACGCATTCGGATCCGGGGACGCGGCGGCACGGATTTTCGCCCGGTATTCCGGGAAATTGAACGTCTGCGCGATGAGAAGAAGCTGAAAAACCTGCGGGCACTGATTTATTTTACGGACGGCGATGGGCTCTACCCGCTGACGCCGCCTGATTTTGAGACGATTTTTGTATTGTTGAAGGAAAAATGCCGCCCGGATCTGGTGCCGGACTGGGCTGCCCGTCTGAAAATATAGGAGCGGAGTATGAATATTCAGAAGGCGAAACAGGAGATTGTGAACACGCTGCGGGCTTATCTTCGGAAAGATCCGGACGGGCGGTATGTCTTCCCGGCGGTTCGGCAGAGGCCGATTCTGCTGATGGGGCCTCCGGGCATCGGCAAGACTGCGATTATGCAACAGGTGGCCGGGGAGTGCGGGGTAGGTCTGGTGGCCTACACGATGACGCATCATACCCGCCAGAGCGCAATTGGGCTGCCTCATATCGTGAAAAAAAGCTATGGCGGACAGGAGTTTGTGGCCACAGAGTATACACTCTGCGAGATCATCGCATCCATCTATGAGACGATGGAGCAGACAGGCTGTAGAGAGGGAATTCTGTTTCTGGACGAAATCAACTGCGTTTCGGAGACGCTTGCGCCTACGATGCTGCAGCTTCTGCAGAACAAGACCTTCGGTAATCACAGGGTGCCGGAGGGCTGGGTGATCGTGGGAGCCGGCAATCCGTCAGAGTACAATAAATCAGCACGGGAATTTGATGTGGTGACGCTGGACCGGGTACGGCGGATTGATGTAGAGCCGGATCGGGAGGCGTGGCTTGATTATGCCCGTGCAGTCGGTGTTCATGGGGCGGTAGTTTCCTATCTGACGATCAAAGCGGATCGTTTCTATGTGATGAATCAGGAGGAAGAGCGGCAGATCTTTGTTACGGCAAGGGGCTGGGAAGATCTATCTGAACTTCTGAAAAGTTATGAAAAATCCGGCATTCCTTTTGGCGCTGAGCAGGCGGCACAGTTTCTACATCATGAGGAGACTGCCCGGGACTTTGCGGCTTACAGTGAACTTTACCGGAAATATGGTTCCGACTATGGGGTGTCAGAGTTGCTGGCGGGTAGATTATCCCCGGAGGAATACCAGGAAAAGACGGCAATGGCTGCAGGAGGAGACTTTGAGGAGCGTTTTACCGTGGTCAATTTACTGCTGGAGCAGCTGCAGGGCGATTTCCGGCGCTATGAAAGAGAAGACCATTTTGTAACGAGGATTCATGAGATTTTGCAGCAGGCAGGAGGGGTTCCGGAGATCTTTGAAGCGGAGGAGGATGTGCGAGTGGTAAGCCGCCTGGAGGAAATGCGGCTGTCGATTAAAAAGAACCACCTGTATGAAGAGAAGGCAGTGCAGGAATATCTGCGAGGACTCTTTCAGGGGGATGTGGATCGGCGCGCAGGGCTGGTCGCGGCGCTGCATACAAGCCTGGAGAGGGCTTTTGGCTGGCTGGAGGAATGCTTCGGGGAGGAAAGTCCGGAGATGATCCTGTTTGTCGGAAGCCTCACCCGAAATTCCGGCGCGATGGATTTTATCGCACGGCATGGCTGCGCTCCATATCTGAAATATAGTCAGGCGCTGCTCTTCCGCGAGCGGGAAGCGGAACTCCAGAAGGCCTGCCGCGAGGCGATTCTTGCCGCTGAGGAAAACTAAAGAGCTGTCTCGTTTTCGCTTGGTGTCATGGCGTACGATGCTAATGGGAGAGAAGCAGTGTACAGACATGGGAAAAGTGCACAAAAACGCGAAGGATGTTATGGGCAAAATCAACAAAAATTAATTTTTCTCAAAAAACAACTTTCTAATTTTCGAGAAATTTGGTAATATTAATATATATTGGTTGAAATATTCGCACAACAGACAGAATTAACGGAAAAAAGAACCTACCAGGGTTCTTTTTTGGACGGATCCAGGACTGGAAGGAGGAGCATGGATGTTTGAAATTGGAGAATATATCATTTATGGACAGAGCGGCGTCTGTCAGGTAGAAGACATTACGCATCTGGATATTTCCGGCGTGGATAAGCAAAAGCTGTATTATGTACTCGTTCCTCTGAACACGAGAGGAAGTAGGATCTATTATCCGATTGACCGTGAGAAGCAGAATGTCCGGCCGGTAATCACGAAAGAGATGGCGATGCAGCTGCTGGATGAGATTCCGACGATTGAAACCATTCATGTTACCGTCGACAAACTCCGGGAGGAGTGTTATAAAAAAGCGCTGTATTCCGGTGACTATCACAGCTGGGTTAGTATCATTAAGACGCTTTACCATCGCAGACAGGAGCGGCTCGCTCAGGGCAAAAAGATGGCTTCTGTGGATGAACGCTACCTGAAAATGGCACAGGATTCTCTTTATGGGGAGCTGGCTTTCGTTTTTGGAAAAGAGAAGAACGAGATAGAGGAATTGATCCGGGAACACATCGAAGAGAAAGAGCTGGAGAAGGCGTAGCGCTTAAATACGCAGCGCCTCCACAATCTTTTCAAATCCCATCGCGTGCGACGCCTTGATGAGCACCGCGTCGCCGTCTTTTAAGAGGGAGTCTTTCCCCTCAAGAAAACTTTCCAGATCTGAAAAATGAATACAATGAGTCTGCGGGGCGGCTGTTACAGCGGCCCCGCAGATACGTTTGCTTTTCCCTTTGGGAAAGCTGTTTTGCAACTTCTTGTATTGTTGAAGAGTTATGCATTGACAGAATGCCCGATCAGCTGGGCGGGACTTTCTTTATCGCGTTTACTGGAGTAAGAGGCGCTGATCAGGGAAGCGGTCTGGTTTAAAAGTGTTACAGCCAGCTCTTTATCAACGTGGTCTCTTCGCATGGAGGGATATGGCAGGCTGAGGGCAGCGATTGTATTGCCGGCCTGACTTTTGATGGGCACGGCAAATGCAAGGATTTCCGGCATATATTCCCCATTATCAAATGCGTATCCTTGTTCCTTGATGAGTTTCAGTTCTTCAGCCATCTGATCGACAGACATAATTGTCTGGTCAGTATAGGGCGCAGCGTAGAACTGATAGTATTTTTTGAGCATGGAGTCGTTGAAATCACATAAAAATATTTTTCCGGTGGCTCCGGCATGGAGAGGAAAATTGACGCCCGTGTCGATTTTGATCCGCACAGGTTGAGGGCTTTCGATGGAGGCGACCACATAGGCACTCCAATTGGAAAGCACTGAGAGCTTTACGGTTTCCTGCATTTGCGAAGCGAGCCATTTCAAGTGTTCTATCGCTGACTCTCTCAGTAGGCTTGAACGTTCATCCATGGATACGTAGGAAGTTGTAAATTTTGTCCCGATTGTATAAACTCCCGTGTCAGCGTCACAGAAAAGGAAGCCTTCTTTTGTCATAGCCGTCAGGAGGCGGTATAGCGTCGTCTTGGGGATATTTTGTGTGTGCAGCAGGTCGACAGCACGGACTCCTGACGGGGAGTTCAGGATGATATCCATAACGGAAGACATACGTTCGATAATAGGTATGGGTGCGTAATTGCTGCTCATGGTAAGACCTCGGCTTCTCAATTTAGTTTTATATTATTTTAACAAATTTAGCGGACGATAACAAGAGTTTCATATAAAAAAATCAATGGTGCTAAATATAAAACCGCGATATAATAAAAAGGAGGCATAATGCACAAAAATAAATATAGAAAACTGTAAAAAATGTGAATTTACAATAAATTAATTAAGTGATAAAATCAAAATACGAAACAAAGGTGAAAGGCGGTGTTTTAAATATGAAAATATTAAGGAGTTAAAATTCTAAATTTAAAACCGAGAAGAAGTTAGAAATGAATATACAGAGTATATTCGTTGAACAGAGACAGGAATGTTGACTTAAAGAGCCTATAACACGTTTTACATCTGTTTAATAGTTTTGGAAAAGATAAGAAAGAAGTGATGATGTTAGAAGGGGAAAAGAAACAAGAATAAATACTATGAAAAAGTTGTAGGTGAAAAGATTTGGTTGAGTTTGAGTAACAAAACAGAGGAAGGTGAACAGCTTATGAGTGTAACAATTAAAAAAATTGAACCATTTTTGTATTATGCGGATACACCAAAAAATTTGTTGTTTTGTAGAGTGGAGGCCTCTGATGGTACCTATGGATGGGGAGAATCTTATGTAGGGAAAGGAAAAGAAAAAGTAACAAAGAGTTATATTGAATCGATGGCTCCAGCGTTGATAGGACAGGAAGTGTTCGCTATTAAGCATATGTCTACAAGCCTTTTTGATGATTTTCAAATTAGACGTAGTTCTGTGGATTTTTTCTCCGCCTGGAGTTCGATTGAAATTGCATTGTGGGATATTATTGGAAAGATTTGTGGACAACCCGTATACAATTTGATCGGAGGGCGATATCGTTCTCGTATTCGTGTGTATGCCAATGGGTGGTGGTTTGGAACGAAAGATACAGATGAAACAGTCAAACGAGCTTTGAAGATTAAAGAACAAGGTTTTACGGCGTTGAAATGGGATCCGTTTTATTCTCCGTGGCGTACTTATATCACCAAAAAAGAGGAAGATCATGCCGTTGCTAATGTCAAAGCCATGCGCGAGGCACTTGGGGAAGATATGGATCTCATGATAGAAGTACATCGGCGCTTATCTCCATATGATGCAATTCACTTTGGACATAGAATTGAGGAATTTAATCCATTCGTATTTGAAGAACCATGCCTGTCTGACAATTTGGATTTAGTACGCACTGTCAAACAGAGTTTACCATTTTTGAGAGTTGTTACAGGTGAAACAATGTATACCAAGGAAGAAATAAAAAATGTTCTGGAGATGCATGCGGCGGATGTTATTAATCCGGACACCTGTGTTTGCAATGGCATTCATGGCATGATGGAGATAGCTAGTATGGCTGAACCGTATAATGTATGTTTTTCCCCACATAATTATAATAGCTCCATTGTCGGTTTGGCAGCAACATTGCATGTATCTGCGGTAGCGCCGAACTTCAATATTGCTGAGTTGTTTGTAAATGTCAAGGAGGGATGCGATTTGATTGACATCAATCCTATTAAGGTTGATCACGGCTTTGCTGAACTTCCAACAACTCCTGGACTTGGGATTGATATTGATGTAAAGGAGCTTTTACGTCATCAAGCACAAGATTTTAAGGCCTCAACACTGATCTCTTGCGAAAAAGAATATCCTTGTAAGGAAGATTATATTTGAAACCTAATGAGAGAGGAAAAGAGTATGAAAGCGGTAAATTTGGACTTTAAAAAGCCTGATAAGAGCATTGTTGAACAGTTTAGGAATGTATCTGTCGCGACGGCACATGAAGCAATGGGTAGAAAGAATTATATTGACCCGCAGATCCGACAGCTTTATCCAGGAATGAAAATTTGTGGCACAGCAATTACCTGTGAATGCCATGAGATGGATAATATTACTTTACATGCTGCGTTGCACATTGCAGGTGAAGGAGATGTTATCGTATGTACGATGGGAGATTACACAGAACAGGGACCCTTTGGAGACTGTATGGCTACCTGTGCAAAATCTAAAGGTATAAATGGTCTTGTAATTGACAGTGGTGTTCGTGATGGTGAAACGATTAAAGAAATAGGATTTCCTGTATTTAGCAAAGGTCATTGTATAAATGGGACAGTAAAAAGTGAATTTGGAACAGTAAATCATCCAATTGCGTTTGGCGGACAAGTGGTGAATCCTGGAGATATCATCATCGGAGACGATGATGGGGTAGTGGTTGTTCCTAAAGAGATTGCGGCTGAGGTTTTGGAAGCATCACTAAAGAGGCTTGAGAATGAAGAAAAGATCAGAGCGACATTTTTATCAGGTGTCGATTCTTGGATTTTTTCGGGATTTGGCGAGAAATTAAAAGCAAGAGGAATAGATATTGGCATCTGAATTTATAACAAATTGTTAGCTAGGAAATAGCATCGTAGAAAACGTAATAGATGTGAATTCCTGACAGCCAGAGGAGAAAGCTAATCCTATGATTTCATTTGAAAACATGTATTTGGTGAAAAACGCAGTTGATAATGCACAGATTCCGCGCTTTATTAAAGTGCGCCAACATTTTGATGTCGTTAAAGAAGATGACGTGAGAGGTGCTATCCAACGTGAAATGAATGAGAGAGCACTTTTTGGGCGCATCAAGTCGGGACAAACCGTAGCAATTTCTGTTGGTAGCCGTCAAATTAGTAATTTATCAGTGATAGTAAGAGAACTTGTAGACATTTGCCTAGCAAAAGGTGCCCATCCTTATATTTTCCCATCCATGGGAAGCCATGGAGGAGGAACGGAGGAGGGACAAAAAGCGTTTCTCAAACAGTATGGCATTACAGAAGAATCAATGAATGCCCCGATCAATGCCAGTATGGAGGTCGTAGACATTGGGACAATCAGTGATGGCACGCACATTCAGGTTGCTTCGCATCTTCTCAAGGCGGATGCGGTAATTATAGTTAACAGGATTAAGGCACATCCGGGTTTTTCGGGTCCTATAGAAAGTGGACTTACAAAGATGTCGGTGATTGGATTCGGGAAAAGACTGGGTGCTGAATCTATGCATCGTATTGGAACAGAGAATATGAGCCAGAGGCTAATTGAGGCGAGTGAACTTGTGTTTTTGAGAGTTCCAGTTATATTTGGGGTTGGAATAATAGAAAATGCCTATGATGAGACGGCGGAAATTCACTGCATACCAGCTGAAGCCATTCCGAGTGAAGAACCCCCACTCCTGCTTCGGGCAAAGTCCTATATGCCAAGAATTATCCCGAATCCACTGGATATATTAATCATTGATGAAATAGGAAAAAATATCAGTGGAATGGGAGCGGATCCATGTATAACGAATCGCTTTACGTCTCCATATAAATCGGGAGACTATCCTGGACCAACACGGATGATTATGCGCGGTTTGACTAAAGAGACGGAGCATGCGGCAAGTGGGATGGGGCAGGCGGACATTATTACAAAACGGTTGTTTGATGATATTGATATAGGAAAGACATATGTAAACCAAATAACGTCTGTCTTTATTGAAAATGATGTTATTCCGCTGATAATGCCTAATGATATTTATGCAATAAAAACTGCAATTAAAACATGCCGATGCCCTGATATGAACAATCCACGAATCGTACGTATTAAAAACACCTTACAGATTGGGGAAATATATGCGTCTGAAGCACTGATTCAAGAAATCGAGACAAATGAAATGTTAGAAATTGTAGGAGAACCGTTTACTTTTTCCTTTGATGAGGAAGGGTATTTTGTTGAATGAGGTGGAACTTATGATTACGAGAGAAAAATTTTTAGAGTTATTTCCGGAGTGTAACACAATTCAGGACAAGAGTTTAATGGAAAATTGCTATCATGCCTTTGCGGATGCTGTGGAGAGCGGCGGATGGGATGAGGAAAGTATGATGCGTGCTCCTTGCGCTGTTCATGGATTTAAGGACACACCGGTAACGGGTATAATGCATATGCAGGACGCGGTAAGGTTGACAACATTGATTTGTGATGATCTGCTTGCGCATTATGGACAGTATGTTCCCTGCAATAGGGACTATGTTATTGCCGGAGCAGTATTGCACGATATAGGGAAATTTATTGAGTATCGAGTCAGTGCTGATGGCATTCCATATGACAGTGAAGAGGCAAATTATCTTCGTCATCCTTTAGCTGGCGCTATTATAGCAGCCAGAAATGGAATTCCTAAGGAGGTAATTCATATTATTGCTACGCACTCTTTTGAAGGAAAGGAATCCTACAAGTCTGTGGAGTCCACGATTGTGAAGAGCGTAGAGACGATCCCACAGAAATTTATTGGTTTTGTTTATGGAACGGATGAACTTGATATCCAGTGAAGAGAAAGTCAATTTAACAGTTGGCCATGATAAGAAATAAAAGCAGCAGCTGTCTAAACCATAAAGAGAGAGATTTCAGCGGTGGCTAAGGATCCTATGTGGATATAATTCAATGAAAAGAAAGGAAAAGAAAATGAAAAAGATATTTTTGCAGATTGTGGCTTTGGTATTATCTATTTGTGTATTAACTGCTTGTGGCTCTAGTAATTCAAGCATAGAAGAAGACACTGTTGTAGAAAATGAAATGGATACTGAAGGCGCGGACGAGCAAAATGCTGAGATTCGTGAGTTGAGTTTTCAGATTGGACATATTGATGCAGTGACGGATGATGACCATGCAGATGTGTTGTGTAGAGCTTTTGCAGACAAAGCAGCTGAACTTTCCGATGGAAAAATCCAGATTGAAGTTATTGGCGCGGCTGCTCTTGGAAATGAAGCGGAAACTGTTGAAGGCATGGCGCTTGGAACTATCAGTGCTGCTATTATTGGCAACACAATTTTGACAGGCTATGTCCCAGATTTGGAGATATTTGACCTGCCTTACTTGGTGACAAATCGCGAAGAAGCAGCAGCGATTTTTAATAACAAAGAGATTATGTCATACTTTGATGATCAGGTTTATGATATTGCATCCATCAAGATACTTGCAAGAGGAGAATGCGGATTTAGAAATTATGTAAGTAATGTTCGGCCAATTACGCAATTGAGTGATTTAAATGGCATAAAAATTCGC